>CAMYNQ010000147.1 GCA_947259785.1 uncultured Chromatiaceae bacterium | reverse complement strand
GTGGCTGCGACCACATGCGCTACCGTCTGCGCGTTCTGGAATGAGTTGAATTAGTTTTTTCTAAAATAATTTTTTTCATAAAGGCCGCAGAGATTAAAAAATCTGCGGCCTTTTTTATTGTGGCAATGAAAAGTAAGGAGTAATCGAAAATGTCAGTGCCTGCCTCATTAATGGGGATAGTTTTGATCTGGTCAACCACGCCCTTGGCAATTAAGTGGAGCAGCGAGGAGGTCGGTTTTTTATTCGGCCTCAGCGCGCGCATGCTGCTGGGTGTAGCGATCTGTCTAACTTTGATTGCACTGTTACGTCAGCCCTTTAAGTGGCATCGTGCGGCACGATACACTTACCTAGCCTCAGGTTTGGGTTTGTATTTCGCCATGATGTGTGTCTACTGGGGTGCGCAATACATCAGCTCCGGTTTGGTGGCCGTGGTGTATGGGTTGTTGCCGATGCTGACCTTTTTTATCAGCTCCATAGTGCTGGGTGATTCATTGCGCCAGCCTGCCAAGTTGCTGGGTGCCGTGCTCGGTTTTGTTGGTCTATTGGTGGTGTTTAATCCACAAGATGGTCTCAGTGAAATGGCAGTGGCTGGCGTTGCCGCCGTATTCGCCTCGGCGGTGATTCATTCGCTGAGCATGGTTTGGGTCAAGCGTATTGGTGCCGAGATCTCGGCACTGTCAGTGACGGCGGGTGGGTTATCTGTGGCCGTGCCGCTTTACCTTTGCACCTGGTTTTTGTTTGATGGCCAACTGCCAGAAGTCATGTCAGAGAAAACCATCAGTTCAATTGTTTATCTCGGTGTGATGGGGTCGGTTGTGGGTTTTATCGCGTTTTATTATGCGCTTAGGCATGTCTCTGCCAGTGCCATTGCCTTGCTGACTTTGATTACGCCAGTGCTGGCCTTGGCCTTGGGGTACTGCTTTAACCAAGAACCCTTGAACGCGGAAATTATCAGCGGGGCCATGTTAATTATTCTAGGTTTAGCGCTGCACAATTGGGGGGGAAGATTGTTTCGCCTCAGTGTTTAAATATCTTGAAAACCCCATTTGATGGGCAACAATTGTTATTAGTGGACGTGGATGAATAATAGATGATATCTAGACTGCTGTTGTGAGTGCCGAATATTGCCAATCCGCACTGATAATTTAAAAGCTGAATAGTCATAATTTCTCTTGCAAGAGTACCTGTATACTCATTTGTGTGTCCGTCGGGATTCCATTGTAAAAAAGGGTGATGTGATTTGTTAAATACCATCAAGAGCAAAATTCTGATCTTCGCTATTCTGGCCACACTTATCCCCTCAGTGGGCTTGGGGCTGCTTTCATTTTGGCAGAATGAGACGGTGATCGCTGACAATGTTAGCCATCAACTGCGCACTTTGGCGGGTGATGTCAGTCGTGAGTTGGAGTACTGGCTTAAGGAGCGAATAGAAGGGGTGCGTGCACTGTCCAGCTCCGACGCGGTTATCAACGGACTTTCCAATCAATCAAGGCGGCGATCGGGCAACGCTGTAGGCAGCCCACAGGTATTGCCGCACTATTTGCGTTTGGTGGCGGAAAAACTAGATCCGTTGCTGGAATTGACGGTGGTTGACGCCTCTGGGCAGGTGGCTGCCAGTAGCGATGATACTACCGCTGCGATTAGTTTGCCTGATGCCTGGCCGCAAAATGCGGCGACTGAAGGCGTCATTATTGTCCCGCCCCATTGGAATGAAACCCACGCCGCCGCCACGCTTACCTTGGCTGTGCCGGTGTTATCGCTGGACAATGAGATCCTGGGCGCGCTGGTTGCGGTGGTCAATCTGGGCACAGTGCAGCCTCGCCTAATGGATGTAGCGAACGTGTCTCAGGGAGATGTGGTGTTGCTGGATCTGTCTGGCAGGCCATTGCTTGGCACTCACAGTGGAGTTTCTACACTGTCAGCGATAGACACACAAATGCTGAAGCATTTGCGCGCGCATGAGGGTGTGCCGATGACCTTTGAGGGGCATTTGCGTCGCACAATGCTTGGGCTTGTTGAGCTGCCACGGACACTGCCGGTGATCGTGGTTGCAGAAAGAGCGCGTGCCGATATATACCAGGCCTGGACTGTCTTCCGCAATATGTTCCTGACATTGATGGCTGGGCTTACATTATTGGTGGGCTTAGTGGCTTGGCGAATGGGGCGCTCAATCGTCACGCCGCTGGAGTGCCTGACCGGAGCCGCGGATCGCGTCGCTGCTGGAGATTTGAGCATACAGCTCCCGGTGATGCAGCGTGATGAACTCGGCCATTTGACCCAGGTATTTAACCAGATGACTGACAAGCTGCGTCACAGTCACGAAGAGTTCGAGGCCGCTAGTCTAGCCTTGCAGAAGCAGAATCAGCTGCTGGAAACGCTATCTGTTACCGATAGCCTGACAGGGCTCTATAATCGCAAAAAACTCGATGACATTCTGACCGACCAATTTGCACGTTTCAAACGTAACAAGCGTTCCTTCGCCGTGCTCTTGCTGGACATTGATCACTTCAAGACACTCAATGACAGCTATGGTCACCTTGCCGGCGATCAGGTGCTGACGAGTGTGGCCAAGACGCTTTCCCAGTCGATTCGCAGCGTAGATTATGCGGCGCGCTACGGTGGTGAAGAGTTTGTCATCGTGTTACCCGAGACGATGATACCTGCTGCCTTGGAAATGGCGGAACGAATTCGCACTCAAGTGCAGAGCGACACCTATCATTTCAATAATCAACATATGGCAGTGACCTTAAGCGTCGGTGTTGCAGGCAGTTGCGATGACGACGATACGGCATATACTGCCATTGCGCGTGCCGACGAAATGCTCTACGAAGCCAAGCGTGCCGGCCGTAATCAAGTGCGCTGCGTGGTTTGATGTGAACAGTTGCGGTCGCTTAGTGAAATGGGTTGCGACTTAGCGCGGTTCGAGTAATTTTCCTAATACCCATCCAGTGTTTCCATCTGCAGTTTGTACGCGTAGCCATTGTCCTTGATAGGCGCGAGCGACTACCGGTGTTTTTTTCTGTAGCACATCGAGTACACCTGCGCTGGTGTGCGGTTTGCGGCGCATGTTGCTATCGATCTTTAATTTCAGTGGGATGGCGACCTTGAAGAGGGACTCAGGCGCCTCTCGCAACCCGGACAATGAGTGATCATCCATGAGCATGTCAATGAGTTGCTCGGCCTGGGCCGCGAGATCTGCGGCTAGGCTGTATTCATTTTGTTTGAAGGAGGCCGAAGCGGTGTCCAGAAGTTGCTGCGCCAATCCCTGCAGCGGGATCTTGCGTTCTGTCCCCAGTGTGGACTGTAGCACTTCCATAGACACCTCGACCTCGGCAAGGCGCGATGCGACATCGGCCTCGGTGGCAAATCGGCGCAGCTTAACCTCGGCGCGTGCAGCTTCGCTTGTGGTTTCCTTCAGCTCCTTTACACGATCTTGCTGATGGGCTCGTAGTCTACTGATCTCCAGCTCCTTGTCCGCTAGAAGTTGCTGCAAACGTATGATTTCGCTTTGTTGTTCCTCGTAGGGCGTGGGTGGTAATGGGCCGGGTTGCCAGATGGTGCATCCGGTTATGGTTATTCCCCACAGTGTAAATATTGCCCACTGTACAACATGACGACATCTCATAATTACAGGCATCTGTTTACGATAACCATCGTTTAATATGTGGCTCCGACAAGCTAAGTAACACTGCCAAGATTGAAAATTGTCTTATTCATTGTTGGCCCCCTGTTTACAATACAAGAATTATACGACATGACTCATGAGGGGCGAAGCTGATGATGGTGATTATTGTCGTCTATGCTGTTCAATATATCCTGCAGGCATATAGCTAGCTTGCTGCGAGGCTATTAACGCATGCTTTAGTGAGGTTTTAGAGATATACCCTTTAGGGCACCTCTAAAAATCCACTGAAGCAGCGCTGTCTGCGTTGAAAACAAACTCAAAATGCTCATTTACTGCGTGTAAACTCCGCTTTTTCGTTGGTTTTCGCCTTGCCATCAACTGCTTGATTGAATTTTTAGAGATACCCTTTAGTTCAAATCTTTTATATAACTCCATAATTTTGTGATTATCTGAAGTGAGCGAGGAGTCTTTGTATATCCGTGAGTTCTAATCATCGTTAATTGATGATGAAAACATTTGAGGATTTTGTTGGTATTAATCAAACACGCCCGATGCATTCCGCAGAGTAATGTTTTGATAGAGAAATTTGAGTGAAAAATGGGGGTAAACCACTTGACTATGCGAATCAATGGATCGGTTTACCCCCAAGGGGGAGCGAGTACTTCTTTAAAAACTATCTGTTCCCATTTTCGGCAAACGCACCGAATGATGGTTGTTACCACAAATTCGATTTATTAATCTTCTTCTTGGCTGAAAGCAACAAATTCGTCTTCATTAAGCGAACCATCACTGTTGATATCGGCCTGTTTGAATTTCGCGACATTTCGGCCTTTGGCGCTTAATTCTTCTTTGCTAATTTTCATGTCTTTATTTGCATCAACATCACTGAATTCTAGCGTCATATCCTTTTGAGCAGATGCGTCCATTGCTTTATGAGCCTCTTCTGCAAAAACAGGGGTCGAGGTCAGTGCAATCAAACAGCCAGCAGCTATCAGTTTGTTAATCATTCATATTCTCCTTATCGAATATATTTACAGATAACGACATACACAGTGTGCTCACTGTTCGGCTCAATGCCTTGTCAGCTTGTTTGGTAGCAAACGCCATGCCAAGAGACAATAAGTATTATTAAACAATAAGTTATGAAAAAAGTGGATTGCAGGTGTTTATTCGAGTGTCGCCTGGCGGCAACGCTATTTGGTGTGAATGTGAAAGAAATGTATATAAATCAAAGGCAATGAAATGTCGCTAGTTGGTGACAGTGGTTCTTGTTTATCTGGCTGCTTATAAATTAAAGTTCTGCGTAGAAATCTTTATCCCCTTCTGTACGACTACGAAAACGTTTGTAGCCCCATTGATACTGATCCGGTATTTGGTGGATGCTCTGTTCGACCATTCGATTCAGCGCTGTTGCTGATGTGAGCATATCCTTTTCGTATAACTCGGCATCCGCGGGTAGAAAGTGGATGGCGAAACCGCGGCCGCGGGGTAGGCGTTCGGCATAGCAGCACAATACTGTGGCATTGGATTTTTGGCTCAGACGTGACAACAGCGTCATCGTGTTGGCCTGAATGCCAAAGAAAGGGGCAAACTGGCCGCCTTTGTCGCGAGGGTCTTGATCTGGAAGAATGGCCACTAGCTCATTTGCGGCCAGCGCCTGAAACAAGGCGCGCACGCCCTTGGCATTGGTGGGCACGAGCTTGGCGCCAAAGCGTTCACGGGCGTGACGAATAAGATCCTCTATGCCCGCTTGCCGTGGTGGTCGATAGAGACTGGTCGTGGAGTAGAGGGAGGAGCAGTAGAGGCCAATCACTTCCCAGTTGCCCAGGTGCGGAATGGCCAGAATGACACCATTTCCCTTCTTCATTCCTTGCTGCAGGTGTTGTTCACCATGAACTTCTTGCACCATGGCAAAAAAATCGGGTTTGTCTGTTAGCCATACACGACCGCTTTCAAGTAGGGTCTTGCCGGTTTCCTGCATATTGCGTCGCAGCAGGTCATGCTGTTGTTTGTCGCCGAGATAGGGAAAGCAGCGCTGCAGATTGCGTCTGGCAACTCGTTGTTGTTCGTTATCTATCAGCATAAACAGCTTGCCGAGCAGGCTGCCGAGCAGGTGATTGAAGCGCAGCGGTAGCTTGGCACTAACAATCAGGATGAGCTTAATGAGTTTGGCACGCATGGCTAAGCGAAATTCTCATGTGTGGGTTGCGGGCTGACAAGGGTTATAATTCTGTAATTCAACCTATTTTAACAGGAGTGGTCGTTATAAACGGCCAGAAACAGAAATGGATTATATAGCTGCGTTTGGATTTCACTGGTTTTGGTTTGCTGTGGCGTCATTGTTGTTGATTATCGAAGTGATGCACGGCCGCTTTAAGTTCATGGCTGCCAGTATTGCCGCTGTGGTGGTGGGGGGGCTGAGTGGTGTTTATTCATATGTGGATTTTGCGGTGCAGGGCCTGTTTTTTGTGGTTTTGGCGTCGGGCTTTATCTGGTTGAGTGATTCCTACCTGAAGAAGCGTACGCAAAAAATCCAAATGCAGCAGGATATTCTCAAAAATCGTAGTTATGTCGGTAGGGTGATGAACCTGGTCAGCGGCATAGAGGGCGGCCATTCCAGCCTGAATATCGATGGCATGGTCTGGACTATTCAGGGTCAGGACTGTCCAGCGGGTGCCCAGGTCAAAATTGTTGATATGGGTGAGGGTTGGCTTAAGGTCGAAGCGGTTTAATCAGGACTTGATTTTGCCTTCTTCGCCTGAGAGCAGGCGTTGGATATTGCTGCGGTGACGCCATAACAGCAGTATCGAGATGGCGATACTGAGGCTGATGTAAACATTTACTGGCGCTAGCAGCCAGGTATACAGCGGCGTCAAAACAGCCGCAGTCAAAGCTGACAATGATGAGACCTTGAAAACCTTGGCCATGATCAACCAGGTGGCCAGCACAGCCAGTGCCACCGGCCAGGCTAGCCCGAGTAAAACGCCAAAGGCTGTGGCTACGCCCTTGCCGCCTTTGAACCCAAAAAATAGCGGGTATAGGTGGCCGAGGAATGCGGCCATGGCGATGGCCGCCAATACGCTTGCATCAACGCCAATGGCGTGCCCCAGCAAAACCGGTAGCAGGCCCTTGAGCATGTCGCCAAACAGCGTGATGGCCGCTGCCTTTTTGCCACCATAACGCAAGACATTGGTGGCGCCGGGGTTGCGGGAACCCTCTGAGCGAGGGTCAGGCAGCCCCATTACCTTGCAGGTAATGATGGCAGCGGATACTGAGCCTAGCAAATAGGCGAACACAACAAGGCTGATATCAAGCATAATATTTCGATTCGAATAAAGCCGGAAACGGGGCGTAATGATACGGTAGTTGGGCTGGATTGCCCAATCTGTCG
>CAMYNQ010000146.1 GCA_947259785.1 uncultured Chromatiaceae bacterium | reverse complement strand
ATTGGAGATGCTCGCCGGGCGCTCAGCGGATAGTATTCCTATCATCCCAAATCAGAAATGGGACCTGTGGTTAAACCCCACCTTGGTCAAAAATATCAACGTGACAATACCGGAATATATTCTAATCAAAAGTAAAAAAGTTGATGGCTAAAAATCACTCACAACAGTTTCTAGCCACCTATCGTGTCCGTCTGACGGCCGCCTTTATTTTATGCAGCCTTTTAGCCTTGTTAATGTTATGGGGAGTATTAAAGGTTCAATTAAATATCGCCGAACGAGAGTTTAGGGAAGAGGCCGACCAGATTTCATCGCTGCTGCAACAACAGTTCAATTCGACGTTTACCGTTATCTCAGCCCTGTCTGGTTGGCATCATTCTCAGCTTAAGGCGACTGGCCATGAACTGAGTATCTTCTCAAATGAAATTCTAGCTAATTTTCCACATATCAATTCGATCCAGTATATGAGTCGTATCGATCCGCAAGAACGAGATTTGTTCGAAGAAAAAAAACGTGAAGAAGGTTATGCAGCCTACAGCATAAAACAAAAGAACAACCGTAGTCAGCTTGTTAATTCAAGCCAACGCTCGATCTATTTTCCGATAACTTTTATTGAGCCACTGGAACCCCGCTCTGTCAATCTACTTGGTTATGATGCAGGATCTGACCCGGCAATATCATCTTCAATTTTTCAGGCCATACAAACAGGTCAAACAGTTATTTCAAAGCCGACTAGACTGCTTGGCAAAGAGCCCCTACTTCTTGCCTTCAAGGCAGCCTATAAAGGCAAGATTGTCCCTAAGGACATACCTGGGCGGTTAACACAGATTGATGGGGTTTTCGCTGCCGTTATGGAGGCAAATCAGTTGCAGGCATTTGTTATCGATTTGCTGAGGAATGAGAAAACATCGGTGTTTTTATACCATAAAGATCACCGTCGTGATGAAGTACAAGGACAGTTAATACACTATGCCCCTAAAAACGAAATTACTGGCTTAGAGAGCCTGTTTCCCAAGTTTAACTATTCCAATAATCTAGGAAATATGCAGCCGTTCTTACTCGAATTTCAGAGAGGAACCTCATTCAGGGATATACCAATTTATTTGCCGTTGAGTGTATTGATGGTTTACCTGCTTGTCTTCTCCCTGATCAGGAAAATGCTGAAGTCTGACCTGGTACACGCCATTGCCAGCGAGCAGGCACAAGACGAAATATTTAAGGAAAAGGAAACGGCTGAGGTCACGCTCCATTCTATTGCTGACGGTGTTATTACTGCAGATATGGACAATCGAGTTAAATACATGAATGAAGTGGCTGAAGGCCTAACTGGCTGGAGCAATGAATCGGCCTATGCGCGACAGCTAGATGAGGTATTCGTCGCAATAAACACTGAGACAGGTGAACCAGAGCCCTGTTTATATAATGAACTTGCGCTTGATATCAATTCAGGTGATTCCTGTGCAAGTCATACACTTCTAGGGCATACAGGCAGCCGCTATCAAATTAAAAGTTCAATAGCAAAAATCCGTGACCGTTCAGACGAGATTGTAGGCACAGTCATTATATTTCGCGATGTCACAAAAGAGCAGGAATTGTCGCGCCAAATGACGCACCAGGCACGCCATGATGCGCTGACAGGACTGTTCAATCGTCGTGAATTTGAAGTGCAATTAAATCACTCCCTGGAAAAGAGCAAGAACACGGATAGAGAAGACGTATTATGTTACCTCGACCTGGATCAGTTCAAAGTTGTCAATGACACCTGTGGTCATGTAGCTGGCGATGAGCTGTTAAAGCAGCTGACACATATTCTGCATAGAAATGTGCGTGATTCGGATGTATTGGCAAGGCTTGGCGGTGATGAGTTTGGACTTATTATCAAGGGCTGCTCACTCGACAAGGCCTATGAGATTGCCTCTGTCTTGCTCAATGTAATCCGTGAATATCGTTTTGTCTGGGAAGAAAAGACCTTTGATATCGGCGCTAGCATGGGGCTTGTGCAGGTGAGTGAAGAGATAGGCTCAATTCATGAGGTTATGAGTGCGGCAGACTCGGCCTGCTATATGGCAAAAGATAAAGGCCGAAATAGAATCATTGCCCATACCAGCGATGACCATGAATTGCTGTCAAGACAAGGCGAAATGCAGTGGGTACACAAAATTCATGAGGCATTTCAAAATAATCGCTTCCGTCTATTTAGGCAGGCTGTTGCTTCATTGCATAACAATGATTCGATATCGCATTATGAAGTGTTGATTAGAATGCGTGATGATGAAGGGAATTATATGCTGCCGATGGCATTTATACCTGCCGCTGAACGCTACAATATCATGCCCGGGGTTGATCGCTGGGTGATTCATTTATCTCTATTAATGATGGCCATAGAAAATGATGATGCCATCTATAACCTGAATCTCTCGGGAAAATCCCTTAGTCATGATGGCTTTCTCGAATTTGTTATTGACGAAATAGATAGTTCGGGTGTTAAACCAAGCCGAATCTGTTTCGAGATCACCGAAACCGCAGCTATTGCCCACCTAGGTTCTGCAATGAACTTTATTACTAAATTAAGAGAAAAGGGTTGTTCATTTGCACTTGATGACTTTGGCAGCGGTCTAAGCTCATTTAGTTATCTGAAAAACCTGCCTGTCGACTATCTAAAAATAGATGGCTGTTTCGTCAAGGATATGATTGATGACCCGGTTGACTGTGCAATGGTTACCTGCATTGCCGAGGTGGGCCGTGTTATGGGCATTAAAACAATTGCTGAATTTGTTGAAAATGATGAAATCAAAGAAAGACTCCGCAGCATTGGCGTTGATTACGCACAAGGTTATGCCGTTGCCTCTCCTGAGGAATGGCATTTGCTAGCAAGCGCGTCACTCGGCAATAACAACATCGCACAAGCGGATGGCCTCCTGATTGATAATCATATGAAATCCCACTGAAACATTTTCTTCCTCAATGGGTTTAACTACTTGTCTGCATGGCTTCACTATCAAACATGACCCTGGAAGGATCGAGCCGATCGATCTGGAAGAATAAAAACAATTTTTAGAAAATCGTCATTCGACACCCAGACTCAATCCATGCACCTGAATCTCGGCACAATATTGCCTTCATTCGGAATGATAAAAATGTGATTACTGACTAATAACCCGACAAAAAGCAATCTTGTAATACCAGACAACAAAACTAAGATATAAGCACCAGCCACAAACTGCGCAGCGCGGAGGAAATAGACATGAACAAAAAATTCGGTATCACATTAGCATTCATGTTGAGCATTGCAATCTCAGCACCATTCTCTAGTCAGGCCCTAGCCGAATCAGACAGCGTTCAGAAAATGGCCAAAATCGTCATGCACCTCAACCATCATCCCGGCAAGCAAGATAAACAGGTGCTCAACAATATTATTGAAGATGGCTCAGCAGCTGAGCGCAGTATCGCCAGCGCCCTTCTCAATATGGAGCATAAAGTCAGCCCCACAGATAAAGCCAAATTGGTGAAAATTTCAAACAATCATGATCTACCAGACAATACCCGTGAATTGGCCATGATAGTTAGCAAAATCAATCACAAGGCCTCGGCAACAGACAAGCAAAAACTACAAGGAATGTAAGCAAAGCTGCCCATAATGGTAGCAAGATAATTATAGGCAACACCTAAATCTTTAACATTTCAGCACGGTTTCCTGCCGTGCTGATTTTTCCGTATAGACCATAGCAAATTAACTAGATCTGAGTGACGATATTTATTAATATCTGCAAGCACAAAGTTTTACATTTGTTTATGTGTAATTCTGTTTTAAACGCTATAAAATCAATAAATATCCCGGCACAACTACTTTCCCAACCAATAAGTTACCTAAGCAAATGAAAACAGTTTTGTTAATTAAAAATAGCATTATTTTATTGTTGTCAGCTATATTGCTTTCTGGCTGTGCCAGCACCTACTACAACGCTATGGAAAAGGTAGGTATACATAAACGCGACATTCTAGTTGATCGTGTTGAAGATGCCCGAGATGCGCAACAGGAAAGCAAAGAAGAGTTTAAATCCGCATTGGAAAAATTCAGTCATGTACTCAACTTTGATGGTGGCGAACTGGAAGACAAATACGAAGATCTAAAAGACAAATACGAAAACAGTAAAGAAGCCGCGAAAAATGTCAGCGACCACATCAGCGATATTGAAGATGTCGCCAACGCCCTATTTTCCGAGTGGTCAGAGGAATTGAAGCAATACAGCAATGTCAATTTACGTCGCAGCAGCGAACGAAAATTACGAGATACCAAGTCTCAATACCAGAAGCTGATCAGCAGCATGAAGAAAGCCGAATCAAAAATGCAGCCTGTTCTTGCGGCATTTAATGACCAGGTCTTATTCATGAAACACAACCTGAATGCCAAAGCGATCTCTTCACTGCAACCAGAACTCACCAAAATTGAGGGAAATGTTGCCCGTTTGATAAAGGAAATGGAGGCCTCAATTAGCGAGGCAAATAGTTTCATTGAATCAATGAATGCAGAATAACGGCAACGCTGTTTTAATCTCAGGCTAGTCTGTCACAGCTCACCGTGGAGCTATGACAGACTAATAAAGTAGCACATAAAATGCTCAACAACATTCAACTCATGAGTCAATACAACCAGTGGATGAACCACAAGCTCTATGCCACTGCAGGGCAACTCAGTGATGATGCCCTGACAATAAATCAAGACGCTTTCTTTAAATCAATCTTGGGAACACTGAATCACAGCATGGTCGGTGATCTGGTTTGGCTAAAACGCTTTGCCAACCACCCTGCTGCACACTCCGCACTGGATTATGTCCGCAATATTGAAACACCAACGTCGCTCAGCCAGATTTTATATACAAACTTTTCTGAGTTAAGCAGTAAGCGAAAACAACTTGATCAAGTCATCATCAACTGGTGCCAGCAACTTAGCGATAACGACCTTGTATTCAGTCTGTCTTATCACAATGCGAAGGGTAAGCCTGCCACAAAAAACTTTGGCAGTTTGATCCTGCACTTATTTAATCACCAGACGCACCACCGCGGTCAGGTCACCACCCTACTATCGCAAAGTGGTCTGGATGTAGGTGTGACTGACTTGTTGGCACTCATTCCCAATTCAGAATAAGCAACAACTAGGCCCTGATGAATTTGAATCATTGTGCCAGATCAATTGATATAAAATAAACTCAGCAGACACAGACTGCCAGAGGGATTAGCCCTGACAGCCTGCCATTGCATTGAGCCGCAATACCGCTCTGATTAAGGTTCCAGAATATGCAATTCAACACGACGGTTCGCCGCTCGCCCTTGCTTTGTTTTATTATCCCCAGCCGGGTTTGACGCACCAAAACCTCGGGCCGTCAAATTATCTGCAACAACGCCTTGTGAAACAAGATAATCAGCTACCGAGCGCGCCCGTTTTTCTGATAACTGAACATTGAAAGAGGATGAGCCAAGATTGTCAGTGTAACCAGCAACTTCAATACGCATTTTCGGGTAACGTTTGAGCGATTCGGCAACCAAATCAAGCACGGCTTTTGAATCATTTTTCAATTTGCTGGAGCTAGTCTCGAAATGTACCCCTCTGAGCACAATCACTTCGGGGATTTCACAGCCCTTGAGATCAACCCTGGCTCCAAGTTTGGAGTTGGGACACTGGTCCTGGCTGTTCAAGATACCATCCTTGTCGTCATCCCGTTCACAGCCCTTTGCATCGACTACTGCGCTGGCCACAGACGTCGGACACTGATCCAGACGGTTAACCACCCCATCCTTGTCATCATCAGGTTCACAGCCTTTACTATCAACTGGCACGCCAATAGGTGTCAGAGGGCAGATATCAAGACGGTTTGGAATACCGTCTTTATCATCATCTAATAAGCAGCCATCGCTATCAACCGACGCTCCCCTTTTAGTATCAGGACACAAGTCACTCCGGTCAACAACACCATCCATGTCAGAATCCAGTTCACATCCGTAGCTATCAACGGCCACCCCTGTCACTGTTACCGGACAGATATCATTTCCATCCAGAACGCCATCGCCATCACTGTCGAGTAGCGGTGCTTGCTCTTCGTTTTCACCACCAAAGCGTTTTCTAATACCCAGTGACAAAAACAGCTGATCCCTATCGTAGCTGGCAATTTCAGCACTCAGCCCCCACTGTTCGGAAAAACGCCACACCGCGCCAACACCTAAATAGATACCCAGCGAATGATCTTTTTCATATTGAATAGCAGGATCAGAGACACTGTTACGCGTATGCCCCAAACCGGCCTTCAGATAGGGAACAATATCTTCATCCTGCAAAAAAGGCCTAAAATTAATGCCTGCCCCTATGACCTTATAATTTAAATCACCAAGTTTTCCGATTGTGGGATCAGTGTGGCTTATCTCAGCTGCACCTGCATCAAGATAAAAGCCTTCCACCGAAAACATGGGCGAGAGATCATACCCAAGCAGCAGACGAAACCCCTGGCTTCTGTCGTCAGTAACATCAAGACTGATGCTATCGTCCTGAGGATCAAGGTCAGAAAGACCAATGTCGGCACCGAGATACCAGGTATCAACCCAGTTCCATGGACGGCTACTCTCTTCCCATTGATCAATATCCATCTCATTTTCCGCAGCAAAAGAAGACGCAGACGTTACTGACAGCATGACGCTAGAAACAAGGACAAACAACAATGGCGTGAAGATCCTACGCTTCACCTTCATCGCCAGTCCTAAGAGAAGCAACATGAACAACACTGGACCACTGCTACCAATTCCATTAGTTGCAGTCGTCAACGAATCATTACCACCTGAAACAGCGAGCTGTGTATCGTCGACAATTGTCAACGCATCATCTTCAGAGTCTGGAATACCATCGTTGTCACTATCCAGGTCCTGAAAATCCTTCAGACCATCATTATCCGTATCCGGTATCGGCAGAACGGTACCACCTGCATTTGTGTCTACAACATCTGCAAACCCATCCTTATCATTATCAAGCAGATCATCAACGATGCCGTTTGCATCACTAT
>CAMYNQ010000145.1 GCA_947259785.1 uncultured Chromatiaceae bacterium | reverse complement strand
GGCCTTGGGTAATCAACATCTTGGCGGTTTCCAGGCCGATGCCGTCGGTCGAACCGGTAATGAGGATGGTTTTCTGCATGATGTTGTCTCTCTACTTGTCTGGCTAGTGAAGAGTACATGCTTTTGATATTTATTCCCTCCCCCTTGACGGGGGAGGGCTAGGGTGGGGGTGAAATGATTAACATTAACTATATTAGAAACTATTGCTCTCTGACCCTGTTTTTCGACCCTGTTTTTCCCAACACCCACCACATCACCCCATCACCCCATCACCGAATGTGGGCGTAGGGTGCGCATTGCGCACCATTGGAGGTTCGGTGGTCACCCGGCGAAAAACGGGACGGGTTTCAGTTAGTACCGGAATTTAGAGGGCGTGTGGTGGATAAATGATAGGAAGGTGCGCGGTGCGCACCCTACATGGCTTGACGGGGGAGGGCTAGGGTGGGGGTGAAATGATTAACATTAACTATATTAGAAACTATTGCTCTCTGACCCTGTTTTTCGCTTGAGCGACAAGGCCAGATTGCGAGACCATATGGTCAGCGCCAGTTTGCTTTGTGCATAGGCATCGAAGTCATCGGGCAATTTGGCTCGTCCAGCCAGTGCTTCGAGATCGACAGGCGCCTGAGCCGCGGATGACAGATTGACTACCCGACTAGAAGCCCCTAGCAAGGGCATAAGTTTTTGTGTCAGCAGAAAGGGCGCAAGCGTATTGACAGCAAAGCGCACATCCAATCCATCTTGCGTGATGGGGCTTGGTGTTTTAAAGACACCTGCGTTATTAATCAACACATCAAGACTCGCGTGCTTTTCAGCCACAGCCTTGGTAAGCACATCCACATCCGCCATGCTGGACAGGTCAGCGATATAGCTTTCAATCAGTTCTCCCTGTGCTAGCGCAGAGAGTGTCTTTTCCGCCTCCGCCAGTTTGGCTGGATTACGTCCGTGCAGCAAAACATGGTGGCCTTGGGTAATCAACATCTTGGCGGTTTCCAGGCCGATGCCGTCGGTCGAACCGGTAATGAGGATGGTTTTCTGCATGATGTTGTCTCTCTACTTGTCTGGCTAGTGCAGAGTACATGTTTTTGATATTTATTCCCTCCCCCTTGACGGGGGAGGGCTAGGGTGGGGGTGAGATGTTTAACATTATCTGTATTAGGAAATATTGCTCTCTGACCCGGTTTTTGTTGATATTTATTCCCTCCCCCTTGATGGGGGAGGGTTAGGGTGGGGGTGGAATGTTTAACATTTGCTGTATTAGGAAATATTGCTCTCTGACCCGGTTTTTCATCACCGAATGTGGGCGTAGGGTGCGCATTGCGCACCATTGGAGGTTCGGTGGTCACCCGGCGAAAAACGGGACGGGTTTCAGTTAGTACCGGAATTTAGAGGGCGTGTGGTGGATTAATGATAGGAAGGTGCGCGGTGCGCACCCTACATGGCTTGACGGGGGAGGGCTAGGGTGGGGGTGCAAGGCCAAACATTATCACCAAGTTTCGAGTTTTCACCCTCCCCCTAGCCCCCTCCCGTAAAGGGAGGGGGGATAGAATGCACTTTAGTACCAAGGCTCTGATCTCTTCAATAAACCCACTAAGCCTAAGTCGCATCGTGGCAAGCTTGCGAAAACTGCACGTACCATGAATAACCCGATTCAGAAAATACCCTAGACCTCTACGACTACCTTACCGAAGGTTTGTTCGCTGGTCAGACACCCGTACGCGTTGCCAACGTCTTTACACTCTAAGGAGAAAGAAACCACACTGGAGACAATGCCTTTTTTCTGTTAGGTTTAACCAAAGGCACGAGTAAATGATATGGGGGTATCACCGTGGCTAGATCAGCCAACTCTAAGATAGTCCATCGTTCATTATTTCACTTCGTAATTGAAAGTGTTCGCATTTGCTGGTTTGTCTGTTTTCGACTGCGGACATTGGCAGATTGACGTGAAAGCGACTTATCTACTCCTATTGATTGCTAACAACAAAATACTGAGGATTGTCATCAATGAATCAGCAATCTTTCAAGATTGATACACGATTAGCATTTTTGTTAAGCGAGAATTACCGCTCACCAGAAAAAGCTCTAAAAGAGCTTATTGATAATGCATGGGATGCTGAGGCAACAGAAGTATTGGTTTCTTTACCACTCCCATTAAGTGACTCACCTGTTGTTGTTCAGGATAACGGAACTGGAATGACAATATACGAGCTGCAGAGTGAGTATCTCAATATCGCTAGAAATCGACGTGATCGCAGTGGTGACTATTCACCAAATTTACGCCGGCGAGTAAAAGGTAGGAAAGGAATCGGTAAGTTTGCGGGGTTGATGATTACATCATCGATGAAGGTGGAAACATGGGCGAGAAGTAGGTGCTCTGCTTTCGAATTCGACAAGCAGCTATTGGAAAGCTACGAGGGATTACCAGATATGCCTTTGGAGATTCGCGAGTCTGATAGTAGTGAATTGTCGTCTGGCACACGAGTTACTCTATCCCATCTACATCAAAATCTACGTTTTCCTACAGAACAAAAATTAAAGCAACTACTAATTGCTGAATACGGTCGCGAGAATGACTTCAATATTATTATAAATGGAAAGCCATTAGGTGTTGATGATCTTCAGGGTGAGTATAAAGAAGAAACTATAACTTCGGGCTTAGGTGCAGCCAAGCTGCGCTGCACGGTAAGTGATCAGAAGCGTAAATTGCGTAAACCCGGAATTTCCATACGTGTAGACGGCAAGATTGTAGGAGAACCAAGCTTTTTTGGTTTGGATCAAGCAGATGATATTCCCAGAAAGCTATTGGACAAGTGCTTCGGTGAGATTGATCTGGCGGGATGCTCAGAAGATGTGACAGCTGACTGGGGAGCCTTGATCGAGGGTAGTGCTACCGAGCGTCAGCTTACCGAAAATATTCAGCCTATCCTTCGGGAGCAGCTGAAGAGTGTTTACGGCCAGGAAATGCACTTGGCTCAAGCAAGGCTGCGTAAGAAAGCATTAGAGCGCATATCAAAGCTTCCTGAGAAGCGGCGTGAATTTGCTGATAAAGCAATCAAAAAGATTTTAGATCGTTTTTACCAAGAACCGGAAGACAAGCTAGAGCCCGTTGTAAATGTGCTTCTAGATGCTTTAGAGCGTAATGATTATAGAATAGTACTGGAGCATATCAATTCAGCCCGCCATTCTGAAGTATCTCGTTTTGCCGAGGCTTTGGAAGAGTTCGGCTTTGTTGAAATGGCTTTGGTGGTAGAGCAGTCTAATAATAGACTCGATTTTTTAAATTATTTAGAAGAAATATGCTCACGGCCTGAGACACTAGAATCACATGTCCATAAAGCGATTGAAGGTAGCCTATGGCTTTTTGGTATCGAGTACAGCTTATTTAGCTCAAATATGACACTGAAACGTCAGATTGAAGAATATCTCGGAAAGAAATACAAAGGTGATAGAGCTGAAAAGCGGCCTGATCTGTTTCTAACTGAAAATCTGAATGGTGAGAGATTGCTCATCGAATTTAAGAGACCTAGCCATGCGTTGGTATTTGAAGATTATCAGCAAGCAACTGCCTATAGAAATGACTTTCATAAAAATGGAATTGACCAACAAATAAACGTTGTCGTCATAGGCGGAAAATTGGGTAACGACCTTCCAGCTCAATATCGAAGGGAGCCAAATGTCTCAATAATGACATTTTCTGACCTGATATCAGCTGGTCGTAGGCAGTACCAGTGGTTGCTTGAAGATAGAACAATGAAATGAAGAGGGCCGCAGCCCGTAGGATACGGCAAAAAACCGGGTCGACAAAAAACCGGGTCAAAAAACCGGGTCAGAGAGCAATACTCTCTAATATACTAGCCCGTAGGGTGGATTAGCCTAGCGTAATCCGCCGCATGCCTTTCTACCAGGTAAAAAATAGAATCGCTACAGCGATGCTTGGTGAATTACGAAATAAAACGCATTTCTAATTCACCCTGCATCGAATTAAAGCCCTTCAGCAACCAACTCTAACCAATGCTTGACCGGAATACTCGATTTGCTTTCCAGGTGCATGTGGCAACCGACATTGGCGGTGGCGATCACATCCGGTTGGCCACTCATGAGCGCGTTGATCTTCCCGTTCAATAATTTCTGCGACATGTCTTTTTGCAGAATGGAGTAGGTGCCGGCCGAACCGCAGCAGAGGTGTGAATCGGGTACCGGGGTGAGTTCAAAGCCTAAATTACCGAGTATCGCTTCCACACCGCCGGTGATCTTCTGTGCGTGTTGTAATGAGCAGGGAGCTTGGAAGGCGATTTTTTGGTTGCGGGTATCCAGTTCAAGTGATGACAAATCTTCTGCGGCGATAATTTCACTGGGGTCTTTGGCCAGGCTGGCAATCGTTGCGGCCTTCTCTGCGTAGTCAGGATCGTTCTTGAGCAGCTCGCCATAGTCTTTGACCACTGCACCACAGCCACTGGCGGTGACGATGACGGCTTCGCAGCCGCTTTGGATGTAGGGCCACCAGGCATCGATGTTACGGCGCATGAAGTCCAGCCCGGCTTCATGCTCGGTCATGTGGTGGCTGATGGCACCACAGCAGCCGGCTGAGGCTGCGGTGATTAGTGTGATGCCCAGTTTATCCAGGATCTTTGCGGCGGCATTGTTGGTGCCGGCCTTGATGACCGACTGGGCACAACCGGCCAGCACCAGCATCTGGCGCTTGTGGTTGCTTGTAGGCCATTGCGCTTGGGTTTGTGTCTCGGGAATGATGCGTTTGATCGATGTAGGTAAAACGGGCTTGAAGAGCTGTCCCAGCTTTAGCAGCGGTGCCATGCGTTTGGGGTAGGGCAGGATTTTCAGTAAGGCTTTGCGGGTGATGCGATCCTGCAGCGGTCGTTCTACACGTTGGTCAACAAATTCGCGGCCGATCTCAAGCAAGCGGCCGTATTGCACACCGGACGGACAGGTGGTTTCGCAGGCGCGGCAGCTGAGGCAACGGTCCAGGTGCATTTGTGTCTTGGCGGTCGCTTCATGGCCCTCAAGCATCTGTTTGATGAGATAGATGCGGCCGCGCGGCCCGTCTAGTTCATCCCCCAGTTGTTGATAGGTTGGACAGGTGGCGGTGCAAAACCCGCAATGCACACAGTTCCGCAGGATGGCGTCTGCTTCCTTGCCTACCTGGGTGTCTTTAATGAAATCTGCCAGTTCTGTTTGCATCGTTTTATTTGTTTAAGAGCCTGCCTTGAGTTAGCCGGACTCAAAATACCTGTAGGGTTGATGGTGTTATTCAGGCGCTTGTGTTCCCGCATGATTTACGCGCCGTTGACCATGTTATTGTAATCCTGCCATTTTAAACAGCGCTGAATCGTACGGGCTTTATGGGGCAGTGTGATTGTGAATTAGGCGTTAGCGCGTTTTAGGCGCGTTGGTTAAAGCGCAATTAGGTATCAGCCGATTAGGTGGACTATGAACGATGTATTTAAACAGCTTAAACGCCATGCCTTGATCTATACCGTCCTCTACCTGGCGGTGTTTTCCCTGCTCTATGCCTTTTACGGTCTGGCGGGGGAGTACGGCATCTCGGTGGCCTATTTCACCCGTGACCCGGCGATTACCCTCTACGGCCATCCCTTTGTAGGGGTGATCTCTCATATCGGTATCATCTTTTGGTGTGCGGCCATGGCGATCTGTTTTTTCGCGGCCTATGTCTTGTTTAAGGCGGGGGTGGAGCGGTTGCCGGCGTTCCTATTTTGGTCGGGCCTGTTTACCGGCTGGTTGATGCTGGATGATTTTTTCATGTTTCATGAATATGTCTTTCCCGAATCGTTTGGCATTCCACAAGAGGCCATCATGATCACCTATGTGGTCTTGATGCTGATCTATTTTTTTCGGTTTGGCCGCTTGTTGCTGAGCCTTGAATACACTACGTTGCTCTTGGCTTGTGGCTTCTTTGCCTTTTCCGTCGCTACGGATATGTGGATGGCGCAGAGCGATCTTCAGTTCCTGGTGGAGGACGGGGCGAAGCTGTTGGGTATCGTGACCTGGCTGATGTTTTTTTCTCGCACCGGCTACGCAAAGATCATGTCGATTACTAAATAGTCTAGTGCTGATGCTGGTTTGACGGCATACCGACTCGGTAGTGTTTCATGGTCGGTTTGTCCAGGCGATACATCTTGCCCTTGGCTGCGGCCTCGCAAATTATTTGATTATCTTTGTCCAATGACTGGCAGGCCTTCATCGCCCATTGTTCATCGAAGTCGGCAAGCTTTTCGATTGCGCCTTCAATGCACAAGGCCTGGTCATGTTCGTTACCATAAGCGCAGATGGGCCTGAGCATGTCGGGGCGGGCCTTTACCAGCGGTGTGTAGGCGGCGCCCAGGCCGTGAAAACAGCCCATCTTTTCGTTGGCTGGCAGTTGCGAGCATAGCACCATCAGGTGGTCCAAGCCCAAGTTACGCTCTTCTTTAACATAGGTGACGATATATCGATAACAGGCGGCAGGGTAGGCGGGGTGCTGGTTGCAGGGGTAGTTTGAACCCCAGCGTTCCACATCGCCCGGGCGCGAGCCATTGGCATCGCTGTTGTCCGCGTACTGCATGTAGACGCCGGTCGCGCAATAATAGTCCATGCCTTCTTCTTTAAAGCGGCTGCATGCGCTGAGTGAGTCGCCGATGTTGTGATCGGTGGAGAGCATCAGGGCGTGTCCCATGGCATGGGCGCAGTTGCCGCGTTTGTGCATGTCGGACATTTGGTCTTCATAACAGAAGCCTTCCATCTTTTGGATCAGCCGATCGATATCCGGTTTAGCGTGGTGGTCATGGTGAGAGACTGGATGTTTCTGTTCATGGCCATGAGCCCCCGCCATATCTTGCATTGGGTCGTCGGAGAAGGCTTCGCCGATCGCGCCGTGCATGCAGGCGTTGGTGCAGCTGTTGCCACAGATCTGGAGGGTCTTATTGATGTCCCGTTCCTTGCGGAAAATGGCACGGCCTAATTCATGCGCCTGGCGGTGGCAGGTGGTTTCGGTGGTATCGAGAAAATCCAGAATTGCCTCGGCTGGCATCAGCTCGACATATTTGGCAA
>CAMYNQ010000144.1 GCA_947259785.1 uncultured Chromatiaceae bacterium | reverse complement strand
ATTGTCCCATCTTAGTTGCTCGTCGTGATTCTTTGGAATTAAAAAAGCAGTGCCAGATACAACTTAATAGTAAAGGCTAGGTTAATATTAATAAAAGATGGCTAAAAGTTGTATCTGACCCAACTTATTGTAAATGATGAGTCGTAAGTTAGTTGATTGTGTATGACGCATTTTCTGGCATTAATACTAGCTTACTTCTTTCTGACTCTTGCAATTGTAGGTGTATTTTTGCCAGGTATACCAACGGTACCTTTTCTGCTCTTAACCGCATGGTTCGCGGCAAGAGGTTCAGATCGTTTGCATCGCTGGTTATATTCTCATCCCCATCTAGGCAAGCTGTTGATTGATTGGGAGCAGAAGGGGGCAGTTTCACGTACTAGTAAAATTTTTGCAGTATTGATGTTAATAGCTAGCTACCTTGTGATGTATCATCGTTTAACAAATGTGTGGATTTTAGCAGGTATTGGGGTTTTATTCATTGTAATAGCATCTTACTTAGTAAGTCGGCCAGAACCTTATAAATGTAAGTAAAAATAATCAGGTGCTGAAGCAAGGCGTTAGGCTCCAAAGCAGATGAAAAAAACTGACAAGAAAATTGAAAATTCTATAAGGGAGACTCTTACTGAAGTATGTGAGATTGCACTAGAAGATGTGGCTGGATTTAAATGGATAACTCATTTTTCAAATTACAGCGATTTCCCCCGATCACTTTCAGTTGTCTGTATCTTCAATACCAATAATGATTTATCAAATGCATATAGTGACCATAAAGACGATTATTTGAGGAGTCTTATAAAAGAAAAATTAAGTGCAGTGGATATTCATATTAAAGATATCCGGCATCAGGTAAGCTTTGATACAGAAGAAGCATGTGAAAATGAAAATGGTGGCAAGTGGCATGAGCGCTTTAGGTAAATCAAGCCTAACAAGTTTGTAAAGCGGGACTTGAACTTCCCCCATTTTAGTGGATACCTCCTGGCAACTCAATGGACTTGCTTCCGCAGGAGTTAATTGTCCGCTATTGAATTTGGAAGAGAGCCAAACGCCAAAGAGTACTCTCTATATTTGTTGTGACAGTAGATTACTCTAATTGACGGCTGTTGGCCGGAGTCAGTCATTTCCTGAAAAATAGTTCCTGTGTGAAATCTTTAAACGTCCTGGTTTAGTCTCGAAGTAGACGCTATTTTTTAATCTGCACTAACATGGTATTGATATTGTTTTTATGCAGCCGGTTACGTATTTTATTTAATTCGCGTTTGTCGGTAAATGGACCCACCCGTACCCGTAACCATTGTTCGCCTTTGCTGGACACTGGGTCAATGTCGGCCTCAATGCCGAGCATGGCCATCTGTGCCTTGAGGCTGTCGGCTTCACCATAGGCGCGGAATGAGCCGACCTGAATCATGTAGGCGATATTGTTTTTCTCTTTGATGCGGGCCTGTTCTTCTTTTATTTCACTTTCGGGTATAAGCACCTCAAGCTCAGGCAGCAGGGTGTAAAAATCAAAACGCGGATCATCGTCTTTTTCTGACGCGGCGTTTTTCTCAGGCAGCTGGGGTTTAGGCACGGCTTTGATAGCATCGCTAACGACCTTGGTCGCGGTCTTCACCGTTTCATCGCCACGATCATAAAAATAAACAATTGCCGCAACACTTAGACCAATCGCCAGTCCAGCAAGCATCCATACCCAGCCGGGTGTTGGTTTTTTAGTGCTGCTGTTTTTTTTTGTAGTGCTAGCGTTTTTTTTGGGCGCTCGTTTTGTTGTCTTTTGATCGCTGCTGCGAGGGACATTCTTGTAGTCCTTGGTCATAAACTACATGGCCTCCGGCGCAGATACGCCTAACAACTCAAGACCATTTTTGATGACTTGTTTCACCGCCAGGTTCAGGCTCAGGCGTGCGTCGCGTAGCTTGGTGTCATCGACCAGAAACTGGTGGGCATTGTAATAAGTATGGAACTCATTGGCCAGTTCACGCAGATAGTTGGCCAGTTGATGGGGCTCGTGACTCAGTGCTGCCGTTTCAAGTGCTTCAGGATAACGTGACAGGCTAACCAGCAGTGCTTGTTCATGCTGCTCATGCAGCAGGCCCAGGTTGGCCAGGCCGTTGGTATTGTCGTGACTAAAACCCTTTTCATTCATTTGCCGAAACACACTGCAAACACGGGCGTGGGCGTATTGGATGTAATAAACCGGGTTGTCGCTGGATTGTGATTTGGCCAGATCAAGATCGAAATCCATGTGTTGTTCGCATCTGCGCATGACATAGAAAAAACGCGCGGCATCGTTGCCCACTTCTTCACGCAGTTCGCGCAGGGTGACGAAGGAACCTGAACGCGTCGACATCTGTACGCGTTCGCCACCGCGATAGAGAATGGCAAATTGCACTAACAGTACGTCGAGTTTGGATGAGTCATCCCCCAGGGCTTCGAGTGCTGCTTTGACGCGTGGCACATAACCGTGATGGTCCGCACCCCAGACATCAATGACACGATCATAACCGCGTTCCAGTTTGTCCATGTGGTAGGCGATGTCCGAGGCGAAGTAAGTTGTCTGGCCGTTGTCACGGACTACAACGCGATCTTTATCGTCACCGAAATCGCTGGAGCGGAACCACCAGGCGCCTTCTTTTTCGTAGAGATGGTTGCTGGCTTTGAGGCGTTCAACGGCTCTTTCCACCGCACCACTGTCTGTTAGTGAACGCTCTGAATACCATTCGTCATAGTTAACATTGAAACCGGCAAGGTCTTCACGGATGTCCGCCAGTACTGTGTTCAGGCCCAGGTCGAAAACGGCGCGGTAATCCTCGGCACCCAACAGCTGTTTGGTGTTGCTGACCAAGCCGTCGATGTGCTGTTCTTTATCTCCACCGGCGGGTTCATCATCAGGTACGTTGGCAAACACCTTGGTTGCCGCATGATGCAGTTTGTCGCCGTGGATTTTTTGCAGCTCGGCGGCGATGTCGAGCACATAGTCGCCCTTGTAACCGTTAGATGGAAACACGAATGCTTCGCCGCACTTGCTCAGATAACGCAGCCACACCGAGGTGGCAAGTATGTCCATTTGCCGGCCGGCATCGTTGACATAATATTCGCGGTGAACCTTGAAACCCGTCGCGTCGAGCAGATTGGCAACGGTGGCGCCATAAGCCGCACCGCGACCATGGCCAACATGTAGTGGCCCGGTTGGGTTGGCAGAAACAAATTCTACTTGTATTGATTTGTTAGCGCCGATATTGCTGCGGCCAAAGTTGTCAGCTTGTTCCTGCACCTGGCCAATCACAGCATGATAGGCCGATGGGCTAAGGAAGAAGTTGATAAAACCGGGGCCGGCGATCTCAACCTTAACCACCTGTTCGGAATCACCAAGCTCGGCAACAATCGCCTCGGCAATGTCGCGTGGTTTGCGCTTGGCCGGTTTGGCCAGCATTAAGGCCACGTTACAGGCGAAATCACCATGTTGTCGATCCTTGGTGCGCTCCACCTGCAGTTTGAAACTGAGTTCTGCAGGCAATGTTTCATTGGCTTGCAGTTGCTGGATGGCGGCATTGACCAAGTGTTCGAGGTGGTGTTTCACAGGGGAATCCTACTGGGCGTTGATTATTGGGGGCTGATTATCCCTTGTTGGGGTTTGTTAGTGCAACCGTGGACTGTTTTATTTTAAATTAAATCCACTGGGTCCACATCCAACGACCAACGCACTTTGCGTGCCTCAGGTAGTTTGTTGAGCTGCACTGTCCACGGCCCTAGAAGTCGATGCAGGTCGGCGCGTTTTTGTGCCTGTAGCAAAAGCTGATAACGATATTTGCCGGCACGGCGTTCCATTACCGCTGGCATCGGGCCATAGAGTTCGACGCCATATGCACCGAGCTGCTCGGCCAGGTGTTGGGCTTGATCGAGAAAGTTTTCCGGCGGCAGCGAATGGCTGGCCTCGGCCCGCAGTAAAGCCATGTGGCTATAGGGTGGCAGGGCGGTGAGCTGACGTTCTGACTGGGCCGCCTTGGCAAAGGCGTGATATCCCTGCTGACACAGCAGTTGCAGCATGGGGTTGTCGGGGTGATGGGTTTGGATCACCACTTGGCCAGGCTTGTCGCCACGACCGGCACGACCGGTGACCTGGATGATTAGCTGGGCCATGCGTTCACCGGCACGGAAGTCGACCCCGAATAGGCCCTGGTCACCGTCGAGGATGCCGACCAGGGTGACGTCAGGAAAGTGATGGCCCTTGGCCAGCATCTGGGTGCCTATGAGGATGCGGCGATCGCCCGTGTTGATGTCATTCAAAATAGCGTCCAGGCTGCCCTTGTTACGGGTTGAGTCGCGGTCGATGCGGCTGATGGGGATGTCCGGGAATTGTTCGGCCAGCACGGTTTCGATCCGTTCCGTGCCGCTGCCCAAAGGCCGCAGGTCAACACTGCCGCAATCCGGGCATTGCTGCGGCACCGGTCGTTGGCTGCCGCAGTGATGGCAGCGTAGATGGCGTTTTTGCATATGCAGGGTCATGTGGGTGTCGCAGCGGCGGCAGTGGCCGACCCAGCCGCATTCGTGACAGATGATGCTGGGTGAAAAGCCACGTCGGTTGAGAAACAGCAGCACTTGGTTGTCATTGTCGAGGTGGCGTTGCATCAGTTGCAGTAACGGTGCAGAGAGCTGTTGTTCCATATTTTGGCCACGGACGTCGAGCAGCGACACCTTGGGTGGCTTGGCGCTGCCGGCGCGCTTGGGCAGGGACAGCTGCTGATAGCGCAGCTGTTCGATGTTGAACAGGCTTTCCAGCGACGGCGTGGCCGAGCCCAGCACGACCGGGATGTCAAGCTTGCGGGCGCGGACGATGGCCAGGTCGCGGGCCGAATAGCGCAGTCCGGATTGCTGCTTGAACGAGCTGTCGTGTTCCTCATCGACGATGATGATGCCGGGTTTATCCATCGGCGTGAACACTGCCGAGCGGGTGCCAATGATGATGCTGGCCTCGCCGTTGCGGGCAAACAACCAGGCATTGAGACGTTCACGGTTGTTGAGACCGGAGTGCATTACTGCCATTGGCACGTTGAAACGGCGTTTAAAGCGCCCCACCAACTGTGGTGTCAGGGTGATCTCGGGCACCAACACCAGGGCTTGCTGGTTTTTGTTCAGCACCGCTTCGATGCAACGCAGGTAGATCTCGGTCTTGCCGCTGCCGGTGACGCCGTCGAGCAGGAAGGCGCTGAACATGCCGAGACAGTTGTGGATGCGTTCGACGGCCTGGGCCTGCGCCTCATTCAGCGCAGGGCCGGCCTCTGTTTCGGCATCGCCATATTCCAGCGTCGGAATCTGTTCCATTTCGGCCCAGCCATTTTTGACCAGCACGGCCATGGCGTCGACCCAGGTGCGCGGTAGCTCCTTAAAATGATCGGCAGTGAGGCCGTTCTGGCTGGCCTTCAGTCGCAGTAGTAGATCGGCTTGGCGCTTGGCGCGTTTGGCCAGTTTTTCGCTATCCACCTCACGCCCTGTTGCGGTGATGCTCCACAGGGAGCGATGTTTGGCGACAGCGCCTTCACCCTGGCGCAATGCGGTTGGTAGGGCGGTGGCCAGAGTTTCGCCGATGGGGTGGTGATAATAGTCGCTACACCATTGCAGCAGCGACATCAGTTCATTCGGCAGCAGCGGTTCGCTGTCCAGCACTTCGATGGCGGCCTTGAGCTTGTGGCGCTCGATTTGGGCGGTGTGGCTGACTTCAAGTAGGATGCCAACAGTCTGGCTACGGCCAAATGGCAGGCGCAGGCGCGTGCCCTTTTTTAGCTGGTTGGGGTCACAGTTGTCTGGTGGCAGGTAGTCAAAGCTGCTGTAGAGCGGCGAGGGTATCGCTACCCGTAAAACGAGTTCAGATTTCGGCATGGCCAAAGCCTAGCACCTCCTTATTTTGCTGTCTTGGCTGGGTTGTTTTAGTTGACACTAGGGCCTGGCTTTACAGCTTTCAGTGCTAAGTTATTGTTTTTCTTTTTAGTCTCTATTTATCCACAGAAGCTGTGGATAACTTTGTGAATGAAACTGGAGTAGTGTTCGCAACTGCCCGTTACTGTTACAAATTTGTTATTTTGGTGACATAATGATCGATGTTTAAAATTATTAAAAAACAATCACTTAATGATTTTGTGGTGTTGTCATTATTTTTTTTATGCAAATGCAAGTCAGGTCTTGTTATTACTCTGGCATTGTGCATAAACGTAGTTAGTTAACCATGCTCATAGATAGGTTTTTGGCCTAGAAGGGTCTGACCACGGCTAAAATGATTACCGCAATCAGTACCAGTACTGGCGCCTCGTTGAACCAGCGGAAATAGACGTGACTGCGCTTGTTACGGTCGAGTTTGAAGTCCTTTACTAGCTTGCCACAATAGATATGGTAGCCGATTAGGGCCAGGATCAGCGCCATCTTGGCGTGGAACCAGCCGCCACTGTCGAGGCCCAGGCCATAGCCGAACACCATCCATAGACCGAAAACTACGGTTAGCACTGCGCCTGGGGTCATAATGCCGTAGAACAGTTTGCGCTCCATGATCTTGAAGCGGTCGTTGCTGATGGCGTCATCGCTCATGGCGTGATAGACGAACAGGCGTGGCAGATAGAATAGCCCGGCAAACCAGGTGACCATAAAGATGAGATGAAGTGCTTTGAGCCACAGCATGAGGCTATTCCTTGTCGACTGAATCAGTGGGGCATGTTTGTATCACAGCCGAGGCTGGCAATGCCAGTCTTAGGCTGGATTGTAATGGTAGTGCTCTTCGATGTCCTCACGGGTGACAATGCCCAGTGCTTGCTGGCTGTCGTGCGAATCTTGGTCAACCACATATAGCGCGTCGGCGCGTTGCTGGCGTAGTTGTTCTAGTCCCTCCTGCAAGGTGGCGCGTAGATCAATGGCGACTACGTTGCGGCGATTGGCAGGCAGTTGCTCAAAATCAATCACCTCATAATCACGGCTTTGCAGGTGGCGGGCCAGATCGGCACCAGGCAGGATATAGGCCGGTTTGCCGGTGGGTTGCAGCAGTAACCACTGGGGTTGTTGTTGCAGTAGCTCAGTGGCCTGTAG
>CAMYNQ010000143.1 GCA_947259785.1 uncultured Chromatiaceae bacterium | reverse complement strand
TGTAACGTCTTGTTGGCGTTGAGATAACGTTCGGCCACGGCGTCGATGGCCTCAATGCCGGAGTGGTCATAGACACGGGTGTTGACGAAATCGATGATGACGTCATCCGGGTCATTGCGTGGGTCGAACAGGTTTTTGAAGCTGTGGATAGAACCAAAAAACAGCGGCCCGTGCATGGTGTAGATCTTGGTGCCGTTTTCGTCGGTGCGGCTATCGGCATCCATGCGCTTGGCTGTGTTCCAGGCGAATACCAGCGCCGAAATAATCACCCCCACCACTACGGCAATGGCCAGGTCGGTGGCAACGGTGACAGCGGAGACCAGCACGATGACAAAGGCGTCCGACTTGGGGATTTTGCCCAGAATACGGAAACTGGACCACTCAAAGGTACCGATGACGACGATGAACATGACGCCAAGCAGGGCGGCCAGTGGAATCATCTCAATCAGGCTGGACGCAAATAGAATGAAGCACAATAGAAACAGTGCCGCCGAAATGCCCGACATGCGACCGCGGCCACCTGAGTTTACGTTGATCATGGACTGGCCGATCATGGCGCAGCCGCCCATGCCGCCGAAGAAGCCGGTGGCTATATTGGCAGTGCCCTGGCCGATACATTCTTTGTTGCCGCGACCACGGGTCTCGGTTATTTCGTCAATCAGGGACAGGGTCAACAGGGATTCAATCAGGCCGATAGTCGCCAGGATGACGGCGTAGGGCAGGCAGATCCACAGGGTTTCCAGAGTGAAGGGCACGCTTGGAATATGGAAATCTGGCAAGCCACCGGCAATCGAGGCCATGTCGCCAACAGTACGGACATCGACATTGAAGGCAATCACAATCAGACTGACCACCAGGATCGCCGCCAGTGATGAAGGGATGGCCTTGGTAAATTTAGGCAGGAAGTGGATGATGGCCATGGTCAGGGCGACCAATCCCAACAGCAGCCACAGGGCGCTGCCGCTCATCCATTCAGTGTTACCGGCTTCATTTGTTATTTGGAATTGGGGTAATTGGGCCAGAAAAATCACGATGGCCAGGCCGTTGACGAAGCCGAGCATCACCGGGTAGGGCACCATGCGGATGAACTTGCCCAGTTTCAGCACCCCGGCACCGACCTGGATGATACCCATTAACACCACCGTGGCAAACAGATATTCAACCCCATGCTCGGCCACCAGGGCCACCATCACCACTGCTAAGGCGCCGGTCGCACCGGAGATCATGCCCGGACGACCGCCGATTGCGGCTGTGATCAGCCCCACCATAAAGGCCGCATACAGGCCAACCAACGGTTCTACACCGGCGACAAAGGCAAAGGCGACGGCTTCAGGCACCAGAGCCAGGGCCACGGTCAGCCCCGAGAGCAGATCATTTTTGAGATTGGCGGTGGGGTTGGCGCGGGGTTCAAACATCAGGGGCTACCTTTGGTGGGACGCTTAGAGGGGGCGCATTTTAGCAAAAATGGCTGCTTGAACCAAATCTAAGTCTATGTGATAGAAAAAGAAATTGCTTAGTGCTGGGTGCTTGTCAGGCGGCGGATGGAGAGGCCGGATAAGATGAGTAGCAGTATGCCATTCAGGCTGCCACCGCCACTGTCGTTGCTATCACTGAGCTGGGGTTCGGCGCTGAGTGTTTCGTTTTCAATCTCTATATAGCCAATTGCCTGGCTATAGACTGGGGTGGCTGATTGTGCCTCAAGCAATACCAGCGTGAGGCTGTGTAGTCCAGTGGGTGGCGATGTGTAGTCACCTGTGAGCTTGCCGATGTAGCGTTGTTCCGTCGCGTCGAGCTGCTCCAGAGCAATGCTGCTTAGAACGTAGTTGTCATTGCTATTGGCGGACGGGCTGGCGTGCACTTCAAGTGTTAGTGCCTGGCTGGCACTGTTGCGGTAGCTACGTAGGTAGTCGACGTTGATGTTGATTAGCTGGCCATCAATGACGAACTGTTTGAAACCCTCCAGGGTGATGTCGAGTTGGCTGTCATGTGTGTTCGAGTAAATATGGCGGATGGCCTGGATGTCATCATCCTGTAAGCGGTCGAGAGACAGGCTCTTGTTGCCGGTGTTCATGATCGAATCGACATTCTGATTTGATTCGTCTGGGTGTAACAGTCCGGCGGCATGGCCGAATTCGTGCAGGGCGACACGGATAAAGTCGTATACGGGACGGCCATTGGCATCGCGACGCAGTGGCCCCGAGTAGGAATCGAATTGCAGGCCGGAATTGAAGATGACGTCAGTATCGTTGATATACCAGGTGCCACCAATTCGGCTCATGCTGACCCGGGTGGTGGCGATGATGCTGCCCCACTCGGTGCCGCAGCTGCTATCGGCCCAGCCAGTGCTGTTAAGGCCGTCATTGACGCAGGGCTGGGCACTGTTGTCACTGGCGTGCCATTCAAAATCGGCACCGGCCTCGTTCCATTGTTGCAGTGCCAGACGGGCGCTGTCGTTCCACTCGGGGCCGAAATTGAGGCCCATCGTGACCTGGTGCTGATGCCAGCTGACGGCTGCGCCGCTGCTAGTCGGTCCGGTAAAATTGCCTTCCGATTGGCCGCGATAGCTAAAGCCCCATGCCTGGCTGGTCAGGCAGCTAAAGCTCAGCAAAACTAGAATCAAGCGCCAGCCATTCATCATTGTTGGCCTTGGTCTAGCGAGGTGCGAATTTGCTCGACCAGGGTTTCAAGGGCTTGGCTGTGCTGGCGGTGTTGGTGAGACTTGCTGGTGACCTGACGTGTTAGCGACAAACTGCTGCCGCTGTTGGCGGGAATGGCAATCTGGCGTTGCTGTTCAGCATCCCATTGCACTTGGTAAAAGCCCTGACCGGCGCCGATGATGGGGAACATGCTGCGGTTGTTACCCTTGATAAACAGCAGATAGCGCTGGCCGCTGACAAATTGGGGCAGACCGGGATAAAGCTGGGCCTGGTCGCCAATGATGCCGCCGATGACTCTCAGGTTGTATTGGCTGTCTGGATGTTTACCCTTAATCTGTTCAAGGTCGGTCAACTGGATGTTGGAGAAAATCGTGTCAGCGCCGCGGCCTTGGCCCCAGAAACTGTTGATCTGATTAACCGAGCCAACCAGAATTAGGTCAGATTGCCGGACTTGTTCATCAAAGCTGTGTTCCGTGCTGGTCACTGCCCGGGCATAGCTTGATACCAGTAACAGGGCAATAGCCAATATTGTCGAAACAATCGTTGTCTGTAGATGATTCAGCATTGCCACATATCCCCGTTTGCACACTTCTTTTCTTGGATGTCGTCTGCTGAAAAACTTTGTTGATAGCGTTACTGTGGTTCTGTGACTGAGGTCACGGTTTTGGGCTGGAACGGGCTTTTTAAATAAGCTTGCGGTCAGTTTTTTCTAAATTGCTTATACTGAAATGAGGATGGCAGCGGGAGTGAAAAGATGTTACAGCTACAATTTTTAGGGGCGGCACAGGAGGTCACCGGTTCCTGTTATTTGTTGCAGGTCGGTGACTATTCGTTGTTGGTGGAATGTGGCCTGATCCAGGGCACGCCAGAGGATGAGGCGCGCAATATTCACCCATTTCCTTTTGATGTTGGCAGCATCGATGCGGTGGTCTTGACCCATTCTCATCTCGACCATTCCGGACGTTTGCCCTTGCTGGCCAAGGCTGGTTTTGACGGACCGATTTTTACTCATCATGCCAGTGCTGACCTGTGCAAAATTCTGCTGAAAGACTCCGGCTACCTAAATGAAAGAGAGGTCGAGTGGCAAAACCGTAAGCGGCAGCGCAAACACCTGCCCCTGCTCGAGCCGTTTTACACCATGGCTGATGCCGAGGCAGTAATGGAGCAGTTTGTGCCATTGGATTACAAGGTCGAGACCGAGATCTTGCCTGGGGTAAAGATCCGCCTCAATGATGCCGGCCATATTCTCGGTTCCAGTATTGTTGAAATGTGGTTGAGTGATAAGGGCGTGACGCGCAAGCTGGTTTTTAGCGGTGACCTGGGGCATCGCGGTGCGCCGATTCTGCATGACCCGGCGGTCATCAAACAGGCCGATTTGGTGTTGATGGAAAGCACCTATGGTGATCGTGATCACCGTCCCTGGAATGAAACCTGGGATGAGCTGGAGCAGGTCTTGCTCAATGCCCGGCATGACAAGGGCATCGTCATGATTCCCTCGTTCGCCGTTGGTCGTACCCAGGAATTACTGTATGCCTTTAACCTGAATTATGAAAAATGGCAGCTGGATAAGTGGACCATTTTTCTAGATAGCCCAATGGCCATCGAGGCCACCGAGGTCTATAGCCATCATCGTGAATTATATGATCCTGAGACTAGGGACTTGCAACAGCATAATGGTAATCCCTTCATGCTGCCCAATCTGCATATCAGCCGCAGCGCCGACGACTCGATGGCCATTAACCAGATTCGCAGCGGTGCGATTGTGATTGCCGGCAGCGGCATGTGCAGCGGCGGTCGCATCAAACATCACTTCAAACACAATATCTGGCGCCGCAATTGTCATGTGTTGATTGTTGGTTTTCAGGCCCGCGGCACGTTGGGGCGGCTGTTGGTGGACGGCGCCACGCAGATCAACCTCTGGGGTGAGGTGGTTGATGTCTCAGCCAAGATCCACACCATAGGCGGTTTCTCAGCCCATGCCGATCGCGATGGGCTATTGGAATGGTACGGCCATATTGAGGGGCGTCCGCCATTGGCATTGGTGCATGGTGAACCCCAGGCTATCGAACCGCTGGCCGAACAGGTTAGGGCACTGGGGGTGGAGCGGCTGATTATTCCCAATTTCGGTGACAGGCTTGATCTTGTGCATATGAAACAAATTTAACAATGGAGGCGGTCCGGCAGCAGTACCAGCGATTTCCCTATCCGCCGATTAGCGCGCTGGCCTTGCCGCGCCGTGACCAAGGTCGAGCGCTACAGTTTGAACGTGCCGTTGAACTGGCCTATGACAAACAGCTGCCAGCAATTACGCCAGCGGATCATCATGGCATTCGCATTTTGGTGGTGGGTTGCGGCACTCTTGAAACCTTGATCGTAGCGCAGGTCCATCCCCAAGCCAAACAGGTTGTCGGCCTCGATTTGAGCCAGCGTTCGCTGACGACCCTGCAACGTCGGCTGCGTTGGGCGCGTCTCCGTGATTTGATTTATTTGGCCCCCTTGCGTGGCCAGTCTCTACCACCTATTCAATTGGTTGAAGCGGATGTGAATGATTGGCATGACGCCGATGGTTTTGATTACATCCTCGCCAATAATATGCTGCACCATACTGAGAACCCAGCGCTGACATTGCAACACCTGACCGGTTTGTTAAAGCCGGGAGGTGTGATGCGGGTAGTGACTTATCCGGCGATGAGTCGTTATTGGATTAGGCAAACCAGTGCTTGGTTGCATTGGCATGGCCTAATAGCAGAGACAGAAAATCTAAAACGGCGAGCCAATGATGTCATTGAAAAACTGCCGCAACCACATCCCATACGCAGCTGTTATGAAGCCCATAGTGAAACTGTTAAGACTGCTGGCCTGGTTGATGCCTTTTTTCATGCCTGTGAAAAGCCCTTGTCACCATTGCAGTGGCAGCAGGCAACCGAGACTGCTGGATTGGAGTGGTTAGGTCAAACTCAATCGTTATATTGTCGTGCTGAATTCTTGTCTGAATTGTTGCCGGCTACAAAGGTGTTAACAGCCTGGCAGCAGTTGCAGGTGTTGGATGATGTGCTGGAACTGAGCACTAATCCGGTATGGTGGTTTTGCAAGCGTGGTGAAAGCAAGCAACCGAGTGAAGTATCAGAAATAACACGACAACAAGATCAACTCGCTAGTGGTGAAATGATTGCTGAACTAAAGTCGCAATTGGATAAAGAATGGTACCTAGCGTCAGAGACCTATTGGCAGCTGGGTCAAAGCCTGCAACAGGCTGATCAGCTTTTACGGCAGATCGGTTGTTCAGTTGGCGAATTGATAGACACTATGGGTGTTGATGTTGGGCCGCGTGTTGCCAAAGGTGGTTGGGAGTTGTTGGGCCTGACCATGGCCGAGTATCCCACCACCGAGTTAATGAATGCACAGCAACCGATGCTGAAAAACCATTGGCAACAATTACAATCAGAGCTGGGGGCGATTGCAAAGTTAAAATACAAGGGTGAGCAAGTGCCAGGGGCGATGCTTGTAGAACAAATTGAATGGTTGCAGCTCTATCATGGCCCATTGCAAGGGCAGATAGGACCGCTCACAATTGCTTAAAATTTTAATTAATCGGTAGAAACATTATGAGCAATGATTACAAAAAACATGAAGGTAAAGGCAAGGTCCACGAGGGGCATGCCCGTTCAGCACCGTATCCGGTCAGCCGATTAGGTGCCAGTGTTGACTTGGTTGATCTGGCCCAGCAAATTGCTACAGCTGACAGTCATGTCAATACCCGTGTTTCATCCAAGCTACAGGTCATAGCCGACCAGATTCGTTATCTGCAGGATGAAGCGCGTGAGGTGCTTGAATCAGCACAACGTGATCAAGAGCTGCACCAGGCCCAGTGCAACTTCAAACGTATCCCCGGCAAAACCTACCACCTTTATCAGCGCGCTGATAGCAGCCAATATTTTTCCATGTTAGGGCCGGATGATTGGGGTAGTGCAGCACCGCATCATTTCAAGGGCAGTTATCGGCTGGAAAACGATATGTCATGGACGCCAGCCGATCAGGTTGATAGGCCGGATGATAGTCGTGAATTGGTTAGGCGTTTGTTGCAAGACCATCAGTAAAATCATGTGCTGTTTGAGTTAACTCAAAGCATTGTGTGTTGTGGTTTAGACATGGCTTTGCAGCTGGGGTCTGGATTAATCATTCATAAATGAAATAATGCGGGCTAGTCCGGTCCGGTTACGCCCCGTTGCCATCATTCAGCTATCAACCCGGCGGCTTTATAGAGATGATAGAGTATGCGAATGAAAGAAGACGCACGCACACTCTCTGCCCAAGTTCAGGAAGAAAAACGAAAACAGGCGATCCGGTTGTATACCAAGGGCTGTCAGTACAAAGAGATTGCTGAACTCGTCGGTGTACATTTTGAAACCATTGGAAAATGGGTAAGAG
>CAMYNQ010000142.1 GCA_947259785.1 uncultured Chromatiaceae bacterium | reverse complement strand
ATTTTTTACATTAGCCAGCCAATTCATCTTAATTCTACCCGGCTCCCAAACACTCTTCGATCTGCTCACGGTAGAGGGTTTCTTCTTTTTCGAGCAGCGCGATTAATATATCCAGCTTTTCTCGATGTTGTGTGATGATGTTGCTGGCACGTTGCTCGGCCTTAATCAACAAATCTCTTACCGCGTCATCCACCGTCTCGGCCGAGTGCTCACTGTAATGACGGGGTTGGGCGATCTCGCGGCCTAGAAAAGGATGGTTCTCACTCTCGCGCAAATCAACTGGTCCCACCTCTTCAGACATACCCCAACGGGAGACCATGGCGCGGGCCATAGTAGTGGCCTGGTGAATATCATCATCAGCGCCGGAACTTAAGGTGCCGAGCAGCTCTTTTTCAGCAGCGCGGCCGCCAAAGATCACGGCAAGGCGGTCCTGCAGATACTCTTCGGGCATGGTGTGGCGTTCATGTTCTGGCAGTTGCTGGGTACCCCCCAGTGCGTGGCCACGTGGGACAATGGTTACCTTGTAGAGCGTATCCGCATTAGGAGCAAAATAAGCCACCAGGGTATGGCCAGCCTCATGTACAGCTAAGCGATGGCGTTCATCGGGTTCGATTGTCAGGGTGCGCGCTGTACCCATGAGTACTTTATCGCGTGCTTCATCAAAGTCAGCCATGGTGATCTGTTGCTCATCCTCACGAGCCGCCAAGATAGCAGCTTCATTGATCAGATTCTTGAGGTCCGCGCCAGAAAAACCTGGTGTACCGCGGGCAATTTTGTCCATATCGACCTCTGGAGCTAGCGGTGTCTTGCGCGAATGCACTCTTAAGATTGCGATACGATCTTTCAGGTCAGGTAAGTCCAACATCACATGACGGTCAAAGCGGCCAGGTCGTAACAGAGCTGGGTCGAGCACATCGGGACGATTCGTCGCAGCTAACAACAGCACCGCTTCACGTCCGCTAAAACCATCCATCTCAGCCAGGATTTGATTAAGGGTTTGCTCGCGTTCATCATGACCACCACCCAGCCCAGTACCGCGGGTACGGCCGATACTATCCAGCTCATCGATAAAGATGATACTGGGGGAGTTCTTTTTAGCTGCCTCGAATAAATGACGTACACGAGAAGCACCAACACCAACAAAAACTTCGATAAACTCTGAGCCAGAAATGGAAAAAAACGGCACGCCAGCTTCGCCGGCCAGTGCCTTAGCCAGCAATGTTTTTCCCGTACCCGGCGCTCCCATTAACAGCACACCACGTGGTATTTCTGCACCGAGCTTAAGAAATTTCTCCGGATTTCTTAGGTATTCAACAAGCTCAGTAATCTCTCGCTTGGCATTTTCCTGGCCGGCGACATCAGCAAAAGTCACCTCGGGCACCTCGGCCTCTTTAACTGGGGGGTTGAGAAAACCACCGAGTTCATTAGGTCCGCCAAAACGCCCCATGTTGCGAGCTGTGCGCGCCATAATCCAAATAAAAAAACCGAAAAAAAGTAACCAAGGCAGAGTCGCTATAAGTAACTGTTGAAACAGACTTTCTTCACGCTCTGGGGCGACTATCACCGCAATTTCAGCCTCCTCCATCTCGAGCAACAGTGCTGAATCACCAAAAGCTGGAATACGACTCTGAAATCGTGTTGCCTGCTCGCCTTGCGGCCCGATAACCTCCGGTACAAACAACCGCCCTTCAACATTCTCACCACGCAATATCACCTCTTGTATTCTCCGTTCCCTAATCATAGTTTTAAACTCACTATAAGGAACATCATAGACAGGCTCAGTAGGTACAGCCCGGAACAGCATATAGGAGACGATAAAACCTAGCATCACGGCTAATGTTATCCATGATAAAGGTTGTTTGGGGGGTTGATTTTCGGTGTTCATAGCATCAAGACCAAGTTTCGCTCAATTCCCAATTATAAAGGTGATGTTTTTATTCATTGTCTTTTAGTTTAACCTAAAAATCACAAATATTGCCTAATATCATTTGCCTGTATCATCCAGCACATTAAAAAAGTCCGTTTTGGCAACTTGACCAAAGGCCTCGAGAAATTTACAAGCCTGGGCAAAGTGGTGTTCATGTGCCGTGACAATGATGTTCCAGTTTCCCATAGACCATTCTTCTTATTCGTTGAGAGGATTACTTAACCTTTAACTTACTCAGTAAGCAGTGTCAATTATCGTATTACCACGGGATCACACCTCCATCAAAGCGATAGAAATTCCCCGATTTATGGAGATCAAAACTCTCGATGACAGCGCGCATACCATTTACACTTTCTGTTGTGCTAAGTAGTGCATCTGGTCCGCCCATACGGGTTTTTACCCAGCCGGGGTGTAGCAGTAAAATGCCTACACTACGCGGTTGAAGCTCCAACGAGATCCCTTTCATTGCCGCGTTTAAGGCTGCCTTGCTGGAACGATAGGCATAACTGCCTGGATGATCGATTTCGGCGATGCTTCCCATGTGGCTGGTGATGACCACCACCAGGCGTTTTTCGCTGCGCGATACATGGCTGGAGAATGCCTCGGTGACCCGTACCGCCCCCAGGGAATTAACAGTAAATGTTTCCTCCCACGCAACGTAGTCGATATACCCCAAAGTGTTGTGTTTAAATTTTTCCAGGTAAACACCAGCATTGTTTAGCAGAATGTCAATGGGCTGATCTTGCAGCGTCTCTGCCACTACGCCAATCTCGTCGTGACTCGTCACATCGAGGCAATGAATGTCGATATTCTGGTAGTCGTGTTTGAGTTGCTGCAGCTCTTCAGCCTCATCGGGAAAACGACAAGTTGCGTAGACCTGCCAACCTAATCGCGCATATTGGCGCGTCCACTCCAATCCTAGGCCGCGATTGCTGCCAGTGATCAAGATGTTGGGCATGGCTGCTTCTCCTGTTTAGCTGTTATTGATGCCTTTGGTTTAGTCGTTACGTTACATTATTGCAAACTTTCACTATGATTAGTTAATGGAGACTAGCCTTACAGAACTCAAAAAGAGTCCTCTCTACTCAGAGGAGCTGAGCATTGCGCTAGCAAGCAATGATGACCGGGAGTATTTCAAGTGGTTTCTCGCCAGCGTGCTTTTTGGTGGCCGCATTTCCGAAACCATCGCCACAGCAGTTTGCGCCCATGCGCAATGAGATCGAATCATTCTGGCGTGATCCCAATCATCAACGCGCCAGCACCTGGAAAACGCACCGTGACATCAACGAAGTGATGCTGGCAACAAGTCTTGCGCCCAATGGATTTTTAATCTTAGGATAAAATATTATTTCCTTTTATGATTCTTGGTCCATAATTATATATATCCCATATCATTTTAACCATGGAGGATACAAACCATGCCAACCGAAGCGGATCCTATCATTAATAATTGGTATTACCATCTGGATAAGGGCCAAAGATTCTATGTAGTTGCTATCGATGAAGATGAAGGTGTTGTTGAAATTCAGCATTTTGATGGAGAGTTGGAAGAAGTCAGTCTAAGTAATTGGTACGATATGAACATCAAAGTTGGTGAAGCACCTGAGAACTGGTCTGGTGCCATGGACATCGGTGAAGTCGACGATTTTGGTACTGAGATAACAGACACTCCGCGCCGGGATTGGAGCGATCCACTAAAACAATACAGGAAACCTGATCGAGAGTAGGAGGCTGTCATCAATGCAATGGTGAAAAATATAGCTAACTACGAAATGCCTATTTTAGCCTGTAACGCCGAAGCTATCACCAATGCCGTGATAAAACATGATCGTCGGCTGTTGCTATATGGTCCACCGGGTGTAGGTAAATCGACGCTGGCTGCGCAGCTGGCGCGTTTCCTTTTTGCGACAGGTCGAAAGTGTTTCTGCATCTGCGCCGATCCTGGCTCTCCTGCGTTTGGTCTTCCAGGTGCCGTCTCTCTCGGCAGATGGCAGGCGGATAGTTGGCAGGTTTCGGATTTTGAGGCCTTGTGCAGTCTTGATGCAGGCCGTTTCCGTTTGCCTTTGGTGACGGCAGTACGACGCCTGGCACAACTAATAAACGATGGCGTGCTCTTGATCGATGGCCCTGGTGTAGTGCGTGGTGTTGCAGGTCGCGAGCTGTTGCAAGGTTTGTTAGAGGCGACTGATGCGGATGGTGTGTTAGCCCTCACCGCTGCAGAACGTCCACCACCGCTACTTGATGAACTGCGTGCTTTAGCAAGCGAGGTGTTTGTTGTCCACGCTTCAGCAGAAGCAAGACGACCGGGCAAGCGTGCCCGTGCCCGCCAGCGTACTGAACGCTGGGATGCCTATGTCAGTGAAGCTACAGAGCACTCTCTCGATCTGGATAGGCTGAACATTATTGGCACACCACCACCGCTTGGCGAAAAAAATGCCTGGGTGGGTAGGCAGGTCGCGCTATTGCAATGCAATCAGCCTGTAGCTATGGCTGAGGTGGTGAGACTTCAAGCCCAGCAATTAACCATCAGATCATCTGCTGTGCCGTTGGCGATCGACACCCTATTGGTGCGTGACGCACAACGCTCAATAGATGGTCTGTTGGAAACCGCAATACCATTTGTAACGGAGCGACTCGAATACCTGCCGCCCCCTGACATGACTATACCGATGCAGGAAAGTGGCGGACCACGTGTCGTTGGTCGGGTCGGGTCGGCCGATGTTAGCCTGGTTAATGGTGTCTTCGGTGATCCCCTTCTGCACCTACGCTTGCGCCATCAGCGCCGCAGCCTACTCTTTGATTTGGGTGATGGTTCTCGCCTGCCGGCTCGCATTACCCATCAGGTGACCGACATCTTCATTAGCCATGCGCACATGGACCATATCAGCGGTTTCCCATGGTTACTGCGCTCGCGTATCGGTGAGTTCCCAGCCTGCAGGCTCTATGGTCCGCCGGGGCTGGCCCGACACATCGAAGGTTTTCTGCAAGGCTTTCTTTGGGATCGTGTGGCAGAACGTGGCCCCTGCTTCGAAGTCGCAGAGTTGCATACTAAGTTACATACTAACCATCTGCACTGGTTTCGCTTACAAGCTGGGCATGCAGGTCGAGAGTTTCTAAAGGAAGTCGAGCTAGACGAGGGAATAGTACTGCAAGAAGCTGGCTTCCGCGTGAGGGCACAACTACTAGATCACCACACACCGGTACTAGTCTATACCTTTGAACCCGCAAAGGAGATCAACATTCGCAAAGACCGCCTGCGAATGCGCGGCTTGCAACCAGGACCGTGGCTGAGTGAATTAAAGCAACACCTGCTAGCTGAAAATTGGAAGGCACGGGTGCGGTTGCCAGACGGTAGTGAAACAGATATTGCAACATTAGCGGACGATCTTGTGCTGATCGCACCAACCAAGAAGCTGGTGTATGCCACCGACCTCGCGGACACTCCAGACAATCGCCAACATCTGCAGACCCTGGCTCACTACGCGCACACCTTTTTCTGCGAAGCCCGTTTCGTTGAGGCCGATGCCGAGCAAGCGATGCGCACTGGTCATTTAACCACGCGCGCCTGTGGCGAAATCGCGATGGCCGCCGAAGTTGGCCGACTTGTGCCATTCCACTTTTCACAACGCTACACCGACAAACCACAGCAAATTTATGAAGAAGTTCAAGCAGTATGTTCTCGCCTGGCCATGCCGAGGTCTATGCCGTTGTTTGAAACTGTAGAAGCGACGAAACCTGAAATGGTGGTTACTTTGGATTGAAATATACGTTTGTACTCAAAATATGCGCTAAAACTTACTGCTCTCAATATACGCGAGTCAGCTATTTATTGCTTATTCAACTTACCACGTATCAATCCAGTCACTGCTAACATCAATAACAAAACAAGCGTCCAATCAACCGTTCCACCGCTACCCGCACTACAGCCACTAGCACTGCCAGCACTGACAGCACTACCAACACCGCCAACTTTTGCGAAAAGCGGAATGCTATAAGCATTTCCTCTTCCATCGGTTTGAATGCGGATGACACTATTGTAATCAGCAATATTATTTCCTATAAAATTAATTTTTATTGTCTTCGAGCCATCCACCGGGATTCGACTAGCGGCTCCATCATGGGTGAACTCTGCATCTTCAATGGAGATATTGATTAATTCAACATCAAAATCACCCTTGTTTGAAAGCTTGAGCTCTAATGTTTTTCTAACGCCGACATCCAAATTACCAAAATTTAAAACGTCAGTACTTAGTGTCAATAGGCTGGTTAGTTTGCGATAGGCAGCTCTATGCATAATAGGATAGCTGATCGGCTGGCTACTTAAGCTCACTGCACTTGATCCTTTGCGTTCCCAGTTGCCGGTCATCTCTATTTTTTGAGCAAGCACATTACCACTAGAGTTAGTCAGGGCTGTCATGAAATGATCATTCCCCCAGAATGAAGGTACGCCAAAAAACTGGGAACTTGCCACACCTAAATCAACTAATGTATGCATCTCTTGAGTTTCATAGTTAAAACTCACCACCTTTGAATGAAATGAGGAAGTTGTTTCATCATACACTGAGTGATCCATTGCAATAACATAGTTATTATTTGTCGCAAATGTGGGATAACCCAAATCTATAATTGGGCTTTGATCTGGCATTGGATTGGTAACACGTCTGGACGCAACATCTAGTATGCCTATTGACCAATATTGATATCCGCCGCCAGTTGAACAAGAGTCCCCTGGTGTTGAGATACAGTTCAATGCATCAAATACAATCTTATTACTGGAAAAATCAAAATTTAGCGAATCCGCGTAAAGCAATGTATTGGTGGTGCTTGAGCCACTCTCTTGATAACTCGTTGGCTCTATGGAATAACTTTCTTCTGTTCCATTTTCCAGATCAATAATATTAATCACAGCTTCTTGAAATGCGGTGGTATAGGCGAAATATCGGCCATCAGGTGAAACTGCGATGCTCCATATATTATTATCGTCTGTTAATTGTCGCGCAACAAACTGTACACCATTAAATTCGGAGGAATAGAGATTCAGTTGCTGACTTACAAAAAAATAGAGCGTCCCTATCTCATCTGTTATAGCTGCTGGCCTGGTTTCTGCGACAGAGACTGGGAAGCCAAACCCCTGTGAGTTTATTGGGCCAAAATAATTATTATTATCCACTGTGGTCGCTGTCACATCTTCATAAACGTGAACATACAAATCCAATGAACCACCAACAGGCGTGAGGTAAACCATAATATCGTTGCCCGC
>CAMYNQ010000141.1 GCA_947259785.1 uncultured Chromatiaceae bacterium | reverse complement strand
ACACAGCACCACCTTTAGACGGGAATCAACGGACATAATGTAATTCTTGCCCCAGCATTTCAGGCACGACCAGCACCACACCCGCCTCACTGACATGAAAACGCTCAGCATCAGCTACCGGATCTTCACCAATCACTGTACCAGCAGGAATCTTACAACCCTTATCAATAATTGCCTTACGGATACGACAATTTTCGCCCACATCCACATCCGGTAAGAGCACCGACTCATCAATTTCAGAATACGAATGCACATGAACATTGGAGAACAACAAAGACCGACGCACAGTTGCACCAGAGATCAGACAACCACCAGAAACCATGGAGTCAATCGCCTGACCACGACGCCCCTCATCATCAAACACAAACTTAGCCGGCGGCAGCTGCTCCTGATAAGTCCAGATCGGCCACTGACGGTCATATAGATTCAGCTCCGGCGTTACTTCAATAAGCTCCATATTAGCTGACCAGAAGGCATCAACAGTCCCCACATCACGCCAGTAACCCTGGTTATTTGATTGCACATCGCGAAACGAATAGGAGAAAACACGATAATGTTCAATGACAGCTGGGATGATGTCTTTGCCAAAATCATGACTGGAGCTCGGATCATCAGCATCACGAATCAATTGCTCATATAAAAAACGAGTATTAAAAATATAAATCCCCATTGAGGCTAAAGCAACATCATCACGCCCTGGAACGGACTCAGGATTTTCTGGCTTTTCGTTAAAATCAACAATCCGCCCATCACCATCAACGCTCATTACACCAAAGGCCTTGGCTTGATCCAACGGCACCTCAAGACAACCAATCGTCATATCAGCCTCGCTCTCAGCATGCTTAGCCAACATGGCGCCATAATCCATTTTGTAGATATGATCACCCGCCAATAACAAAACATATTCTGGGTTATGGGTGCGAATAATATCTATATTCTGATACACAGCATCGGCGGTGCCTGAATACCAGGATTCCTGAAGACGTTGTTGAGCTGGCAACAACTCAATGAACTCATCAAATTCACCACGAAAATAACCCCAGCCTTGCTGAATATGACGAATCAGTGAATGCGATTTATATTGTGTTACAACACCAATCCGACGAATCCCTGAATTGATGCAGTTTGAAAGTGGAAAATCGATAATTCTGAATTTCCCTCCAAAGGGAACAGCCGGTTTTACGCGCCAAGTAGTCAACTGTTTTAGTCGGGTTCCTCGCCCACCGGCAAGAATTAGCGCAAGCGTATCGCGAGTTAATCGGCTAACAAAACGCGCATCATCCTGAGACATTTTTCCACCCCTTATTTAATAGTAGTTTGAGGTATACACCCACACTGTCAAAACTGCCATTTGTTCGTCCATCAAAGCATTGATAGCATATAACTTATGCTATCATCTTTATTAACTACTGTAACGGTGATATTTGAGAATGGCGACTAAGAAAACCTCTATGATTTCTCCCGAGCTACAACGTATTCTCGATGCAAATCACCATGATCCGTTTTCAGTTTTAGGCCGTCACTCCGACGGCAACAATGAAACTATTCGCACATTCATCCCTCGCGCCAAGCAAGTCCAAATTGCCAACACCAAAATTCAACTAGAACGCATCGGCAACACCGACCTGTTTCAGTGGTCAGGCAAGTCGGGCCAATTAGAAAAATATTATCGCTTCAGCTGGCTGGACGAAAATGATCAGCCCCAGGAAAGCTACGACCCCTATTGTTTTGAGCCGCTCTTATCTGAATTCGATCTACACCTTTTCGGCGAAGGCAAGCACTGGCACGCCTATCACGTTCTTGGTGCCCATCTAACTGAAGTAGAAGGCATTAAGGGGGTTTCGTTTGCCACCTGGGCACCCAATGCCAAGCGCATCAGCGTTGTTGGTGACTTCAACAACTGGGATGGTCGCTGCCACCCAATGCGTACACGCGGCGGCTCTGGAATTTGGGAGCTGTTTATCCCTGAATTGACTGCTGGCTGCATGTACAAATTCGAGATCCGTTCTAGTATCGACAATCAGTTATTATTAAAAACAGATCCCTATGGCCGATCCTTCGAGCTGCGCCCTGGCACCGCATCCATTGTCACCTCAGACAACGAATATCAATGGAACGATGATGCTTGGATTGATCATCGAGAAAAACGCGACTGGCTACATGAACCCATGTCCATCTACGAGGTACACCTTGGCTCATGGCAAAAGGATGCGCAGGGCAACTTCCTTAATTATCGTGAACTGGCAACCCGGCTCGTCGAGCATGTCAAGCAACTAGGCTTTACGCACATTGAACTAATGCCCATCACCGAACACCCCTTCGACGGCTCATGGGGCTATCAAACCACCGGATACTACGCCCCCACCAGTCGCTTTGGTTCTCCCGATGATTTTCGCTACTTTATCGACTACTGCCACGCCAACGGCATCGGCGTAATGCTGGACTGGGCCCCCGGCCACTTTCCAAAAGATGCCTTTGGCCTGGCCCGCTTTGACGGCAGCGCCCTCTATGAACATGAAGACCCACGCTTGGGTGAACATAAAGACTGGGGCACATTGATCTTTAACTATGGCCGCAATGAAGTACGCAATTTTCTCTTCTCCAGCGCCTTATACTGGTTAGAAGAATTCCACCTTGACGGTCTGCGTGTCGACGCAGTCGCATCCATGCTTTATCTCGACTACTCGCGTGAAGCAGATGAATGGGTACCCAACAAATTCGGTGGCCGTGAAAACCTCGAGGCCATTCAGTTCATACGTCAACTCAATGAAGTCACCCACGAGAAACACCCCGGCAGCCTGATCATGGCCGAGGAATCCACCTCTTGGCCAATGGTGTCACGACCAATTTATCTGGGTGGTCTGGGCTACAGCATGAAATGGAACATGGGCTGGATGAACGACACGCTGGACTATTTCAGCAAAGACTCAATCCATCGCCATTACCACCATGATCTACTCACATTCAGCTTGCTGTATGCCTTTACCGAGAACTTCATCCTACCCTTCTCACATGACGAAGTCGTTCATGGGAAAGGCTCCATGCTTTACAAAATGCCAGGGGATGAATGGCAACGCTTTGCCAACCTGCGCCTACTCTATTGTTATATGTTCACTCACCCTGGCAAAAAACTATTATTCATGGGCTGTGAATTTGGCCAAGGCCGAGAATGGAACGAAGCAGAAGAGTTAGATTGGTATGTACTGGACTATCCATTACATCAGGGCATACAAAATATTGTTGGCGACCTAAACAAGCTCTATTGCAGCACCCCCGCATTGCATAGGCATGACTTTGAAGGCCAGGGTTTTGAATGGATTGATTGCCACGATGCCTCGCAATCAGTCTTAACCTACATGCGCCGCGATGGTGATGACACAGTCGTGATCGTACTCAATTTCACACCCGTACCAAGACACAACTACCGAATTGGCGTCCCCTCTGAAGGTGGTTATGAAGAAATTCTAAACAGTGACTCTGAATACTATGGTGGCAGCAATATTGGAAACAGTCAGTATATTCAAAGCCAACCACAGAAATGGATGAACCAACCCCACTCACTTGAATTGACACTACCACCATTGGCATCAATCATCCTGCGTAAAAAGAAGGAATAGCCAATCAGACCAACTTAGCCACCAACAGCATTACAGCCAACAGCAATAACGGCCAACACCACTGCCACAGTGGTGGCTTATCAGCCACATCCACTTCAAGCACATCGCATCTGCTCTGCTCGGCCTGATTAACAATATCGGTAACCAAGTCGGCAGCAACAGCTGCATAAGATCTGATATTTCCCTTGTCTACGTCAGCCTGCTCAATCTGCGCTGCAACTTGCTTCTGCACATCGGCAACCCTGCCTAGAACCAAGGCAAGTCGTACCGCAAACCGCTCACGCGACAACCCTAACACCGCCAATGGCGACCCCAACCAATAAAGCGCCCCGACCAGCTGATCTCGTCTCGTCACAAGCAGCAACCAATGTACTGCCGCAATAATTACTATCAACGCCAACAGGCGTTGCCCGCCTTGCCCAAGCCCTTCCACGCTAGGCTGCCAAGAGGAATCAAACGCCCCGCCAAACAAGGGCGCCCCAGGGGTAAGCCAAGCGTATATAAATAGAATTGATAGCAAGAACCAACGCATACGCCGCAACATTTTCAGCAAACCAGGCATATTACAATTAGCCGTTGTGACATAAATCACTATAACGCTAAATGTAGCCACGCCCAGTTGGGCAACACTGCCCAAAGCAAGAAACAAACTCAATATTACAAAGCAGATAATGCGAAAAACCGGATGTACATGAACGCACCATCCGGTTTTAGTATTCACTATAAAAGGAAATAAAGGCCTAGGAGATTTGCTGCTTAAGCTGTTCAGCCTCTTGGCGCTGGTCATCATCACCCTCACCCACAACTTCATCCAGGATTGAGCGCGCGCCATCCTGATCGCCCATATCAATATAGGCTTTGGCCAAATCGAGTTTAGTACCAACCATATCACCAAGGTTATCAAAGATATCGTCATTATCTTCATCGGACATCTGGCTGAAATCCATCTCACCAAGATTAGCGATATCAGTCAAAGAATCAATGCCTGTCTCCACTTCACTGGCAACAGGCTCCTGCGCTGCAGTTTCCGCCTCAAGCTCTGACACAGACACATCAGAATCCGCTTCATCACTTAGCGGAATATCCAGCTCAATCAAATTATCTTCATCACTCTGCTTTCTGGCGCTATCCAGCAGACCATCGGTTTCACCTTCGACATCTCGGGACTCAAACACCGACTGTGCCGCTTCAACATCCCACGACTCACTCGTGCCGGTTGAAGACGAATCCAGATCAACCTCAGCAAGAGAGCTTTCAACACTATCTAAATTCTGGTCTTCCGCTGATGAGATCACTGGTTTAGCAACAGCTTCGGAACCTGCTGAAACCTCATCCAGAATAGCGACCTCTTCAGCACCCAGATCCATTTCCGCAGCCTGCACACCAGCTTCATCGACAGCCAGCTCATCAAGCTCGCTCAGCACTTCATCTGCCGGCAAGTCTGATAACTCCGCCGCAAGGTCTAGAGCAATATCGTCCTCTATCTCTCCACCGAGCTCTACAAGCTCATCAGCAATAGAACCTACATCCTCACTAATCAGGTCATGCTCATCAGCTCTTGCCCGCTCTGCATCAAACTCCAAAGACTCATCAAGCAAAGACGCATCAACATGCCCCAAACCACTCAGCTCATCAGGCAAATCTGCTGCATCAGAGATTGTCTCAATCCCGTCAGCACCTAGATCAAGATCGTCAGACGCTATATCTGATGTATCCCGGGCTTGGTCTTTGGCACTCAAATCCAGGTCTAAATCAAGGTCGAGATCACCAAGATCAAGGTCATCAAGTGAAATATCATTTACTTCATCAGTCAAACCGGCGCTATCTAAACCATCAAGCTCACCGAGCTCACCAGCAGTATCAGCCAAACCAGAAAGCCCTAAACTTTCAGCCAAGCCATCATCACTTATCTCAGCATCATCTGCAGCAAGGGGTTGGGGGTCATCAAAACTCAGCTCTTCACCGCCACCTGAAGGTTCAAAACCCAAATCACTTTCAGTTAAACCACCGTCGGCAACAGTCGAAGCCACAGAACCGTCAGCAAATAATGGATGGTCTGGCAACAACTCACGCCCCATCTCCACAACCTGATTCCACATACCTTCTTCCTGGCCCGCTAGCACTGCGTAAAGCGACTCAGCCTGGGCTTCGAACGAATCTATATCTTTGGTGGCATGATAAATTTCCAGCAATTTAACTTTAAGCTCATGACGATCCGCATCGACATTGATTGCTTCTTTCAACAAGGCCTCTGCCTGCTCATAACGTCGGTAGGCAAGATAGACGTCAGCCTCGGCAATTGGATCGATCTCACTTTCTTCGGTGTGAATCGCGCCCAGGCCACCGCCAAAACCACCAATTGACACATCCTCATCGACTTCTTCAGCCGCGGCGGCGAGAACAGTTTCAGGTGGCTGTGAGGCCTCAACGCTCTTAGTAGTCGCATCGTCAGCATCTGCTTTTTTCTCGGCAACCACAACAGGAGCCATTACAGCAAAATCATCATCAGTATCTGCCTGACTACGCCGGCGCATAATCAAACCCACCAATAACAGTAAGACAATGACCCCGCCACCAGCGGCCATGTACATAGGATTCGAAAGAATTTCATCAATCAGGCTAACCGGTTCAGGCTGAACATCAGATTTAACTGGCTGTTTTGGCTCAGCCTCTGCAGTGACCTCAGGCTTAACCGCATCTAAAGTTTCTGTCGCAGCGTCAACCTGTTGCTTTAGTTGAGCATCTGCTTGCAACGCTCCCAAACTATCATCCTTAAGGGTTAATAGTTTTTGCACCGACTGAAGTTGCTGCTCAAGCTCCTCAAGGCGTAAACGCAGATCTGAATTTTCCTGGCCGCGAGCCTCTGAGGACTCTAGCGCTACCGCCAACTGCCGCTGCAAAGACTCAACAGCATCGCCTGCGGCACCAGAACCAACACCCGAACGAACCTTGGCCTCTTCCTCAGGCGTCAACAACTGCAAGCGAGCCTGTCCTGGAGTTTTTGCAGCCACGACAGGTGCTGGCGTACTCACTTTTTCTACCGCTGAAACGGGTGTTGGCGCAGCAACACGCTGCTGACGGCCAACAGCCGCAGCCTGTCCTCTCGCAGACTTCCACTCCTGAAATTGGCGATTAGCCTCAGCAGCCGCCTGTTGCTTAGAAAGCGCGGTGATCACGTTCATCTCTGGCGTACGCAGGATATGGCCAGCCTTGAGATTATTAATATTGTTATCGCCAAAGGCTTCTGGGTTTTCCTTTAACAAGCCGACCATCATTTGTGGCACACTGACTGAACGATCTGGGCGCATATCTTTAGCCACTGCCCAGAGCGTATCCTTACGACTGGTTGGGCCATAACTTCCCGCTGGCGCCACACGTGGTTGCGCGGCTACAGCAGCCGTTGGTGTCTGCCTAACAACTTGAGCAGGCTGAGTTGTTGCGGCGCTGATACGACCAATCTGTGGTTCTTTTTCAAATACAGGCGGATCAAGCAACAAGGTGTATTCACGCATCATCTGCCCGCTAGACCAGTTGATAGCCAGAATAAAATCGAGGAAAGGCTCTTTGATTGACTTGCTGGAAACTACTTTTATATATGGAGCAC
>CAMYNQ010000140.1 GCA_947259785.1 uncultured Chromatiaceae bacterium | reverse complement strand
AGATCATGATCAAGGCAGGCATAGTTGGTGGTACGGGTTACACCGGCGTGGAGTTGCTGCGTTTGTTGGCGATGCATCCCGAGGTTGAGCTGCGCGTGATTACCTCGCGCTCGGAAGCGGGCATGCCGGTCGCGGATATGTTTCCCAATCTGCGTAACAAGCTTGATCTCTGTTTTAGTGAGCCAACGCCGGAAAATTTGTCTCAGTGTGATGTGGTGTTCTACGCCACACCGCATGGTGTAGCCATGGCCGGTGCGACTGAGTTGCTCGACAAGGGTGTCAAGGTCATTGATCTTGGCGCTGATTTTCGCATCAAGGATATCCCGACCTGGGAGCAGTGGTATGGCATGCCGCATACGACACCAGCGTTGGTGGCCGAGGCGGTCTACGGTTTGCCCGAGATCAATCGAGACGAGATAAAGTCGGCGCGTTTGATTGCCTGCCCCGGCTGTTATCCCACTGCCGTGCAGCTGGGTTTTATGCCGTTGCTTGAAAACGGTCTGGTGGATATTAATCATCTGATTGCCGATGCCAAGTCTGGGGTTAGTGGTGCGGGCCGTAAGGCTAATGTCGGTACGTTGTTGTGTGAGAGTGGTGAAAGTTTTAAGGCCTATGCTGTGGCGGGTCACAGGCATCTACCTGAGATTAGCCAGGGTTTGACGCAAATGGCGGCTGCCAATGTGGGGCTTACCTTTGTGCCGCATCTAACGCCGATGATCCGCGGTATTCATGCCACTCTCTATGCAACATTAAAGAGTGATGTTGATTTGCAATCGCTTTATGAGCAGCGTTATCAAGATGAAACCTTTGTCGATGTGATGCCGGAAGGTTCTCATCCAGAGACTCGTAGCGTCAAAGGTGCAAATCAATGTCGTATTGCCATTCACCGACCTCAGGGTGGTGACACCGTGGTGGTGTTGTCAGTAATCGATAACTTAGTTAAAGGGGCGGCGGGTCAGGCGGTGCAGAATATGAATATTATGTTTGCGCTGAATGAAAGCGCTGGCCTGGATGGTATTGCGCTGTTGCCTTAATGATTGCTGATTCAAGGGTTGGGTAGATGAAAACGGGTGAGTTGATAGTCAAGAGTCATCGTCCTTGGCAGCGCTGGCTGGTATTGATAGGTGGCTGGGTGGGTGTTTTTTTTGTTGCGCTGTTCAGCTATTGGCTGGGGCAGATTCAGGCCGGTTATAATCTCGTTGAAACTGCCCATGAGCGTGAAACTCTACAGCAAGCGTTGACCGAGCAGAAAGATAAAGCCAAGCAGCGGGGTGAGCAGGTAGCTGTGCTGGAAAGAACTCAAGTGATTGATAGCCAGTCTTATAATGTCGTCCGTAATGACCTTAAACGTATGCAGGAAGAAATTCTGGAGCTGCGTGAAGAAGTGGAGTTTTATCGAGGTATTGTTTCACCGCGTGAACGCCAAGCGGGTTTGAATATTCAAACCTTTAAGCTTGAAGCTGCCGGTGAGGAACGGCTTTATCACTTTGAGTTGGTCATGAGTCAGGTGTTAAAAAATGATCGTTTTGTCAAAGGTGTGGTAAAGATGTTTGTGCACGGGGTGCAGGATGGTGAGCCCCTAAGTCTTGATTTCAGCGATATATCGCCGAACAAGAGTGTTGCTCGTAATCTCAGTTTTCGTTATTTCCAGCGAATGGAGGGGGAGATTCGTTTGCCAGAAGGGTTTGTTCCTCGGAATGTGATGATTGAGATGGTGCCGCAGAAGCGCAATGCGGTTAGTAAAACGTATTCTTGGCAGGACCTGGCTGCTGTTTAGGTTAGGCTGAGCGCTTATACGCAACGCATCATGCCAAGTTGCCTATTATGGTGTAACTGCTTGGTTTTTAGGTGATTTATTTGTTGGTGATGTTATTCTCCGCTAATTCACATGATACGGTTGCGGTAAATGAACGATGCTTCCGGTAATTGTTTTAGTGTTAGCAATTGGATCTTAATGCTTTAGAGAGGGGTAAGCGGAATGTTTTTCTGTTGAGAGGTTAAACTTCCTGTCCAGTTAAACCGATAAGTTGTATTAATCAGGATGATTATCTACAGGGTGTTCTAAAAATTATGTTTTCAAGTAAAAAGCGTGCGTCGGCTAAAATAGATTCGTTGATTGGTCAAAATACATTGCTATCCGGTGATGTGGAGTTTAGTGGTGGATTTCATGTTGACGGCAAGCTCAAGGGCAGTGTCAGATCGATTGATCCTGAATCAATGTTGACCTTGAGTGATCAAGGGGTGGTTGAAGGCGATGTGCATGTGCCGAATATCATTCTCAACGGTACGGTGATTGGTGATGTTTACGCCAGTGAGCGGGTTGAGTTGGCATCAAATGCCAAAGTGATTGGTAATGTTTATTACAATCTGATTGAGATGGCGATGGGAGCAGAGGTCAATGGCAATCTTGTCCATAAGGCGGAATCTTCTGTGTCGACTGCCGAGATTGAAAGCCCCTCACAAAATGTGGTGTTGAACTCGAAATAGACTCTTGCTGTCTTAATAATAGGTGGCATATAACTGAGTGTCGTTCTAAGGTATAATCTAGCCAATCAAGTAATACATTAGAGGTTTGATTTCATGACTATGGCAACAGCAGAAGTAGAAAGCGATTCCCCGGTAACCTTTTTCGACAGTGCCGTAAATAAGGTGCGCGAGTTGATTGATGAAGAAGGCAACGAAGCGCTCAAATTGCGTATCTATATTACCGGTGGTGGCTGTTCCGGATTTCAGTACGGCTTTACCTTCGATGAAAACGTCAACGATGGTGATACAGTTGTTGAGAAGGGTGGCGTTAGCCTGTTGATTGATCCGATGAGTTACCAGTATCTAAATGGTGCAGAGATTGATTACAAGGATGACCTGGAAGGCGCGCATTTTGTGATCCGTAATCCGAATGCATCAACAACCTGTGGTTGTGGTTCGTCGTTCTCTGTTTAAGATTAAGTTTTAATTGCTAAAAAATGCCAGGCCTGTTTGGGGTTCTGGCATTTTTCATTTTAGGCGGGGTAGATACCGCCGAGAACTAGATTTGCACTTGCGCCGGTAACCTCGGCGATATTGCCTGGTTTGTTTTCCAGGGTCTGTTTTGCCAGCCAGGCAAAGGCTGCTGCCTCCACCCATTCCGGATCAATCCCCAGTTCAGTCGTTGTTTTTAGTTTGATATTGGTTAAGCGGTTTTTAAGCCCCAACATCAAGCGGGCATTAAAGGCGCCACCACCACAGACATAAACCTCATCACAGTCGTGACTATGTTCTTCGATTGCCCTGGAGATGCTTTCAATACTAAGTTGTGTCAGCGTGGCTTGAATATTTTCTGGGCTGTCATTGGCTGAATGTTGTTTTATCCAGTGTAGATTGAAATATTCGCGTCCCGTACTTTTTGGTGCGGCTAGGGAAAAATAGTCATCTGCCAGCAGTTGTTGTAGTAGTTTATCGTTGATGGTTCCTGTTGCCGCCCACGCGCCATTTTTGTCATACGGTTGATTCAGATGTTGTTGACACCACTCATCCAACAAACAGTTACCAGGCCCCGTATCAAAACCAGAGATCAATTTTTTTTGATCTGCCGCTAGCATTGTTATGTTAGCGATACCTCCGATGTTGAGTATTACCCGGTTGTGCTGCGGTGAACGAAAAAATCCGTTATGGAAGGCGGGTACAAGTGGTGCTCCCTGTCCGCCAGCGGCGATATCACGACGGCGAAAATCAGCTACTGTAGTAATGCCTGTGAATTGGCTAATGCAATTGGGGTCACTGATTTGTAAGCTGAACGGTGGTGTGCTGTACGGGGCATGAAAAACTGTTTGGCCGTGACTGCCAATAGCAAGGATTTTGCTTTTATCAACCTGCTGCTGTTGGATTAGTTGGTTTGCCGCATCTGCAAATGTTCTGCCCAGTTCAACATCCAGTCTGCCGAAGTCATGCAGGCTAAAAGTTTCTGACTGAAGCAGTTGTTGTAGTTTTTGCTTTAGTTCGTATGGAAAGGCATGGCTGTGGCTGGCAATCAGTTTGCAGTTGTCATTGCTAAAATCCAGCAGGGCGACATCAATGGCATCCATGCTAGTGCCCGACATCAGGCCGATGTAATAAGCCATGGTTTAGGGGTTAGAGGCTAAAGCGAGATTGGTTTGGTTGAGTAGGTTCAGACTGACCATAAGTTGATTGGCTTGCAGTTTGAAGTCGGCCAAGAATTTTTTCGACAGGGGTTGAGCGTCTGGCAGTTTTACCGTTAGGGGGTTGCGGACCGAGCCGTTGACTCGAAATTCGTAGTGCAGGTGCGGGCCAGTGGCCAGGCCAGAACTGCCGACATAACCGATGATTTGCCCTTGTTTAACGCGTGAGCCAGTGCGAATGCCTCGGGCATAGTTTGATAAGTGTGCGTATAGAGTGCTGTAGCTGCTGCCATGCTGGATGATGACCGTGTTGCCATAGCCGCCTTTTTTTCCGCGGTGAATGATTTTGCCATCGCCAGTGGCCTTGATTGGTGTGCCGCGGCTGGCGGCATAGTCGACGCCCTTGTGAGCGCGAATCTTGTTCAGCACTGGATGTTTGCGTTTCAGGTTGAAGCGTGAGCTGATGCGTGAAAAATCAACCGGAGTACGCAGAAAAGCCTTGCGCATGCTATGGCCATCGGCTGAGTAGTAGTCGGTGCGATTGTTGCTGTCGGTGTAGCGAATGGCCTGGAAGGCCTTGCCGCGATTGGTGAATGCGGCGGCGACAATGTTGCCATCACGGACCTTTTCACCGTCAAGAAAAACCTCTTCATAAATAACGGCGAAATCATCACCTTGGCGAATATCGAGGGCAAAGTCGATGTCCCAGCCAAAGATGCCAGCCAGCTCCATAGTGAGTTTGTCAGACAGGCCGGCGGCCTGGGCGCTCAAAAAGAGAGAGTCATTGATGGTGGCTGTGGCTTGTGCAGTGCGGTACTCCAGCGGTCGTTCAATGATTTCAGTATCAAAGCTATCTTCGTTGCGCACCATGTGCAGGCTTTTGCCAAGATCGAACTCATAGCTGAGTTCGGTTAATTTATTTTCATCGATGCGCAGCTTGATTTCGTTACCGGGGAAGAGGCGTTTGAAGTGATTGGCGGCAATTTTGTTAGAGGTGACTTTATAAAGTTCTTGTGGGCTAAGGTTGTTGCGGTTAAACAGCAGCGAAAGGTTGTCGCCTGATTTGACTGTTGCAGTTTGCCACTCTCCAGTTTGTTCTGGCGTAGTTGTTAGTTGTGGTGCCTCATTACTGGGACGGTTTGGAATTTCCAGGCTTGTTGGGGGCTCGATGATGGTTTGCAAGGCCGCGGAGTCGGGAGCGCGAGTCGCCTCAGCATCGTCCGGTAAAATACCGATTGCGATTCCCAGTATAATTGCGCCACTCAGTACGAGTAGCCAGTGTAGATTTTTGCCGACCATCATGTTTATTGTTTTCGGCACTTGCTCATCCTTGTTGATGTATATTTGTTAAAAACCAGACTTGGCGCACAAAAACGCCTACATATTAAAACGTTAGCCCTACATTATAAGTCCGTCAATGAAAAAATGTGGATTTGGTCGAAGTCTTGGCGCGTTCCCATTTATAATGCCTGTTTTTCCCTGTTGAGTCAGGCTTAGATTTTTAGATATATATAGAGGGTAATGATGGTCGCGGTAGAAGAGCAGCTAGAGCTGATCAAACGTGGTGCTGATGAAGTGCTTCGTGAAGAAGAGCTGGTGGATCGCCTGAAAGAGGGGCGGCCTTTGCGCATAAAGGCGGGGTTTGATCCGACAGCACCAGACTTGCATCTTGGTCATACCGTGTTGATCAATAAACTGCGTCAGTTCCAGGATCTGGGGCATGAGGTGATGTTTTTGATTGGCGACTTTACCGGCATGATCGGTGATCCAACCGGCAAGAATGTCACCCGTAAACCATTGACCCGGGATGAGGTTATCGACAATGCCCGTACCTACGAACAACAGATCTATAAGATTCTCGATCCGGAAAAAACCTTGGTGATGTTCAATTCTAGCTGGATGGGAGAAATGAGTGCAGCAGACTTGATTCAGCTGGCGGCCAAGCATACTGTGGCGCGGATGTTGGAGAGAGATGATTTCAATAAGCGCTATAACGGTGGTCAGCCCATCGCTATTCATGAATTTATCTACCCGTTGGTGCAGGGTTACGATTCCGTTGCCATGAAGGCCGATGTCGAAATGGGGGGCACGGATCAGAAGTTTAATTTGTTGGTGGGGCGTCAATTGCAGGAGGCGCATGGACAAAAGCCCCAGGTTGTTTTGACCATGCCTATTCTCGAAGGTTTGGATGGGGTGCAGAAGATGTCCAAGTCATTGAATAACTATATTGGTATCCATGAGGCGCCTGATGAGATGTTCGGCAAGCTGATGTCGATTTCTGATGAGCTGATGTGGCGTTACTTTGAGCTGCTGAGTTTTCGTCCTTGGTCTGAGATTGAAGGTTTGCAAACACAGGTTGCAGAGGGGCTGAATCCTCGCGATGTGAAATTCCAATTGGCAGAAGAAATCATTAGCCGTTTTCACGATCAGGCGGCTGCGAAGCAGGCGCAGGCGAGTTTCATTGCCCGTTTTCAAAAAGGCGCGATGCCGGATGATATGCCTGAGATAGTGCTTTCTGCTACTGATGGGAAGTTGGCAATTGCCAATTTACTGAAAGAGGCAGGTTTGACTGCAAGTACATCTGAAGCAATGCGTATGCTCAAGCAAGGGGCGGTGAAGATTGATGGTGAAAAGGTGGATGACAAGGGGCTGGAGGTGCAGGCCGGCAATACGGCAGTCTTTCAGGTGGGAAAGCGCCGTTTTGCCAGAGTTACCTTGAGTTAACTGTATTGTATTTGGCTTGCTAAAGCCGGTCTAAAAGGCCGGCTTTTTTATGATTATGTGGCTGGAAAAGTATTGTGGTCTGTTGTGGCGGGGGCTCTGTAAGGCGCGTGGCCTGGTAAGAACAAAGAAAGATTGGGGTTCATTTAAGAAAGCCTTGACGCAGAAATTTTGAGCCGTGTAATGAGCCTCTCGTTTGGCAGCAAGCGAAACAAAAACCACTTGAAAAACAAATTGTTACAAAGTGGTTGACGAACAAGAAAATGGACGTATAATGCGTCTCTCCTTGAAGCAGGACGGGTCGAAAAGACCGCTGAAACAAGGATGTCAGCAAGGAAATAAGTTGTTGACGACGAGGATCAAAGCTGTATAATACGCTCCTCTGTTACGACTTCGGTCAGTAACCGCTCTTTAAAAACTCAATGAATTAAGTAATTTGTGTGGGTGCTCGCGTTG
>CAMYNQ010000139.1 GCA_947259785.1 uncultured Chromatiaceae bacterium | reverse complement strand
CCTTTTTGTTTTTCCAGGTTGTTAACACGCTTATGAGAATAGGGATTGTTGCAGGCGAAGCCTCCGGCGATTTGCTGGCGTCAGGTTTGATCCGGGCGATCAAGATCAAACATCCAGATGCCGTATTCGAAGGCATTGCCGGGCCTGCCATGGTCGAGGCGGGTTGTCAGGCAATCTACCCAGCTGAAAAACTGGCGGTGATGGGCTTATTCGAAGTGCTGGCCCATTATCGTGAGTTGAAGGGTATTCAGAACGCCATCATCAAACACTTTGGCGACAATCCACCCGATGTGTTTATTGGCGTTGATGCACCTGATTTTAATCTCACTGTCGAGCGAAAGTTAAAGGCGCAGGGCATCAGGACGGTGCACTATGTCAGTCCCTCGGTATGGGCCTGGCGTCAGTATCGGGTTAAAAAGATTAGCCGTTCGGTGGATTTAATGTTGACTCTGTTCCCGTTCGAGGCGGATTTCTATCATCAACATGATGTGGCGGTGGAGTTTGTTGGCCACCCCTTGGCCGAGATGATTCCGATGCTGCCTGATACCTCGGCAGCACGGCAAGAATTGGATTTGCCAGTAGACAAAAAACTGGTGGCCATTCTGCCAGGTAGCCGCATGTCTGAGGCAAAGATGTTAGCTCAGCTTATGCTTGAGGCTGCTGTTGAGATCAGCAAACAGAAGCCCAGGGTTGAATTTGTTATTCCGCTGGCAACAGTTGCAATACGTGAACATGTTGAATCCGTGCTTGCTGGTTTGGATGAGAAGCCGGTGTTGCATCTATTTGACGGTCGTTCCCGTGATGTGATGGCTGCAGTTGATGTGATCATGCTGGCCTCTGGTACGGCAGCACTGGAGGCGATGTTGTTTAAGCGTCCGATGGTGGTGACATACAAACTTTCGCCGCTTACCTATGCCATTGTAAAACGAATGATTAAGACTGACTTTGTCTCGCTGCCTAACATCCTGGCAGGTGAAGAGGTGGCCAAAGAATTGATTCAGGATCAGGCGACTGCCGTCAATCTGGCTCAGGAGACGCTCAGGTTGTTGCAAGATGGCGGTGCTGCTGACGCGGTTAGCGAACGTTTCAGAAATATTCACCAGCAGCTAAGACAGAATGCCAGTGCCAAGGCCGCTGCAGCGGTGCTAAGTTTGGCTAGCGCTGCTGGCAATTAATATCTATTTTCAAAGAGTGACTCTATGATTTATAAAACGCTTTCACTTGTTGTTGTGCTTGCTGCATTAGTTGGCTGTGGTGTGGATAGAAATCATCCCAAATATGATCAGTTACGTTACGATCAGATGCAGAAGGCAAATTGTGTAGAAATTGCCTCAGTGCTGTCTGCTAAGGCAATTATGGACAAACCTGAAGATTATGATACAGCGCTGAAGCGTTGTCAGGATAATAAAATCATGACTTTTGACGAGTATAAGATATTTGCTGACCATGGCCGTGAAACAGGTGTTTGGGATGTCTATGTGGTATTTCCTGAAAAATTTTAAGTAAGTCATCATCACAATAGCGATGTCGCTCGCTATAAAGCAGGCTATGTCTATTTTATCTGGCAATACTGTCATGACTATTGATAAAGAGAATTAATGGACGTTAGACGACTATCACTGCGCAGCATTATCGCCCTGTTCATGTCTCTGATGAGCATGATTTTGGTTGTGACCGCGTGGGAGGTGTATCGTGATTCGGCCTTGAAGAGTCAGCAGCAATCGCTTCAAGAGGTGCTGGAGCGGGAGGTCAAGCGAAGCCTGCAACAATTGCAGCAGAGCATTCAGCGTGTGGCAATCAGTGTCCAGCAATCGGCTGATTTCAGGCAGGCGCTCGCTGATGAAGATATCAAACACTTGACTCGTCTATTAGATGAGCAGTTTCAACGCCAGTCCGTCATCTCGGGTGAGATCAACTTGATTCAGCTGTATGCCTATTCAAAAAGTTTTGAGGTGTTGGCGTGGTCAAAAAATGGTCCTTTTGCTAGGGGTGAGTTCGGTATTATTTGTCAAGATAGTGCTGAAATTGCGAAGCAGCATCAGGGTGTTGAGCAATTGAAAATTCAAACGGCCATGTGTCAATGGCGGGAGCAAAGCTTTCTTTCTGTGACTGTGCCTGTGGGCGGAATTAGGCACCAAGGCTATCTGCAACTTGTCGTTGACCCATTGTTAAACCTTGCAGCAATGGATGCCCTTTTGGAAATGCCTATAAGAATTAACCGTGCCAATGGGAGTATGGTTTATCGTTCGCAGAATTGGCATATAGGCAACGAGGGAAAAGCTTATGTCTCTGCAAGTCATCGACTTAAAAGTGATACCGGGCAGGCATTAGCAGAAATTACCTTGCAGCGTGATTTAAGCCAGTTTAACCAAAGCCTGGCGGCAAGTCGTAATCAACTGATGTTGCTTGCCGGTGTGGTGACGTTGATTATGTTGGGGCTGGTGCAGTGGGTCTTACATATTTCAACGGTTAGACCCATTCGAAAAATAATAAGTCAGTTGAATAAGGTGCGCAATGATAGGCGTCAGCTTGGCCAGGCCGTTGCACTTAGCGGTAACGCAGAGCTGCGTGAGTTGGTGCAGGTGTTTAATGATATGAGTCTGGAGCTGGTCAAGGCCTATGATGAATATGAAACCCTGGCCTTTACTGACCAGCTGACGGCATTGCCTAATCGAGTTCTTTTTCTTGACCGGATGTCGCAAATCATCCTGCTGAGTCAGCGTAAGGGTGAAAAGTTTGGCGTAATGTTGCTCGATCTGGACGGTTTTAAGGAAATCAACGACACCCTTGGTCATCATGTTGGTGATGAACTGCTTAAACAGATTGCTGAACGATTGCAGCGAATCATTCGTGCTTCATCAACGATAGCCAGGGTGATGGAGAACAATGCTGTTGCTGATTCAGAAAATATTACGCCCAGACTTGAAGAGACCACTATTGCCCGTCTTGGGGGGGATGAGTTTGCCATCCTACTGCCTAATCTAGCAGGCGTTGAAGGGGCAATAACTGTCGCTAAACGCGTCATGGATGCACTTGAAACCACAGTGGAAATAGATGGCAATGTAGTTGTTGTCACCGGTACATTGGGGATTTCAATGTTTCCCGAGCATGGCGAAAATAGCGATGCCTTGTTACGTCGTGCTGATGTGGCTCTGTATGTTGCCAAGCATCTGCATAATGATTTTTCAGTCTATGATCCTGCTTATGATAACAATAGCGTTAAACAGCTGGCCCTCAAGGCGGAGCTACGCAGCGCCATTGAAGAAGATCAGATGGTGCTGTTTTATCAGCCAAAACTCGATTTGACTCGTGGCTGTATTGATTCAGTAGAGGCTCTGGTACGCTGGCAGCATCCCGTGCGTGGCATTATCCCCCCGAATCAGTTTATTCCTTTGTCTGAACAACGAGGCTTGATTGGGCCGTTGACCGAATGGGTTATTCATCATGCCTTGCAGCAATATAAAGCGTGGCAGCTGCAGGGTATATTTGTACAAATTTCTGTCAACCTTTCTTCGCGGGTTTTGTATGATCTCAGCCTGCCAAGTAAAATAGAGGGTTACCTGATCGCTTTACAGTTACCTCCTTCTGCCCTGAGTTTGGAAATCACAGAAGAGGCCACCATGCTTGACCCGGAGCGTGCTTTGGCAATTCTCAATAGTCTTAAGAAAATGGGGGTTTTGCTTTCGATAGATGATTTTGGCACGGGGCATTCGTCACTCAGTTATTTGAAACGCTTGCCTGTGGATGAGATCAAGATTGATCGTTCGTTTGTCAAGGAGATGGAGAGCTCTAACAGTGATGCCAAGATAGTTCATGCCACTATCGACCTGTCCCATAATCTTGGTTTCAAGGTAGTCGCCGAGGGTGTTGAAACTGAAGAGGCTCTGAATATGTTGCAAGACCTTGGTTGCGACTATGCCCAAGGCAATTATCTGAGCCGACCTGTACCTGCTGATGAAATGCTTAGCTGGCTGGCTAATTCAGGCTACCGCTACAAACTCTGACTCTGAGTAAAACCATTTAGGAGCATAAAAAAATGACATCTGATTGCCTCTTGATTGCAGGTGTTGATGAGGTGGGGCGTGGCCCACTGGCTGGTCCAGTGGTGACTGCCGCGGTGATTCTTGATCCGAGTAATCCCATTGAGGGGTTAATGGATTCCAAGGCCTTGAGTGAAAAAAAGCGTGAAGCGCTGGAGCCACAGATAAAAGCAAAGGCCCTAGCCTGGGCCATTGGTCGCTGTGAGGTAGAAGAGATAGATCACCACAACATCCTCCAGGCCACCATGATAGCCATGCAACGTGCAGTCGCGGGCCTGAGTGTTAAACCGAGCAAGGTACTTGTGGATGGTAATCGTAGCCCTGATTTTGGCTGCCCAGCCGAGGCCATAGTCAAGGGTGATCAGAGCGAGGCAGCGATCTGTGCGGCATCGATTCTGGCTAAGGTTTGTCGCGATCGGGAGATGGTTGAAATGGACAGTATTTACCCTGGTTATGGCCTAGCGAAACATAAGGGTTATCCAACCAAACAACATATTGAAGCCCTGCAGCAGCAAGGTGTCACCGAGATCCATCGGCGCAGCTTTGGGCCGGTACGTAAATTATTATAAACAATAAGTTACAGATATAATATAAAGTCAATTATTTTGTGGGCTGGCTATCGCAAGTCAGCTCTCAGCACGCTACAATTGCCCCATGTCATCACCTGCTTTTATCCATCTCCGAACCCATAGCGAGTATTCCTTAGTCAACGGAATTGTGCGCATCAAGCCGTTGATCAATGCCGTAAAAGAGGCCGGTATGCCTGCCGTGGCGCTGACTGATCAGTGCAATATGTTTGCCCTGATAAAGTTTTATCGTGCTGCCATGGCCGCGGGCATCAAGCCCATTATGGGGGCTGATCTATGGCTGTTTGAAGATGAGAATCACGGTCAGCTGAGTCGCCTGGTGTTGCTGTGCCAGAATCATGAGGGCTACCTTAATCTCAGTCGTCTGATTACTCGTGGTTATCGCGACGGTCAGCATCGTGGTTTTGCCACGATTGAACGTAGTTGGCTTGAGGGAAGTACGGCGGGTTTGATTGCATTGTCAGGCGGACGAGATTCGGATGTTGGCCAGCAACTGGTTGCCGGTCACCTCGAGCAGGCTGAAAAGTTGCTGGCTGACTGGATGCGGCTGTTCCCTGATCGCTACTATCTCGAACTGCAACGCACCGGCCGTGAAAACGAAGAACTCTATATCCAGCAAGCAGTGGAGCTGGCAGCGAAAGCCGATGTGCCGGTGGTGGCCAGCAACGATGTGCATTTCCTCAAGACGGAAGACTTTGATGCCCACGAGGTGCGTGTTTGTATCCATGATGGTCGCACCCTGGACGATAAACGTCGCCCCAAAAACTATTCCAACCAGCAATATCTGCGCAGCCCGGATGAGATGGTCGAGCTGTTTTCTGACATTCCTGAAGCGCTGCAAAATACGGTTGAAATCGCCCGCCGCTGTAACCTGGAACTGACCCTGGGCAAGTACGTGCTGCCGGACTTTCCTATCCCGGATGGCATGACCGAAGGTGAGTATTTCCGCCATCGCTCGGCTGAAGGCCTAAAGGACAGGCTGCGGATATTGTTCGATCCTGCGGCGGCTGATTTCGAGGAAAAGTCCAAACCCTATTGGGAGCGTCTGCAGATCGAACTGGACGTTATTCTTGGAATGGGTTTTCCCGGTTACTTTCTGATCGTTTCCGACTTTATCGAATGGGCCAAGAAGAATGACATTCCAGTGGGGCCGGGACGTGGTTCCGGTGCCGGTTCTTTGGTGGCCTATGCGTTGCTGATAACTGATTTAGATCCATTAGCTTACGATCTTTTATTCGAGCGATTTCTTAATCCAGAACGTGTCTCCATGCCCGATTTCGATATCGACTTTTGCATGGATAGACGTGACGAGGTGATCGAGTACGTGGTGCAAACCTATGGCCGTGACCAGGTGTCGCAGATCATCACCTACGGTTCTATGGCGGCTAAGGCAGTGGTGCGCGATGTCGGTCGTGTTTACGGCCACCCCTATGGTATGGTCGATCGCATCGCCAAGCTGATTCCTTTCGAGATTGGTATGACCCTGACCAAGGCGCTGCAGCAGGAAGAGCAGCTGCAGGAACTCTATGACCGGGATGAGGAAGTTAAGCGTTTACTCGACATGTGCCTGTCACTGGAAGGCATGTCGCGTAATGCCGGTAAACATGCCGGTGGCGTGGTCATCGCACCGACAGCACTGACCGATTTCTGCCCACTGTATTGTGAGCCGGGCGGTGCCAATGCCGTGACCCAGCTGGATAAGGATGATTCTGAGGCGGTGGGTCTGGTCAAGTTCGACTTCTTGGGGCTGCGCACCCTGACTATCATCGACTGGGCAGTGAAAACAGCCAATACTATACGTAAGAGGTTGGGTGAGGAACCGTTAGATATCTCATTGATTCCATTGGATGATGAGGCCTCGTTCAGGCTGTTGAAGGCCTGTGAGACCACGGCTGTGTTCCAGCTTGAGTCACGCGGCATGAAAGACCTGATCAAGCGCCTGCAGCCGGATAACTTTGAAGATATCGTCGCCCTGGTGGCGTTGTTTCGTCCTGGTCCGCTGGAGTCGGGCATGGTGGATGACTTTATTAATCGTAAACATGGTCGCGCCAAGGTTGAATATCCTTTTCCTGAGACCGAGGAAATTCTCAGCCCCACTTACGGGGTCATCGTTTACCAGGAACAGGTCATGCAAATCTCCCAGGTCATCGGTGGCTACTCGCTCGGCGGCGCTGATTTGCTGCGTCGTGCCATGGGTAAGAAAAAACCTGAAGAGATGGCTAAGCAGCGGGTCCTGTTTATGGAGGGTGCCAAAAAGGGCGGCTTCGATGCTGAAAAGGCCGGCGCGCTATTCGACTTGATGGAAAAATTTGCCGGCTACGGTTTTAATAAATCGCATTCGGCTGCCTATGCCTTGGTTTCATACCAGACCATGTGGCTCAAGGCGCATTACCCGGCTGCCTTCATGGCGGCGGTGCTGTCGGCGGATATGGATAACACCGACAAGGTGGTAACCCTGGTTGAAGAGGTGCGCACCATGGAATTGGAGCTGCAGACGCCGGACGTCAACAGCTGCATGCCGAACTTTACTGTCAATGACGAGGGCGCCATTCTCTATGGCCTGGGGGCTATCAAGGGGGTCGGCGTGGCAGCACTCGAACTGGTGGTCGAAGAGCGGCAACGCAATGGCAAGTTTACTGATTTGTTTGATTTCTGCCGCCGTGTTGATCTGCGTAAGGTCAATCGTCGCCTGCTTGAGGCCTTGATCCGCGCCGGTGCGCTGGACCAATTGGGGCCTAATC
>CAMYNQ010000138.1 GCA_947259785.1 uncultured Chromatiaceae bacterium | reverse complement strand
TGATCAGACCGAGGATCACACGCACCAAGGTTGATTTGCCAGCACCGTTGGGGCCGATCAGAGTGACGATCTCGCCTTTATGCAGGCGGATGTCGACCTTATCAAGAATCTGCTTGCCAGCCAGCGTGAGGCAGAGGCCCTTGGCTTCGATTAAGACTTTCTTGTCCATCATTGACTTAGTGGTCTTGACACTGAGGACAGAGGCCACGGATCTCGATCACCTGGTGATCGGCCTCAAAGCCGTGTAGTGCGGCGCTGTTGTTAATGGCGCGGTTGACCTTGGGGTCATCCAGCTCAGCAACGCGTTGACACTGTGAACAGATTAAAAACTGGCCAGTGTGTTGTTCACCCGGGTGGGCGCAACCGGTATAGGCGTTGAGGCTCTCGATGCGATGGATTAGGCCGTGCTCGAGCAGAAAATCCAGCGCCCGGTAGACAGTCGGTGGTGCGCCGTTAAAACCTTCGGCCCGTAATTGTTCTAGAACGACATAGGCACCGACTGGCTTGTGGCTTTTCCACACCAGCTCCAAGACTCGTTTGCGTTGTTCGGTGAGGCGGCCGTTACGTTCGTGGCAGATTCGAGCGGCCTCGGCCAGTGCTGATTTGATGCAATGGCGATGATCGTGCTGGGCAAAGGCCTGGTCGGATGCAGTGTCTGTCATTGTGAAATTGTCAGCGTGATAATTGTTATACTATAACATAACAGTTGTCGGTAAATCCCCCCGTTTTATTGCTTGTGTCAGTTCAGAGTCTAACGACTAAAGCTTGACTCCTTTCATTAACTTACTAAGTTTAATTACACGTTCCTCATTTTATAAACGACTTGCCACCATGAGCCTGCGAAGTAAGATGTTATCTGGTTATTTTTTCATTGCATTAGTCACAGTGAGCGTGGCCTATCTTTCCCTGCGTGCGACGGATCAACTAAATGCCACATTTGATACGGTTACCCAAAACAACATACCATCCATTAACGCATTAAATGACATGCGTTATTACTCCGTTCTTGCCTTTGCTCATGCGAGTGAGATGACTCTGGTTGTATCTAATGCAAAAAAAACTGACGATCACAGCCATATCGAGCATGAAATGAATGAGATCAATCAGGCTTATGTAAATTACGCGCAAGCACTGAATCATTATCACGTCTATATGGACGGTCAAACTGTGCAAGCAGGGAGTGCCATTTTTGAAGCCGTCATATCAGAAAGCGATAAGTTGCTGTCGATAATAAGAGAACTGACTGACATGGTTCAGGCTAATGCGAGTGTAGACGAGGTTATTCAAAAGGTTGAAGATATTGAGATACAGGAGCCGATTTTGCTGGCCGCAATCAACGAGGCACTAAATAATGAGGTTAGGTTATTAAATAAGGATCAAGAGGAGGTCTATGGCCTTATTACACGAACTCGCGATGTTGCTGTGGTATTTGGGCCACTCAGTATTTTGCTTGCCATTTTCATGACGATGCGTCATTCAAAAGATTTTGTCAGTGCATTGATAACCTTAAAAAACTCCAGTCTTGCTGTCGCTTCCGGTAACTTGGATAAGCGTGTGCCGCATCTGTCGAATGACGAGTTTGGCGACGTTGCACAAACATTTAATGATATGGCGTCAAAGCTTCATACCATTACCACAACAGTGAATGCCTCCAGAGACTATCTGGAGGAAATACTTGATTCAATGATAGAGCCGATGGTGGTGACTGACCTGGATGGAAATATGAAAACCATCAATCGGGCAATGCTTGACTTGCTGGCTAAGTCTGAAAACGATTTGCTACACCATTCGATTGTGGAAATATTTGCCCCAGAGTATAGGCATGACATTGTCAGCACCTGGATGCCAAACTTGAAACATAACAAGCGTTTCTACCATAAAAAAAGTAAATGTCTGGCAAAGGGGGGCCGAGAAATTCCTGTCATAGCATCGGCATCCAGCCTGCATGATGATAAAGGCGTTATCGATGGGATGGTCTATATGGGGCAGCCAATGTCAGGTGTTGATTTGGGAGCTGTTTGGGCCGAATAGCTTCGTCTAGTGTTGCTTGTGTTGGCTAATTACTCAGCAGATTCAGTGATAGCCATTTGTGCTTGCTTACGTTTAAATTGTTATACTATAACATTGTGATTTTCAGGAACTTCCCATCCCAATGTTTAGATCTATGGTTTTGTCTGCGATCTTTCTGCTGTTTTTTATGTCAACTCAGGCGGTCGCTGCCCCGCGTGTAGTGGTTAGCATTGCACCGATTCATTCGCTGGTGGCAGGGGTGATGGATGGCGTGGCTGTGCCTGAACTGCTGGTCAGTGGCAACAGCTCACCGCATAGCTACATGCTCAAGCCATCACAGGTCCGCAGCCTGCAACGGGCCGATGTGATTATCTGGGCCGGTGAGAGTGTAGAAGGTTTTTTACTGCGGCCGCTGGCAAATTATGATGATTCGAAAACGATTATCGAGTTGATGGATGAGCCGGGCATGCTCCTGCTCAATGGCCGTGACGCAGGGGTCTGGCAGGTAGGTCAAGATGAACCCAGACATGACCATGACCACGGCAAAATCGATGGTCACCTGTGGCTTGATCCACAAAACGCCAAAACAATTGTAAGGCTGGTTGTTGCAAGCTTGAGTAAGCTGGATTCACAGAATGCTGTGAAATATCAGGCCAACGGTAAACGCATGCAGCAAGCCCTGTCTGAACTCGATCAACAACTCAAACAAAAGCTAGCCGTGGTTAGTCAAACACCTTATCTGGTGTTTCATGATGCCTACCAATATTTTGAACAGCGCTATGGTCTAATGCCGATCGGCGCCATCATGGTTGGTGCTGAGCACAAACCTGGGGCTAAGCGGCTGCAACAGGTGCGTGAGCGTGTTAAGACTGAACAGGCCCATTGCGTCTTTAGCGAGCCTCAGTTTTCAAGCAAATTGATTCAGATCGTGGTGGAAGGAAGCCATTTGAAGGCGGCCACGCTCGATCCCATGGGCATGGATCTGGAGCCGGGCAAGAGGCTTTATTTTGAACTGATGCAAAATCTTGGCCAGGGTCTGGTGGTGTGTCTTGAGGAATGATTTATCAGGACTGGCTTGAGTTGAACCACGGTCAAGCAGGTAGTCAGCTTTAGCCAGTGCTAACTTTATAGCTGCCTAGGATGGGCTATGAGAAAAGCTTTTTATTTCAAAAAACATTCAATATAAACAGTGTGTTGATGCTGGTTTAGAGGTTTGTTCGAGGTTTTCCATCTGCTTTCACTGGCTCATCTTAGTCTCAAATAAAAACCTCTCTTTCTGGGGGGTACATCACTAAAAACTGTTTTCCTCTCTTACCCAAGTCATCACTACATGCCGGCGTTGAATATGTTCGTCGTCCCCCATAACAGCGTCGGCTAATTGCCAGTCTGTGTGCTTTTTCAAAATATTTTATAAATCAGTCAGTTAATTCAATTCGCCGATGAAAGGGTGACGTTAAGAAATACGTTTCTTTGTCGTTAAATACTTATATTGGTACTGGTTTTTATTTGAACTGCTACTGATGACTGGGGAAACCCTTGGGCAGCCCCCCAAAACGACCTGACACAAATCCACTGAGTTTGTTTGTTGTAGATATGTGCATCCGACAGCTCAGCGATAGCGGCTAGGTTATTTGGAGTGATTCTTATTCAAAAGGATGATAGTAATGACAAAAATAGCATTTATTAAACGAAGTTTGATTTTAATCATGCCGGCACTGCTGTGGGGGCTACAGGCTGAGGCGGCAAGTGTGGCAACAAATGCGGCGGATAACGTCGCCGGCGGTAGTATCACCCTGACCAATTCTGGCGATGTAACGGTCACCTCAATCGACGCTCTGAAACTGGAAAAGCAAGTTTGGGTAGGGGGTACTTGTTATGCGAGTTCATCCAGCCATGCTGACTGCACAAGTAATGCCACAGTAACCGTTCCTGTTAACACAGCTGTTAAGTTTGTGATCTATGTCCAAAATGCATCAGATCTCGCGTTTAATGATGTCCGCTTTCAGGACGTTCTAGACACCACAGCATCTGGATTCACCTATACAGCTGAATCAATCAAGTCAGACTCTAGCCAGAATGGTTCAGCCACACCATTACAAATTTATACCGCAGTAATTGCTGGAACTGGTGAGGATGATACTGCAGTTGGTGCCGGCCTAGCATCTGTCTCAGGTTCAACCATACAGGTAGGCGATCCAGCTAATGATCCGGTGACCTTAAATGGAAACAAAACTTTTGCAATCGTCTTTGATGCAGTTAAGAAGTAGGAGGAAACCATGAAATTATTTAGAAAACGAAATTTAATAAACGCAAGCATTGCCTCAGCGGCGCTGTTGTTTGGCACATCGGCTTTTGCTGCAACCAACCAGGCAACTTACCCTGGTGGCGGTGGTGTGACCCTAACCGATTCCAACACGGTGACCGTCACGGCCGCAGCACTCGCCATCGTCAAAGAGATGCGCGACCTGAGTGGTAATGACTTAGGTGCCAGCACGACTTTGGCATCAGGAACCAAGTTTTATTTTGTCCTGTACGTGGACAACAACACATCACTTGATTTAAGCAATGTGCGTTTCATCGATGACGTCGACACAACAGGTACGGGTTTCACTGTCGATACCGCCAGCTTCGAAATTCTAAACTCCGTGGCAGCCCCTGGCATTGAGATGGATGCAGCCGCCGACGCCGCCTGGGCAGGTAATGCCGCTTGGTTGGCTCTAACCTGGGCGGCACTAGATCCTGCTGTGGGTGCTGACCAACTTGATTGGAATGTCACTGCCGCAAATCGTGTCACCGTTGGTTCTGCCGGTGGCAATACCCAGCTAGATATCGTTAAGTCGACGGGCAACATCACAACCGAGCCACGCCGTGCAGCTGTTCGTTTTCAGGTTACTGTGAACTAATCAAGCTAGCTATTTATTTATCCGCATACGACAAGAAGTTGCATGTATACCAAGAGAAATCAGGGCATGAAGGATCACGTGCTGATGAAAGAAGTAGAAGGGGTTTCATATGAAACCATACAAAAAAAATAAAAAAATATTGTGCTCAGCACTATTATTAAGTTTACTCACCACTAGTTCAGTCTCATGGGCGGCAACCAATATCGGTCGAGCCAATCTGGGGGCTGACCCTACCAATCCTGACACGGATTTCATCACAGACTCGGCGGTACTCACTATTACCAGCACCACGCTGGCGGTGTTGAAGAAGGCCTTTCTCGATGACAACAGTGGTACTGAAATCACCAGTGGCAGTTCGGTAGTCAGCGGAACGATCGTCAAGTTCATGATCTATATCGACAACTCCACCAGCACTCAATCAGCTGACGTGCGCCTGGAGGATGAACTCAACGATACCGACTTTACCTACCAGACCGGTTCATTGACCTGGAACAACAACGCCACCAACACGGCTGCCACCGTGGCGACCATCTTCACCGATACCAATGCCGCCGGTGGCGGTGTGGCATTGAGTGATGGTGTGAATGCAGATGTTGCTTCAGTGGATACGGCCGTGTCACCCGACTTAGTCACCATGGGTGCGCACACCGGTCAGACCAATGGGGTTGTGAATATTCCCGCCGGTAAGATCGTTTCGTTCATGTTTCGCGCCCGTATTAACTGATGAGTGGAGTCGGGTAGACATGTTTGTATGGAGATTGCGATCGTGACGACGCAAACGATAATTCGCTTAACTGCTCCCAGCCGCGTGCTGGTTTTATCGTTTTTATAGGATGGCAAAAAAGCCCTTCTAGCGCCGTAACAAACGCGTACTCAGGCAGGCAGGTCATCCGCAGCAGCGTGAAGACGAGACATCTGATCAATCGGCTAAGCCAAACCCTAGGATGCTTTTTGCTCCTGTGGGTAGGTCTGCTCATGCCCGTTGTTCAGGCAGCCACCATCCAAAATACCGTTACGGGTACCTTCAATGGCAATGCCCTCGACCTGACACAAGCGACTGTGACAATGAACGTCGGAGGTGGTTTGGCCATCACCGATGCTATCGCCGAAATTAATCCCGCGGGCGCAGCCATCTCGGCAAGCACACAGTACCGCTTCGATTTTCTACCGAACATTCAGCCGGGCGATACTGGTGTAGACCGTATCACCTTGAATCTGCCTGCTGGTTTTTCTGCACCCACAGTCGATGCAGTCACTGTTTCAGGCACAACGTTAACTTCTTCATGCCCAACAGCTTTGGCGAATCATTACTGCGCCACCGTCGTTGGCAATCAGATTCAAATCGATTTGGGTAACAAGGTCACTGTTGATCAAACCCAGGTTGGTATCACCTTTAGCGCTACCAATGCCGCGACACCCGGTGCACACGGTATGACGGCCAGCGCGGATGACAGCACCACATTGGCAGCGGCCCAGGCCGTTATTGCTGGTGATGCCAACGCAGATTTAAGCGACAGCAATAACCTAAACATCAACCTGCAAGGCCAAGCAGTGACAACTGTGTTGGCAGAAATCAGCCCCAACAACGTTGCGGTTGCCGGTGCCAACGCCAGCCTGCGGGTATTGAGTTTGGATGTGTTGCCGACTATCGGCGCACAAGACAGCGGTTTTGATCAAGTCACCATTCAATTGCCGGCAGGTTATAACGCTCAAACAGTGACGGGCGTCAGTGTTGGTGGCACCGTATTGAGCGCAGACTGCACGACGACAACCAGCGGTGAATTCTGTGCCCAGCTCAGTGGTCAGCAAATTGTTATTAACCTTGGTGTTGCGGTATCAGTAGACCAACAACAGGTTCAAGTCAGCTTCCAGGCCACTGCCCCAGCGGTGCCTGGCAGTGCCGATGTGGTCGTCAATGTCGACGATACCAATACTAATGCAGTGGCCGCGCAATTGGCTGTTGTCGGCGATGCCGATGCCGATGCGAGTGATAACAACAGTCTGACATTGCAGGTAGAAGGCAATGCCGCTTCACAAATATTGGCCGAGATCAGTCCCAATTTTGTCGCCGCTAACGCGCAGGCCAGAGTGTTTGCCTATGACCTGTTGGCCAGCATCGGCGCCAACGATACCGGCATTGATCAGCTCACATTGTCGGCACCCGCGGGCTATAGCAACCTGAGCCTGAACTGGTTGGCAGTTGCCAATGTGGCTTGGTCACAGGTCTGTCCGGTACCAGGTAATAACGAATTCTGTGCCAGTTCCAATGGTACACAGATCACGATTAATCTGGGCAACAAGATTACGGTTGATCAAACCCGCATCAGTGCAGAGATTCAGGTTGACGCCCCAGCCGCACCTGGCACTACTATCTTCACCAGTCAGGTGGATGATCTTGCTACTGCTAGCGTGAATGCCATGGAGAGCATCGATGGTGATGCTGACGGTGACGCCGCAGATAACAACAGCCGTGCAGTCACCGTGGTCACCAATGCTGATCCTTCGCTCTCCACCGTGGTGGTCGAGCCAGACATTGTCATCGCCGATGGTGTCGATAGCAGTAATGTGACTGTGACCCTGTTGGATGTGAACGGCCAGCCGGTAGCAA
>CAMYNQ010000137.1 GCA_947259785.1 uncultured Chromatiaceae bacterium | reverse complement strand
CGCGCTTGAACGGACCATAGTGATCAAAGACGCTGTAGATCAGACCAGAACCCTGTGTCGCAGTCAGGAACTCAGTACGAAAACCGATCAGACCACGCGCCGGCATGATGTAGTCCAAACGAACACGGCCGTGGCCATCGGGCACCATGTTTTTCAGCTCACCACCACGGGCGCCGAGTTTTTCCATGACGCCGCCTTGATGCTGCTCTTCGACATCAGCGGTGACCTGCTCGTACGGTTCCTGTGCTTCACCATCAATCTCGCGAATGATAACTTCTGGACGAGAAACACCCAGTTCAAAACCTTCACGACGCATGTTTTCGATCAACACCGACAGGTGTAATTCACCACGACCAGAGACGCGGAACTTGTCTGGATCAGAACCCTGCTCAACGCGTAGCGCCACATTATGCACCAGCTCTTGATCGAGACGTTCTTTAATCTGACGTGAAGTGACAAACTTGCCATCTTTACCGGAAAAAGGTGAATTATTCACCTGGAAGGTCATGCTTACGGTTGGCTCATCGACAGACAACGGCGCCAGGGCTTCAACCGCATTTGGATCACACAAAGTGTCGGAAATATTCAACGGATCTAGGCCAGTAAAACAAACGATATCACCGGCTTGGGCCTGATCAACTTCAATGCGCTCCAAACCCATGAAACCATATAACTGTAGGATACGACCGTTACGACGCTGACCTTCAGTATCAACCAAGGTGACCTGGGTATTGTTCTTAACCCGGCCACGGGCGATACGACCAATACCAATCACGCCGGTGTAACTGTTGTAATCCAGCTGTGAAACTTGCAGCTGGAAGGGGTCTTCCAATTCAACCTGAGGCGGATGAACATTATCAACCACTGTTTGCAGCAGTGCAGTCATGTCGCCATCACGAACGTCAGGATCCATACCGGCAAAACCACTTAGACCTGAGGCATAAACGACAGGAAAATCGAGCTGCTCATCGGTAGCACCAAGACGATCAAACAGATCAAAGGTCTGATCCAAGGCCCATTCAGGACGCGCCGCCGGGCGGTCGATCTTGTTCACTACCACGATAGGCTTGAGGCCACGGGCCAGCGCCTTTTCAGTCACAAACCGGGTCTGAGGCATCGGTCCTTCTACGGCATCGACCAGCAACAATACTGAATCAACCATTGACAAGACACGCTCTACCTCACCACCAAAGTCGGCATGTCCGGGGGTGTCAACGATGTTGATGTGATACTCGCCCCACTTAATTGCAGTCGGTTTGGCCAGGATGGTGATGCCACGCTCTTTTTCCTGGTCGTTGGAGTCCATCGCGCGTTCTGCCAGCTGAACCCGATCACCAAGCGTGTCGGACTGCTTCAGAAGTTGGTCAACCAGGGTCGTTTTACCATGGTCAACGTGAGCAATGATGGCGATATTACGAAGATTCTCGATCACGGTGGGGGGCCTCAAAAGAAGGAATGCTAAAAATGACGCGCGATTATAGCCTAAATCCGGCCATTACGCCCGTATTTAGTCCGCCCCCAACAATTGTCATAAAAATTTCATTGCCCTGTATCAGCTCTGTCACAGAAGCGGAGTAAAAATCATTAATATTCCACTGACATTGAGACCCAACATGAAATTCATTATCAAAGAATGGCCGGACAAGAGTGCCACTCTGATGACCGAAAACGGTTACAGCCTGGCGACATTCGACACCTCGATGGAGGCACAACTAGCCTGTGACGAGTGGCATAAGATTCACAGCGAACACCGGAATACCGAATGGGATACCCCTATAACAGAACCGATCCACGCCTAGTCGGTCGACAGCAAAAAATCCGATTTTGTCACCTGAAAATAAAAAGAAGGCGCCACCAATGAGTAAAGTGGCGCCTGAATAAACTGAGAAATCCTCAGTTAGCGACGGCACTCACCATGAGTGGCCAGTCATAGCTGCCAGGAGAAAGCAGCTTGGGCAGAATAAAACGATAGCTAAGGCGTTTGGTTTCCTTGCTGGAAATATTGTCCTGATGGATATAGCCACTGCCATTGGATAGCAGTGTTGTACGGTTCTGATCCATCACCCAGATTTCAGAAAATAGGTGGCTGCCTGCCTCAAAGCTGAGGTAGTAGCCATCGCGGCTGTTGCTGTACACATCAAGCACGGTGGCCTGATCAAGCTCCACATAACCTCTGGCAATATCGGCGGCGGTGATATTGACTGTCCCTGTTTGAGAAACCAATGTGGCATTAAAAACAGCATTGACCCTGGCATGGGCCTGTAAGTTTGCACCAGACTTGCTTGCAAGAGCCTCCGAAGAAGCCATGACTAGCAACAGACTGATGAAACAGAGAGTGCAAATAAAGTTTTTCATATATTTACTATATGAAAAAAGCGTGCCAATTCACACAAGAACATAACTCATTGATATATATGGGAAATAATATATATAAATAAAATATTAAAACCAATCTGAGTGTGCGATTATGGCGCAGCCAATCATTACCAACAAGCAGCAATAAAAAAAATAACCTTAAAAGACAGTCATTTAGCTGGCGTGTGTATCCGCTATCACAATGCAAAGATGGGTGTGCGATTCTAGCACATGCGACAAAATCGCACAGGAAGGCTAATTAAGGCTGTATTTTTCTAATTTGCGCAACAGCGAGCGACGACTGATACCAAGCTTTTTGCTGGCATGGCTGCGGTTGCCACTGCATTCTTGGAGCACAGCCTCAACATGGAGTCGGATCGCCTCATCCAGACTGAGACTGGTATCGGATGTGGGCAGATATGGCGAGCTTCCCCCGAGCGGCGGCAAATCGCCCTCCTGGATAAAGGTCTCGGTTGCCAGAATGGCGGCACGTTCGATTACATTTTCCAGTTCACGGACATTGCCGGGCCAGTCGTAACCGTTGAGACTCTTTTGTGCCGGGCGTGAAATCCCAGTCAGGCGCCTGCCAATCTTTTTGCTGGCTTGTTCAATGAAATAACGCAATAGCAAGGGCAAATCGTCCTTGCGTTCACGCAACGGTGGCAATTTGATCTCCAGCGGCGCAAGCCTGAAATAGAGATCTTCGCGAAAGCGCCCCTCGCGCACCTCCTCTTTCAGATCCACATTGGTGGCGGCAATGATTCGGCACTGCGCTTTGAGTGTCTTGTTGCTGCCAACACGGCGGAAGTCACCATCCTGTAACACGCGCAACAGGTGAGGTTGCACGTTGAGCGGCAGGGTGCCGATCTCATCCAGAAACAGGGTGCCGTCGGCCGCCGCTTCGAACAGCCCCACCTTATCTTTCACTGCACCTGTGAACGCACCTTTGGCGTGACCGAACAGCTCTGACTCAATCAGCTCCTTAACGATGCTGCCACAATTGAGTGTTACAAACGGACGGTTAGCCACCGGGCTTTCCTGGTGGATTGCGCGAGCGATGCGTTCCTTGCCCGTGCCGGTTTCGCCAATGACGGTGACGGATCTGTAATAAGGCGCAATGCGGCGGATGAAGTTGAACAGCTCCAGCATGTTGGGATTTTTGCCAACAATGCCCTGAAACTGATATTTGGCGGAGAGCACCTGTTCCAGCGCGGCGGTCTCTTTGCGTATTTCCATCTGGCTATTGATCTGTTCGATCGCATGAGTGACGGCATCGCTGATGGTGGCTTGATCGAAGTGAGCATAGGCGCCGGCCTTGACCGCTTCGACCGGGTCGGTGTCGCAATCAAACTGGACCACCTCGACCCGCGGGTCTGCCAATTTGAGCGCCTTAAGCACGGCCAGCGTATCTTCGAGCAGAATGATGTCGTAGAGCTTTTTCTTTTGAATCTCGACCGGAGACTGGTCAGCCAGCAAGATGTCGACGTCATAATCTTTGATGAAACGTTTTGTTATTTCATCAGCAGGATTTCGGAATGCCAGTAGAATTTTTTGCACAGTGTTGCGCTCAGGGCTAAAAGGTAATGGTTACCAGAAGTGAATCGCTATACTGGCCGACTGAAATGTCCTGCCCCGCCGGGATGCGACCATATACCACTGCGTTCCACGGTTTTTTGCTGTTGACCTTCTTGTTGACGGTTAAAGTAGTGCCAGAGCCGTCACCCCAAATGGTTGTCCTATTAGCCTGGGTATAAAGATTATATTCAAATAAGTCGGCACCACTCAGGTGTTTCATCTGTCTTGGTACAAATCCGCCCGAATACGTACTGGAACCAATGGCAATATCGACTCGGGGTGGTGGTTTCTGATCACAATTCACCGCGATGGTAGTAGTGGAGTCCAGCGGTACGACTGAGAAAACATCATAGTTACCGAACATAATCGGCAAGCTGGAGATGGTGCAGGCCGCCGTTGCTTGCCCGACCACAATGCACAAAGCAAAAAAAATCAGACTTGGGAATGGCTTCAATCTAGTCATTCATTACATTTCGCAGATTAACTTACCCATATCAAGCAACACTTCATTGCTGTCAGGGACCTTCAGCCCAATGACACACTGCCGATTGCCGAAGCTAGCCAAGGCTTTGTAGTGGCCGGGTGGAACATTCTCCATATAAAACTCACCATTACGGCCAACCAGTCCTTCCAGTGTGCGTGAAGCCAGAGCCACTTGCAAGGTTGCAAACTCCAGTGGCTGGTCGCCTTCCGCTGTATTGAGATAGAGCCTGCCGGTCAGGGCACGAATCCGGGCCAGACCAAAGTCCAGCACCACGCCGCTGCGATAATCCGGATTAATATTATGGCTCAGGGTGGCGACGCTGTAATCAATCGGGATGTCCTTCTCATTGATTCCAATGCGGTTGTTATGAAAAGAACGAATCACCGGAATAATCGCTTCGCCTTTGTCATTACTGCGAGTGATGTCGTTACCGAAATAGGAGATGGCGACATCTTTCAGCCCGCCGGTTTTGACCTTGGCAAAACTGTCGTTGATTGGACGACTCAGAAACCAGCTGTTATCGATATAGCCGATACCACCTGCCGCAGAGGCGTAATAATCATTGTTTTTATAATAGCGTGCCTCATAACGCCCTACCGCAGCCTGGTATTGGCCGCTGGCCTGCCAGGTAGTGGCGCTGTCGCTTTCTTCAATATTAAATGAATAGCCGCCACCATTGCCGGAAGGCATGTTGCGTTGAAACAGGGCCCGTTTAACGCGCTCATCTTCGCGCTTGGTCTGACCGAGGTTGGCTGAGTGACGCTGGTCGAATGAGATGTGCAGACCGATGAAAAACTCGTTTTCCGCCTGACTGTCACTTGTCTTGCTGCGCGATGCACTGCTGAACAGGTGCACCATGCGGCTCAGCGAACGATTATAAAAAACGCCATAGCTGACACTATCGGCGCTTTGGTGATAGCGGTTGTCGGCATAGCGAAAAGAGAGCGCGCCATAGTGTTTCATATTAATCCCGACGCCCAGGTTAAACAGCGAGGCGGGTTTGTCCACTGCGGCGGCAAGGCCCAGGTTGGCGTAGTGTTTGCTCAAGGCCCGATATGAGCTGTTGAGGCTGAATCTACGACTTTGAAAACTGTAATCCATGGCGGCACCATGACCATTGAGTCCGGCAGAGCGGCTGGCCTCAACCGACAGCCCCAAGGTACCAAGGCGCGACAACTGCAGATTCATGGCCGGCGATATATTGACATGTTGTTTGCTAATACCGAGGCTGTAACCCAAGGTGTGTTGATCCGTTACCCCCTGAAAATAACGCGAGGCAATGGCAGGAGCCCCATAATCAAAGTTCTTTTCGCCGAAGCCATTTCTGACAAAACCGACACTGTGACTGTAGTCAGACAGCCCCTGCTTTAACAGCAGTTGTGAATAATAGCGGGACTCGGAAATGGTGCTTTCACGACCGAAGGCATCACGGATCACTATCTCTGTTGTGCCCAGGCCGGATTGGGCTGGAATGTTTTCCAATACAAATTCACCCGGCGGCAGGCTTTGCTGGCTAACCCGATAACCATTGCTATAGACCTCCAGTTGAGACGGTGTTTCCAATAGGCCGCTCATGCGCAGCGAGGGCGAGGTGGTGTAGTAAGGCGCAACGGAAAAGTTTCTGCTAAAGCTAAGGCCTGCCAGAATGACGTTCGAACCCAGGGCGCTGCCGGCAGAGACAAAATGATCACCAAAGGTAAAGGTGGTCATATCAGCGCGGTTATCGCTTCTGACTGAGGTCATCAACCTGACGAGTTTGTCGTCATCATTACTGTAATTAAAGCTGGACAGCGCAAACATATCCCTGGTGCGACCGCCCAACTCCAATGAGAGCTGAGTCGAATGGAACTCATCAGTGGCGTCGCTGCTCAAGGCATAATTGAGAAAGGCGGAGTTAACTACAGGGGCGTGAATGATATCAGACTGCCTAAATCCTAGGTCCACCATACTGCCCTTGAATAGCCTGGCATCGGCCTTGATGCGCAATTGCGCAGTATTCGGATCAATCTCTAACTCAAGCCCTGTGATTGAGCGTAACGACACATACTCAGCGTCGTCGAGCGATTGAGCTTGCCCCAGGTTTTGACGCAGCGGCAGGGTAGCCAGGTCTTCTCGTTGAATCAGCACGTCGCCAGAATCGGTCAATACGACAAAGTATTCCCCCTTATTCTGGGTGTTCAGCACGAGCTCGACAACAGCGAACTCCTGCGCAAAAAGCGGCGTGCTGAATAAAAAGGCGACAATGTAAAAAAACGGCTGTTTAAGCGCCGCACATACTCGCAACAACATTTAAACGCTCGCTCCGGGAAAAACTGTTGGTCATGACTTCTGCTTCGATTGCACGCATCTTCAGGCAGTCTTGCCGGGGGACATCCAGGCTGTATGCCTTTATCTGTGAAGGATGCAAATACCAACCTGCGGCCTCACGTTCAAATACAGTGTTGCCAGCCTCGCCAATGCCTTTGGCACGAACACTGCGAATCATAAAATGTACATTGCCTGTGTTTTCAATCGAAAGCTTGAAAGCACCAGCCTCTAAGCTTGTATCCCTGATTGCGCCTTGCACCTGTTCCAGGTGAGGGCGGATAAATACGGGAATGCCGGCCTTGGTCAGGGTGCGAACGCTGGCCTGGTTGCCTGTCACCTCGTGGGTGTCGGGCAGCTCTTCTATATAGAGACGATAGAGTTTTTCGTTATTGCCAGCGTTTGTCCGGCTGCCGACACGCAGCAGACGTGTTTCACCTGGGGCAACGCTAAGCAACTTGGGGAAGGCGATCAGGTCTTCCGTCTCGGTGAGTACATCTTTAGTGCTGTCATCCTGCGACCAGCTAAAAGTTGAAACCTGTAGCTTGATCTCTTCTGTGGAATTGTTTTTGATATTGATGATGTCGGTTTTCTGGCCCGGCGGAAAAAACAACCGCACCGGTGAAAGGGTAAAGTTTGCCGCCAGCACAGAGCTTGGCAACAGGCATGCCATTAACAACAATGGCAGCAGTGTTTTCAAAGGGGAATAGAATTTCATACCGTCCATGTATCCAAAAAAAAAAGGAAAAGGGAGATCCCCCCTTTTCCTTTCCGCTGCTGCTTAAGTGTTAGTAATTAACTGTGATGGTAACATTGCCTGCATAGTTGCCC
>CAMYNQ010000136.1 GCA_947259785.1 uncultured Chromatiaceae bacterium | reverse complement strand
GGTTTTGTCCCGCTTGGTGGATTTGTTCAATGAGTTCGTGTTCGGCGTTGCTTTGAAAACAGTTTAGTTCATGATTGGCTAGCAAGGCTGTCTGAGTCAGTTGTGCGTCGATGTCGACCAGTTTGGTGGCGCCATAGTGTTGCGGTTCGCGACTGCCAAGCAGGTTCAGATTAGGGCCGTTCAGTACCAGAATTTTGGCCATTTATTCCCTCTAGACGGACATGTTGTTAACGAAGTGCCGATAATTGAGGCGATTTTGTCACGTCAAGATGGTTTTTGTCCAGTTTTTATCAAGCTGGCGACCGTTCGCTGCAAGTTGCCAGCATTTAACGACGATTGAAACGCTTGTTTGTTGTCCTAGAACAGTTTGTTGATCTCGTTTTCGACAGTTTCTCTATCTACTTCGCCGTAGCGAATGAAGCTGATCTTACCGGTTCGGTCGGCGATCACCGTATAGGGCAGGATGCCAAGATCATTGCCTAGCTTCACCGAGACCTCGACTACGTCATCATTGCCGGCCAGGGCGGGATAGTTGATGCCGTGTTCCTCAACATATTTGGCAACGGCCTCGGTTTCATCCAGGGCGATGCCGATGACCTGCAGGCCGCGATCCTTATAGTCGTTTTGTAATTGGATCAGGGTCGGGATCTCACGTTTGCAGGGTGGGCACCAGGTTGCCCAGAAATTGATCACCTGTACTTTGCCCAGCCATTGATTGCCGTTTTCGCGTACGCCGTCCAGGCTTAAAAGTCTGTATTCAGGCAGGTTTGAACCGATTAATGATTTGGTCTCGGTCGCAGATTCGGGTGCCTGATTATACATATTGACGGCGAAGTTGCCGATGATGGCGCCAAATATGAGAATGGCCGCAGTGCCGGCCATTATTGTTTTTTTGTCCATGTGGGTCCTTGCGTGTTACTACGATTGTGCGGCTTTGATATGGGTCTCAAAGTCTCGTGGGCCGAGAAAACCCATCAGGCGAAACTGGGGCAGCTCTTGCCCCGATTTGTCGAAAAATATTATAGAAGGTGGACCAAATAGCCCAAAGGTCTCGAGTAGCTTTTTGTCCTGCTCGTCATTCAAGGTGACGTCGGCCTGTAGCAGAATGGTGTTGCTCAGGGCGGCTTGCACGTTGGTGTTGGAAAAGGTCTTCTTTTCCATTTCAACGCAGGAGATACACCAGTCAGCATAGAAGTCTAGCATGACAGTTTTGTTCTGTGCCGAGGCCAGTTGCAGTTCTTGTTGCAGGCCATCAAGTCCTTTGATTTGTTTGAATGCCAGGTTGTGCTGTTGATTGGATTGAATGCAGTCATCACCGATGCATGTGCTAACCAGAGGTTGCAGAGGGTCTTTGCTGCCACTGGCCGCGCCAACCAGTAGCATGCCGCCGTAGATTAGGGTGATGATGCCGACACCTTTCCAGAATTTGTGCCAGCCGCTGGCCTCAGGTTGCAGGCGTTCAAAGGCGCCGAGATAAACGGCGCAGACCACCAGTAGAGTGCCCCATAAGGCCATGCCAACGGCAGCGGGGACAATGCGTTCCAGCATCCAGATAGCAACACCGATCAGCAGTACACCAAACACTGCCTTGATGGTGTTCATCCAGGCGCCGGCCTTGGGTAGCAGTTTGCCGGCCGAGGTGCCGATTAATAATAGTGGTACACCCATGCCCATGCTCAGGGAAAATAGCGCAGCAGCGCCGAGCAGGGCGTCACCGCTTTGGCCGATGTAGATCAGTGCTCCCGCCAGAGGTGCGGCAATGCAGGGGCCGACTATCAGTGCCGAGAGAAATCCCATGATGCCAACACCTACATAGCTGCCGCCACGCTGTTTGTTGCTGAACTCGGTGAGTTTGTTTTGGATGGCTTGCGGCATTTGCAGTTCATAAAAACCAAACATGGACAGGGCCAGCACGACAAATACGGCGCTAAAGCTGCCCAGTACCCAGGGGTCCTGAAAAGCAGCTTGTAGATTGCTGCCAAATAGGCCCGCTGCCAGGCCTGCGATGGTGTAGGTGGTCGCCATCGCCAGCACATAAGTTAGTGATAAGGAAAAGGCGCGACGGGTGGTGATGTTGCTGCCCTGACCGGCAATGATGCTGGACAGGATCGGGATCATTGGCAGCACACAGGGCGTAAAAGTTAGCAGCAGACCCAAGCCGAAGAAACTGAGCATGCTCAGTAGCAGGCTGTCCTGTGCCAGGTTGTTGGCGTATCTATCCTGTTCTGAAACAAAACCGCTGTTGCTGACTTCACGCTTGGGTGCTGGGCTGCTTGCCTCGGGCAGGCTGAGTGTTAACAACTGTTTCATCGGCGGATAACAGAAACCAACCTCGGCGCAGCCTTGGTATTTTACCTGGAGGTTGATGTCGGTGGCTTTGCGGTTGTCGCGCTGCAGCGGCAGTCTGGCTTCGATCTCGTGATAAAAAACCTCCATTAGACCGAAGTTTTCGTCGTGTTTCTCTTTGCCGCGCGGTAGCTCAAACGTCTGAATTGAAATGCCATCGGCATCGATCAGCTCAAAATCGAATTTATCTCTGTAAAGATAGTAACCGTCGGTAATGTCCCCGCGAACCAGCAGTGTGTGGGCATTTTCTACATCGGCGCTGAGTATGAATGCCTGCTCGGGCGGAATGAAGGGGCCGTTGTTGCCGCCAAAACCAAGCTTTTGCCCAAAAGAGGAGAGGCTGTCGAGCAGGCCTTTGTCCTGTTTGGTTTCAACGGTGACGGTGATTGGGTCTTCTGTCGCATAGGCTTGAGCTGGCACAAAGCCTAGCCAGGCAAAGAGCAGTGTCAGTGAAACAATGAAAGTTTTTGAATTCAGCTTTGTAGAGATTTGGGCAGACATGGTGATTACTTCGTGTTGTTATTGATCCAGTCAAGGTAGGCCGGCAGGCCAGCCTCAATAGGGACAGCCACGACCTCTGGAAGTTCATAAGGGTGTAGCGCCTGGATGGTGTTTTCGAGCTCAGTATAACAGCCGCTCTGGGTCTTTATTATTAGCAGGTATTCAGTCTCGGACTCGATCTTGTCCTGCCAGCGGTAAACCGATTCGATCGCCGCAATGATGTTGACGCAGGCGGCCAGTTGTAGGTCGACAAGTTGCCAGGCAATGTCTTGCGCTGTTTCTTTGTCGGGGCAGGTAGTGAGCACGAGTTGTGGTTTTGCTTGCATGCCCGGCAAGATACCGGAAGCCGTCGCCCAGGGCAAAGCTTCTGAGGCTGGTGTAGAATGGTGGCTTGAACAAACGGGTGACCCAGATGTTTTCATTTCGTAGCTTGTTAGCACTGTTTTTGATTGTTCCCATCATCGAGATCTATCTGTTGATTCAGGTCGGTGGTGTGATCGGTGCCGTCCCGACGGTTTTTTTGGTGGTGTTTACTGCAGTGCTGGGTGCGCTGTTGCTGCGTCAACAGGGGTTTGCCACTTTGGGGCGGGTGCAGGCAAGTATGGCGCGCGGTGAGTTGCCGGCCTTGCAGCTGCTTGAAGGTGTGCTGCTGTTGTTTGGTGGCGCCTTGTTGCTGACGCCGGGGTTTTTTACCGATGCCATTGGTTTTGTCTGTTTGATCCCGCCATTGCGCCAGGGTTTGATTGCCTGGTTTATTCGTCGTGGTGTGCTTAACGTCTCCGGGGTCGGCGAGGCGTCTCATGGGCAGCATCACGGTCCTCGTACTATCGAGGGTGAGTACTCGCGCGAAAAAGACGAGCGAAACTGATTTCCTGCCCTCTTCAGCCGCCAAGTAGCTGAACGCCTAAGTTTTTCTTCCAAATTCTGAATTGGCTTGGGGTTGACTCTCGGATATTTGCCCCTATTATGTTTAGCACTCTTTATGAGGGAGTGCTAAACAGCGCGCTCCGAACAACTTGTTTTATACTTAACCTTTTGAATTGATTGGAGAAATCAAGAATGAATATCCGTCCTTTGCATGACCGCATCGTGATCCGTCGCATGGAAGAAGAGCGCACCTCCGCGGGTGGCATTGTTCTGCCAGGTTCTGCTACTGAAAAGCCTGTGCAGGGTGAAGTGGTTGCAGCCGGTAATGGCAAGATCCTTGAAAACGGCGAAAAGCGTCCGTTGGACGTCAAGGTTGGCGACAAGGTGCTGTTCGGCAAATTTGCTGGCACCGAAATCAAGGTTGATGGTGAAGAACTGCTGGTAATGCGCGAAGAAGACGTCGTTGCCGTTATCGAAGCCTAAGCAAACAAATTATATTTAAGAGGAATAAACAACATGGCAGCTAAAGAAGTATCGTTTGGTTCAGAAGCCCGCGGTCGTATGGTCGAAGGCGTAAACATTCTTGCTAACGCCGTTAAGGTTACCCTGGGCCCTAAAGGTCGTAACGTTGTACTGGAGCGCGGTTTCGGCGCCCCAACCATCACTAAAGATGGTGTTTCTGTGGCTAAGGAAATCGAACTGGAAGACAAGTTCGAAAACATGGGTGCACAAATGGTGAAGGAAGTTGCTTCACAAACGAATGACATTGCTGGTGACGGCACCACGACTGCGACTGTTCTGGCGCAAAGCATCCTGGTTGAAGGTTTGAAGTCTGTTGCTGCAGGCATGAATCCTATGGATCTGAAACGCGGTATCGACAAGGCAGTGATTGCCACTGTTGACGAGCTGAAGAGTATCTCTAAGCCTTGTGAAGATGCCAAGTCTATCGCTCAGGTAGGTACTATTTCTGCAAACTCTGACGAAGTAGTCGGTAAGATCATTGCTGACGCAATGGAGAAGGTTGGTAAAGAGGGTGTAATTACCGTTGAAGAAGGTTCAGGTCTGGAAAACGAGCTGGATGTGGTAGAAGGTATGCAGTTTGATCGTGGTTATCTGTCACCTTACTTTGTGACTAATCAGGAAAACATGACTGCCGAACTGGACAGCCCTTACATCCTGATTTTTGACAAAAAGATCTCTAATATCCGTGAACTGCTGCCTATTCTGGAAGGTGTGGCTAAAGCTGGTAAGCCACTGATGATTATTGCTGAAGACGTTGAAGGCGAAGCTCTGGCGACTTTGGTTGTGAATAACATGCGTGGCATCGTTAAGGTTTCAGCGGTTAAAGCACCTGGTTTTGGTGATCGTCGTAAGGCGATGTTGCAGGATATCGCTATTCTAACTGGCGGCCAGGTCATCTCTGAAGAGGTTGGTCTGTCTCTGGAAACTGCGACTCTGGAACAGCTGGGTTCTGCCAAAAAGATCCAGATCAGCAAAGACAATACTACTATCATCGATGGTGCCGGTGCTGCGGCTGATATCGAAGCACGTGTTACTCAAATCCGTGCCCAGCTGGCTGAAACATCTTCAGATTACGACAAAGAAAAGCTGCAAGAGCGTGTTGCCAAACTGGCTGGCGGTGTTGCGGTAATCAAGGTTGGTGCTGCCACTGAAGTTGAAATGAAAGAGAAGAAAGACCGCGTTGACGATGCTCTGCACGCTACCCGTGCTGCAGTAGAAGAAGGTGTGGTTCCTGGTGGTGGTGTTGCTCTGATCCGTGCCTTGCAGTCAATTAAAGGCCTGAAAGGTGACAATCACGATCAGGACGTTGGTATTGCTATCGCTTTCCGCGCCATGGAAGAGCCGCTACGTCAGATCGTTGGCAATGCCGGTGATGAAGCCGCTGTGGTTGTAAACAAGGTTGCTGAAGGTAAAGACTCTTTTGGTTATAACGCCGCGACTGGTGAGTACGGCGATATGCTGGACATGGGTATTCTGGATCCAACTAAGGTAACTCGTTCTGCATTGCAAAATGCGGCGTCAGTTTCTGGCCTGATGATTACTACCGAAGCCATGGTTGCTGATAAGCCATCAGAAGGTGGTGCTGCCGCTATGCCTGATATGGGTGGCATGGGTGGTATGGGTGGCATGGGCGGCATGATGTAATTTAGCCACCCAGCTCACCACTGGTGTGTCCGATTACGGCGTCAGAAGTGCTCATTTGCGAATTGCATACCGTGCGCTTCTTCCTTGTCCTCGAACACACCAGTGGCAATCTGAATGGCGAAATTTAATGCGTCGTTTTTGATTGCCTTAAAATAAAAAGAAGCCCCGCCAGTTGTGAGACTGGTGGGGCTTTTTTATGTTGCCTACATGACATTTTTTTGTTGTTATTCGAGTGATAACTCTGATGAGCCGGTGTCATTCTCGTCGGCCAGGCTGAGGCCGGAATCCTTCTCCTGAATATTGCCACCCTTTTCTTCTAGCTCGATACGTAGGCGTAGGTTGTTAGGGGAGTCGGCGTTACGCAAGGTTTCTTCCAGGGTGATGCGGCCCTCTTTATAGAGGTAGTACAGGGCAGCGTCAAAGGTGCGCATGCCGATGTTTTCTGACTTTGCCATGATCTCTTTGATAGCGGTGATTTCGCCTTTCAAAATCAGGTCGCAGACCATCGGCGTGCCGAGCAGGACTTCGATGGCGGCGGCGCGCTTGCCGTCAACGGTAGGCACCAGACGTTGCGAGACAAAACCGCGCAGGTTGAGTGATAGATCGAGCATCAGCTGGTTGTGACGTTCTTCCGGAAAGAAGTTGATGATCCGATCCAGGGCCTGGTTGGCATTATTGGCATGCAGGGTCGAGATGGCCAGATGGCCGGTTTCGGCAAAGGCCATGGCATGTTCCATGGTTTCGCGGTCGCGGATCTCACCAATCAGGATGACATCGGGTGCTTGGCGCAGGGTATTTTTCAGGGCGTCTTCAAAGGTGGCGGTATCGACCCCAACTTCACGTTGGTTGACGATCGACTTCTTGTGCTTGTGCACAAACTCGATCGGGTCTTCGATGGTAATGATGTGTCCGGCACTATTGGTGTTGCGGTAATCAATCAGAGCCGCCAGTGAGGTGGACTTACCTGAACCGGTGCCGCCAACGAATAGCACCAGGCCACGTTTCTGCATCACCAGCTTGGTGAGGATATCGGGTAGCCCCAGATCCTGCCAGTTGGGAATGTCCACCTTGATGGAGCGAATTACCATGCCGATCTGGTTGCGTTGTTGAAAGATATTGATACGAAAGCGGCCGACGCCGGGTTCGGAAATGGCCATATTGCATTCAGGCCGATCTTTGAAATCCTTCTTTTGCTCGTCATTCATGATTTGGTAGGCGATTTCGTTGACCCGGCCCGCGGCTAGGGGGCTCTTTTCCAGCGGTACCAGTTGCCCTTGAATCTTGGCGCTGGCCGGTGCGCCGGTGGTCAGGTAAAGATCCGAAGCATCCTTCATGACCATGATTTTCAGATAGTCTTTGAGTTCCATGTTGTCTCTAAGTCCCTTTCGTTGCGACAAGTGGTTACGTTGAGGATATCGGCGTGATTAGGGGCAACTTGAGAAGTGGTATGATTTTGGAAATAGTGGTGGGGTAAGGGCGTCTGAAACGGTTTTATTCCAGTGTTTTCTGTTGTATTAGTTGGCAGTTTTTATGAATAACGAGATAAATTATTTCGGGATGAGTTTGCCTGAGGCCGGGGTGGCTGGCTTGCCGGCGGAGCTGCGTTTATTGCTGGAAGATCAGTGGCAGGATTTTTGTGCCGCCAGCGAAGAGGCGGCCAGACGGGTGCTGG
>CAMYNQ010000135.1 GCA_947259785.1 uncultured Chromatiaceae bacterium | reverse complement strand
GTGTCGGCCTCGGCTTGCTCGGTGGAGAGTGTAATAGGGATGGGCCAGAACAGGCCATTGGCCATCTTCATGCCGTCGCAAACACCTTGCCAGTCGGTGTGAGTCATGAAACCGTCTAGCGGGGTAAAACCGCCGATGCCCAGCATGATGACATCGCCCACTTCGCGTGAGCTGATGGTCAGTTTAGGTAGAGTTTCGGCACGGGCCAGCTCGGCCGCCAGGGCATCGCCTTCCAGCAACAGGGGTTTTAACTCACCGCCGCCATGAGGGTTGACCAATTTAGACATGTTGTTTTTCTCCTGCTGAAATAAATGAAATAACCAAGGAATCTAGTGCCGGATGACTGATTTGGCGCTGATTATAGCGCGAAGCCGTGTGGCTGACTAATTGCTAGGGCTAGATCGTTATAAGAATTTCTAATGAGCGATGGTTTGGCTTGTTTGTTTTCTATACTGGGGAATGTAAACCTTTGTTAAAGCAAGGGGGGAAGCACTTAAGTTGTACACAGCGAACGACGATTATATTCAAATAGCGTTGAAATATAAGGAGAAGCATGTGGCGTTAGTGAAGTCCTTTTTTGTGATGTCGCTTATGCTGCTGATTGCCTGCAGCGTCGAGCCGCCACCACTGCCGAGCAAGATTGGCACCAATGTCTGGCCAGGTTATGAACCTCTCTATTTGGCCCGTGAGCTTGGCCAGCTGGATAAAAAAGAATTCCAGTTGATTGAGTATCACTCTGCCAGTGAAGTTATCCGCGCCTTCCGTAATGGCTCGCTTGATATGGCGGCCTTGACGATGGATGAGGTGTTAATGTTGTTGCAAAACAATGTGCCGCTGAAAGTGGTGTTGGTAATGGACATTTCTGCCGGTGGCGACGTCATTATGGCCAAGCCGGGTATTCAACAGTTTAATGACCTGAAGGGCAAACGTATCGCTGTCGAAAGCAGCGCTGTGGGGGGCTACGTGGTGACACGCGCCTTAGAGCTGAATGAGATGGTGCTGACCGATGTTGAAATAAAAAATATCACCCCGAGCGCCCATGAAGCGGCCTATAAAAATGGTGTGGTAGATGCTGTGGTGACCTTTGAGCCAACGCGAACAAAACTGTTAAATGCGGGTGCGCATGAGGTTTTTAGTAGCCGGCAAATTCCGGGTGAGATTGTCGATGTGTTAGTGGTGCATGAAAAATATCTGGCCCAACGACCAGAAAGGATAAAAAAACTGATTAATACCTGGTTTGATACGCTCGATTTTATGCAGCAACAGCGTGAAAAAGCGATGACAGTGATTGCTAAACGCCTGCTGCTAGAACCTGCCGAAGCCGAGGCCCTCTATTATGGCTTGAAGCTGCCGAGTCGGATTGAAAACCAACGCTTGCTGGGCGGTCCGAATCCCGCCTTGGTCGAGACAATTGGCAAACTGGAGTCAACCATGCTGAAACAGAAGTTGTTGCAGCGTGATGTTGATGCCTCACAATTGCTGTCGGCTGAAATGCTGTAGTTTTACTCATGTATATAAAACTGAAATGGCTGCTGCCGCTGTTGATTCTGCTCTTCACTGTCGCCATCAATGCCATTGCTTATTGGAATAGCGAAAAAATGCAGGTTGATGAGACCGAGCGAGAGCTACTGAGTGAGACTCGGGGGCAGATAACGCTTCTACAGGGCATCATAGAGCGCTTTATCTTGTTGAATGATGTTGTAGGTATCCGTGATTCGGTCTCATCATTTGGTGCCAATGTGGATAGTGAACTGATGTATGTGGTGAATGCTGATGGCATCATTGTCGCTTCGACACGAATGGCGTATGTGGGTAAGCATTGGTCAAGCCTAAATGAAACTGTTGACGTAGATTTGGTTGCGAACTTGGCTATCACTCGTGGCACCGAGATTTTTTTGCAGTCGGATCAACACCGGGTTGTCGGCTATAGCAGTATTTGTAATGAGGATGTGTCTGTCTCGCTGCGGCCTGATCAGTGTGGTTTTATCTATGCCAGGATGACCACGGTGCATAGAATTGAAGATGCGGTTGCGGCACTGAGATGGCAGACTAGTTTGGTGGCCTTGGGCACGGCCTTGATGGCGGTGATGTTGTGGTACTTGTTTGAGATTTTGATCACCAAGCGCACCTATCGTTTGGCGCATACCATGGATAGTTTTTCACAAGGCAAGCGTGAAGCTAGAATCGAGATGACTGGCCGTGATGAATTGGCGCGTGTCGGCGCGAGTGTGGATGCGATGTTGGATCGTATTGTCGAGGAAGAATCAAATTTAAGAGCAAGTAAAGATCATTTGCAGCGTTTGTTTGAAGCGGTGCCAGATGCCATTTTGATTGTTGATCAGGATGGCTTGATTCGCACTATTAACCATTCAGCTGAATATATTCTTGGTTATGAAAAAGAAACACTGGAAGGCCAAAATATCAGTGATTTATTGTCGTGCGAGGCTGGCGCTTTAATGAGCTTTCAGTCCTGCATCAATAAACATCAGCCGCTGGCGAAAGGAGAGTTGCTTCAGGCTGAGGTTGCTCATGCCAATGGTGAAATGCTGTCGGTGGAGATGAGCCTGAATGAAATGAGGTCTGACGAAGAGTTACTTTATATTGTTGTGTTGCATGATATTTCTGCGCGGCTTAAAGCGCAGTCACAATTGCTGCTGGCGCAGAAGGTGTTTGAGAGTGCCGCTGAGGGAATTGTTGTGGCTTCGGTGGACAAGAGAATTATAGATGTTAATCCTGCCTATGAAAAAATGATGGGCTACTCGAGGGAGGAACTCATAGGCAAAGACCCTAATATCATCCGTTCTGATCGGCATGATGAAATATTTTATGCGGCCATGTGGGATGAAATTCGGTCTACTGGAACTTGGTCAGGTGAAATATGGGATAGGCGAAAAAACGGTGAGGTGTTTCCTACTTGGTTAAACATCAGCGTAATTCGTGATGTTGCTACAGAGGTGATCCAGTATGTAGGCATCTTCAGTGATATCAGTAAGCAAAAATCGACCGAAGCGAAACTGCAAGAGTTGGCCTATTTTGATCCGCTGACATCGCTGCCTAATCGAGCTTTGTTTCATGACCGATTGGAGCGTGAAATTGTCGTCAGCAGACGCAATGCGGGCTCCTTTGTGTTGATGTTTCTTGACCTGGATCATTTTAAAGACGTTAACGACAGCCTCGGTCATGTCGTCGGTGACGAATTGCTGGTGCAGGTAGCCGAGCGTTTGCAAACCTGTGTCAGGGAGTCGGATAGTGTGGCCCGGCTCGGTGGTGACGAGTTTACTGTGATTTTGTCTGAGATTTCAGACGCAACGTTTGCTGCGCAGATTGCAGACGATATTATCGCGGCCATCAAAGAACCGTTTCAGATTAAAGGGTATGACGTCTACGTGGGTGCCAGTATCGGCATGGCCGTGTATCCCGCTGATGGTGAGGATTCTGAAAGTTTGATAAAAAGTGCGGATACAGCGATGTATCAGGCCAAAGAGTCTGGGCGTGGTAATTATAAATTTTTTACTCCGGCAATGAATCAGCTCAACATACAGCGAATTGAGATGGAAAGGCTTATTCGCCAAGGTTTGGCGCAAGATGAGTTTATTGTCTATTACCAGCCCAAGATTGATATTCTCAGGAATGTGGTCGTTGGCGTCGAGGCATTGGTTCGCTGGAACCATGAGGGGCAGGTGATTTCGCCGCTTGAATTTATTCCCTTGGCGGAAGATACCGGCCTGATTATTCCGATTGGTCGGTGCGTTTTGAAAAAGGTTTGTCAGCAAATATCTGCCTGGCAAATGGCTGGGTTGAGTGCGGGCTCGGTTGCTGTGAACCTTTCTTGTAAACAGTTTCAGCAAGGCAAGCTGTTGGTTGATGAGATTGACGCATTGCTGAATGAATTTGAAATTCCTAGTTCCAGTTTAGAGTTGGAGATTACCGAAAGCATGATCATGGATAATGTGGATGAGGCAATCTCTATCATGCAAAAGCTGGGTGACAGAGGTATTAAAATTTCCATAGATGATTTTGGCACAGGGTATTCATCATTAAGTTATTTGAAAAAATTTCCAATCGATGTCCTAAAGGTGGATAGGTCGTTTATCTCTGATGTAGAAAATTCCCCGGATGATGCCTCTATCGTGGCGTCAATTATTTCCATGGCACAGAGCCTGAATCTACATGTGGTTGCTGAAGGGGTCGAAACCGATGCGCAGCTGGAGTTTTTAAGGAGTCATGGTTGCGATATGGTGCAGGGTTATTTGTATAGCAGGCCCTTGCCGGCAGATGAATATGGTATCTGGTTGCAGGCATGGCAGGCTCAGCCGGCAGATCAAAAAAATGTTGCGATTACAAATAGTTTGTAGCACTGATTACTTGTCGTTTTAATGCGGTTTTAGAGGAGTTTTGCCGGGTGATGGATAAAGATAAACTGAAGGCGCAGCTTGAGGCTTTGCGACAGAACTTCATTGCTCAGCTGCCTGAACGGTTGACGGCGCTGGAGAGTGCTTTGCAGAGTTGGCGCCAGGGTTTAGGGGAAGCCGAATTAGTGGAGTTTCATCGGGCCGCGCACTCCCTGACGGGGGCAGGGGCGACCTTTGGTTGCGATGAATTGAGCAAGGTGGCTAGGGCGCTGGAGCAGCAACTGGTGTCGTCCGAGCTGGCGCGTGAGTTGGATGTGATCGAGACGCTACTGGAGCGAGTTAGGGTTGCCATGCAAGGCGCTGGTCAGGCGCAGGTCGACTATGAATTGGAATTGCCGGCGGTGGTGCCGCTGCAATCTCAGGGTCAGCGAGTTGTTTTTTTGCTTGAGGATGAGGCGGAGAGCAGAAAAAACCTGGTGGTTCAGCTTGAGCACTTTGGTTATAAGGCTGAACTTTTTGCTAGGACATCCGAATTGGTTACGGCAATTCGAAAGCAGCGTCCGGCAGCGATTGTTGTCAATGTCGTTCTGCTTGAGGGTGATCTGGCGGGTATCGATGTGGTGAAGGCAATTAACGCTGAGCAGAACGATCCGATTCCAACCATCTTTATTTCGCCTCGCGATGACATGGAGGCCCGGTTGGGGGCTGTTCGGGCGGGCGGTCGAGCCTATTTCAAAAAACCACTTTCAATTGAGTCGTTGGTGGATATGGTGGATGAGCTGACCTCGGTGGAGAAGGTTCAGCCCTTTCGCATTCTAGTGGTTGATGATTCAAAATCGCAGGCGCTTTATTATGCCAGTCTGCTGGGCCAGGCTGGGATGGAGACTGAGGTGATTACCGATCCGAAGAAGGTGCCGGATGCGATCAAGGAGTATTCGCCCGAACTGGTGTTGATGGATATGTATATGCCGTATTGCAGTGGTGTTGAGCTGGCGGCGGTGATTCGACAACAGCCGTCTTATCTGGGTTTGCCGATTGTGTTTCTGTCGGCCGAAACTGATCGCAGTATCCAGCTCGAAGCCATGAGCACGGGAGGGGATGACTTTCTATCCAAGCCGATCAAGCCTGCCAACCTGATTAAATCAATATCAATACGCGCAGAGCGTTATCGCGCACTTAGGTCGCGTATGTCACAGGATAGTCTGACCGGCCTGCTGAATCATCGTCGCATCATGGAGGCATTAAGTCGGGAGGTAGCCAAGGTTAAGCGTCATGGTGGGGTGTTGTCATTTGCCATGCTTGATATTGATCTGTTCAAACAGGTTAATGACAATTATGGTCATGCTGTGGGTGACCGGGTAATTAAAAGTCTGGCGCGGCTGTTGAAGCAGCGGCTGCGCAACACCGATATCATCGGTCGTTATGGCGGTGAGGAGTTTGCTGTCATCATGCCGGAAACACCACTGGCAGCGGCGACAATGGTGATGAATGAAGTCAGGCGGCGTTTTGCTGGGTTATTACATCATGCCGGTGAGCAGGATATTACAGTCACGCTCAGCGTGGGGCTTGCTGCAGCGCCTGCAATCAGTGATGTGGGTGAGTTGCGTGAGGCGGCAGACCAGATGCTCTACCAAGCCAAGCATGACGGGCGTAATCAGGTGGTTGCTGTCGCCACTTCCAGTTGAAATCTAATTCTGCTGTCAATCGACCTGCTGTCCGGGCAGGTTTGTTTCCTGTTGGTGTACAATAAGCCTCTTTTTTAAGAACAGCTTAAGGAGTGGCCTCGTGGAGCAATATCGTGGCACAACCATCCTGTCTGTCCGGCGTGGCAACAAGGTGGTCATAGGTGGAGACGGTCAGGTCTCATTGGGTAATACGGTTATGAAAGGTAATGCCCGTAAGGTGCGTTGTCTTTATAACGATAAAGTTATCGCTGGGTTTGCAGGCGGCACCGCTGATGCGTTCACCTTATTTGAAAGATTTGAGGCCCAGCTGGAAAAGCATTCCGGTCATCTGGTTCGTGCCGCTGTCGAGCTGGCCAAGGACTGGCGTACTGACCGCGCCCTACGGCGTCTTGAGGCATTGCTGTTGGTGGCAGATGCCAAGGCATCGCTGATTATCACTGGCAATGGCGATGTGATTGAGCCGGAGCATGAAGAAGACCTGATGGCCATCGGTTCCGGTGGTTCATTTGCTCAGGCTGCGGCTTGTGCGCTGTTGGATAATACCGATCTGGATGCCCGTACCATTGTTGAAAAGGGCCTGGGTATCGCCTCTGATATTTGCGTCTATACCAACGGTAACCTCACCATCGAAGAATTAAGTACAGAACAGTAAGAAAAGGTTTGAAGATTATGTCAGAGATGACACCAAGAGAGATCGTCCAGGAACTGGATAAACACATCATTGGCCAGGCTGCTGCCAAGCGTGCCGTAGCGATTGCACTGCGCAACCGTTGGCGTCGTGGCCTGGTGGATGAGGCGTTGCGCAACGAGATTACACCCAAGAATATCCTTATGATCGGCCCCACCGGGGTGGGCAAAACTGAGATTGCTCGTCGTCTGGCCAAGCTGGCCAATGCGCCATTTATAAAAGTGGAAGCGACCAAGTTTACCGAGGTCGGTTATGTTGGCCGCGATGTGGAATCTATTATCCGCGATCTGGTTGATGTCTCGATCAAGATGACTCGCGAACAGGCTAAGGATGAGGTGCGTTTTCGTGCTGAAGAGGCTGCTGAGGATAGGGTTCTCGATATTCTGTTGCCACCAGCCCGTGGCGATGAAGAAGCCAGTCGTAGTTCGTCTACCCGTCAGGTGTTCCGCAAAAAGTTACGTGAAGGCGAGCTGGATGAGCGTGAGATTGAAGTCGAGGTTTCTGCTCCAGCCGCTAATGTGGAGATCATGGGGCCACCTGGCATGGAGGATATGACAGGGCAGTTGCAGAATATCTTCCAGAATATGGGCAACGGCAAGATGCAAACGCGCAAGCTGCCGATCAAGGAGGCCTTTAAGCTGCTGATGGATGAAGAGGCAGCTAAGCTGGTCAACGAGGAAGATATCAAGACGCAGGCATTGCTGAATGCCGAGCAGAACGGCATCGTTTTTCTCGACGAGCTGGATAAAATCGCCAAGCGTGGCGAAACCTCCGGCACCGATGTCAGTCGTGAAGGGGTTCAGCGTGATCTATTGCCGCTGGTGGAAGGTTGTACTGTCTCGACCAAGCACGGCATGCTCAAGACCGACCATATCTTGTTTATCGCTTCAGGTGCCTTTCATATGGCCA
>CAMYNQ010000134.1 GCA_947259785.1 uncultured Chromatiaceae bacterium | reverse complement strand
ATACTCGATACCCACCTCGGCCGCCTCGCCGCCTATTTGCGTATGCTCGGTTTCGATAGCCTCTATCGCAACGACTACGACGACCCAACGCTGGCCAATATTTCTGTCGATGAACAACGAACCCCGTTAAAGGCACATCTCTGTGCAGGTCTGAGCAAGTATCTTTAGTAATAATTACCGAGGATAAACAAGGAGCTAGGCAGGCAACCCCATCCGCTTCAACAATGGAGTAAACACCTTGGTGCCCGCCCAGCCACCAATCACGGATATTACAAAGGCGCTTAACGGATTAAGCGCAAAACCACCTGCAATCGCATCGATACCAACAAATACCGCGACCCAATACAAGACAAAGCCGGTGAGCAAACCAATGGCGATGCGCCACCATTTGGCAGCTTTTTCGATTGCAAAGGCGAGCATGCCACCGGCTGACCCGCCCAAAGCAGAAGCAAGCAATAGCAGCACGGGCCAGGTGACTGCCAGCGGCACTTGCACACTAAGCAAGTTCGGCGAAGCCGCTGCCAGCACTACCTCGCCCACGGCAGTGGGTTTAAAACTCACACGACTTTCGGCGCTGCCGGCGGCGATGGTAAATTCTTTGACGTCGAGCAATCCATCACCTTTTTCTATGGTGAGAAATATATCTCGTGCTTCATCTGTGGCTAAGGGGATACCATCGCTACTCAATAAGCGCACCACAATCTCGGAACTCGCCAGCAAGGAGATTTGTGGTGGACTGGATATGGCCTCCATTTTGATAATGGGTGCGCCGAACTTCACAGAGAGAGTTTCAGGCCCTACTAGCTTCGCTGCTGGCACTGCCCCCAGGTATTCCACCTCAACTTCGCCGGGATGGTCTGACACCAATTTCGTAGTACCGCTAAACTCACCTTTTGCAATTAATACCTCAGCAGGCTCCATGGAGCCATCGGTATGATGCAAGCGCAGTCTGATATCCTCCGTGGCGATCGCTGCGTCACCGCTCAATAAGCCATACACCGTGGCGCTGTCTTTACCATCGGCCAATAGTTTTCGTTGCGGTGTAATACGCATCTCCACTTGCGGCACGATGCCCAGCTTAGCGCCCAATAAATCTTCTATGCTGATTCCACCTTCAACCGGGGGCCCGCGATCGCTTGGCGGATCCATGGCATTAAGCACGATGGCCGCTTCGAATAACTCTTTATCTTTTGCCAGCACTTTCCACACTCCAGCTTCGTTCACTGGCAGTGTGATAGTTTTACTGCGCTCGCCAGGTTGCATCACCAGTGACTGGATTGTGATTTGGCCACTCGGCGATATCACATCTAGTGTTAAGTTCCAGAGTTTGGTTGAATCTGCTGGTTGGTTGTCAGGATCTACCAATTGCACATCAAGCTGGGTCTGAGAGCCCGTCCAGACACTGCTTTTGTCAGCAGAGATGGCGATCTTCACCGGCCCGCCTGCTTGCGCTGATACGCATAACAGTATCGCCATCATTATGCTGATGATCGAGACACTTTGCGGACGTTGACAGCGTGGCTGCCCAGCGACTGCTTGTTGCTTAAATCCCAATATTTTCATTACTCCAACCCATAATAGACAAAGCCGGCCCAATAGTAAGGCTGGCTATAGACATCCTGGCGTTGCATCATGCTCAGCTGGGCCTGGCGCAATGCATCATAAATTCCACCGCCATGTTTTAGTTGCTGATAAAAACCGGACATCAACATTGCAGTTGCTTGATCATCGATCTCCCACAAAGTCGCTGCCACAGCAGGTATTTTCTTCATCAATAGAGTATGTGCAACACTGGCAAATGGACCGCTGACGGAGACAGTATTGCTATTGTTTTTCCAGGTGATGAGAGCATGATCCGGGTCCAGTGCCGTTTGACATGCCGATAATGCAACAAAGCGAGTTGTTTTGCTGCGCCCGAGTCCATATAGCTCATCAATGCTCACAGTCCCTTTTTCTCCTGGTGCCAAAAGAATGTCTGCCTGTCCTGCCCGTAAGCGCGCATGGGCGGCGACATGCAAAATCTCATGTTTGCCCCAGTGGGAGTTGAAGTTGGTTTTGCTGGCTTGGTCCGCAACAAAGACAAGACTATCGGGAAACAGGCGTTTAATCTCCTGCACTTCAAGGGCGGCAAACGGCAGCGCAGGTGCAGTATCGCCGATATCTGGGTTGCCAAAGGCGACGATGTCGGGGCTGTCAGATAGTGCCACCGCATTAGCCAAGGAAAAGATTCGATTGACATAGGTCTGGCTGAACAAATACATCACGCGTTTGGATTGCTGCAGGAATTGTCCCTTGCCATCTGAGTCACGATGAATGAGGGCTTCAAAGGGCAGGAAATTGAGCCACTTCACCGGCAATATTGCCAAGGTCCGAATATTGTTCAGACGTTCATCGATAGGGTCAATTAGTACTTGAGATAAGTCGGTCAAGCTTTTCTCCAGCCCTTCCTTGGCCGTTGTTGTTATTTTAAAGGGTCTATCTTTACTTGCTAGGATTTGAGAAATGGTATCTTTTACGATGGCAGCGAGTTTGTCGTCTGAGATGGCGACCTTCTCTACGACCACTTCTGTATTTTTTTTAACCACGAAAATATATAGAGATTCCGAGGTGGAAAAGTAAATAACGAGGGCAAGGTCTTCAGGAAAAATATCGCTTTGACGAAATTCGTATGTATTTGACACTATTTGTATAGTGTCCTTAATATCCGGATAACGTTGCGTCAATTTGTGAATTACTTTGTCTGCTTCATTCTCATTTCTCGCCAGGGTTTTGCTGAGGTATTTTCGGATCTCAGGATCTTGTGCGGTCTGACGTTGATTGCGTATATAGGCCTGTTCCTTGTACAGTGCTGTTACAGTTTTTATGCCACTGGTGCTGCGCTTTCCTGATAAGTTGGGGCGAGGTGTGAACAGGTTATTGCGCAATTCGCGCAAGCGACTGCGTTCCACATATTCCAGTGCCGTTTCTACGTCGCCCTTTTCCAACAGCAACTCAACCAGGCGCTCGTAAAGCTCCCGATTGGCTTTGGTGAACAATATTTCCTTCGTTTCACCGCCAACAACATCCGCGCGTATAGACTCAAACAGATCCACTGCTTGGCGGTAATTTTGTTCGGCGGCCGAGATATCACCCATCTTTTGCAGATAAACAGCTCGGCCAAACAGAGCTATCCGCTGCCACTCGCGATCGTTTAGTTTGTGGTAAATAGCAATTGCTTCATCAAAACTCTCAATCGCACTTTGAATCTGGCCAAGGTCACCATAGGCAAAACCAAGATGTACATACATGCGCCCCACACCGTCGAGAAAACCCGTTGCTTCAAAGAAGGATTGAGCCGTACGATAATGATCAATGGCTGCATCGTAGTTCTGCGTCTCATAGCCATGTTCACCAAGATGACTTAAGGTCATGGCTTCACCGAGTCGATCTGCGTAGCGTTTATGTTGCTGCTGTGCCTGGCTCAGAAAAGTGTAAGCCTGTTGCAAATTTTCCTGTCTGTCACCTTCTCCGCGATGCAAATAGAGTTCACCCAACACGCGCAAGCTGGCAGCAGTCTCGTTGCCACGCCGCAGCCGTTTATAAATATTGAGTGCTTGTTGGTAAGCGGGTATTGCCTGTTCAAAATTCCCTTGCTGACGATAGACGGCACCAAGCACGGTTAAGGCCTCGGCACGCAGGTCGTTCCGAGCTGCCTGTTCACTTAATGCGATAGCATCTTGCAAGGCTAGGTGTGCAGCTTGATACTCACGCAAATTGAGCTGCAGGTTAGCCAGATTGATCAGACTGCTGGTCTGCAAGGGTTTGGCGTTGAGTTGCTCGGCCATGCTCAGTGCTGTATCCAGACTTTTTCGGGCCTGTGTTTGATTCCCAACCAGGGTGTACAAGCGAGCGAGATTGTTAAGATTGTGTACCTTTCCGGCACTATCATTAATATCTTCTTGGATGGTAACAGCAGCACGAAAATAATCGATCGCACCCAAATAATATCCATCAACAAACAACTGCAGGCCGGCAGCTGCCATCTCATCTGAAACACCCTTTTTGCGGGTGGAGCGCGCCGCCTTGGCCTGCAAAGATTCTAATGTCAGACGATGTTGCTGCCGTGCAGCATTGCGCTCAGCGGCGCTAATGGTGGCGAGTGGCTGATTGTTTGTTTGTGGTGGTGCAGAAGCACAGGCAATGAGATGCAGTGCGAAAAATATGATAACTAGCACACGCCTCATATCATGAGCCTGTATTGTTATTTTAAGGGTTGAGATCAATCGTACCGACCACCGCGCCGGGCGTGGCATTATCGGTGTTGATGACGCTGATGGTATTGCTGATGGAGTTGGCCACGTAGGCGCGCGTGCCTTGTTCGTTGATCACGACACCGCTGGGGCCCTTGCCGACGTTTAGTGTTGCCACCACGGCCGGAGTTGTGCCATTCAATGTCCAGGGTTCGATCACTGTTACCGTGTCATCAAAATAGTTAGTGACATAGGCACGCTTTGGCACGCCAGCCAGGTCTGGTGTAAAGGCGATGTCGGTAGGCCGTTGTCCCACGCTAAGCGATGCGGTTGTGGGGGATACGACATTGCCGAAGGGTAATTCGATGGCAGAGACGGAGTTGCCGATTTCGCAAAACACATCATCCGCAGGACCACATAAAAGAGAGCGGTCGCCACCATGCAGCACAAAGGCGACATCTTCATCCGGAGTGACTGCAATCTTAATGGGGTTAACCCCTTCAACTTGAATGGAATCGCTGCTGCCATCGAGGTCGATCTCAACCACACGGGTAACATCATTTCCCCCTACATTATCGGTGCGGTAGTTGGCCACAATGGCGCGCGAGTTGGACAAGGCCAAACCGATGGGCCTATCAATATTCAGCAACAGTGAAAATGCAATCGCAGGATCAGACACCTTGCCTCGATTGATTTCGTTATCCAGGAAGGCCGCAGCGTAGACAACATCATCACCAGTATTGGCCGGATTCACATCGCCAGTCACTGCATCGAGGGTTGCTTGTGGATCAATTTCTACCGCCACAAGCCAGTTGCTATAGTTATCAAAGTTGGTCACTTGAAATGTTGCTAAATCCACTTGCGACAGAAACAGGCCCGGCTCTCTATCATTGCTAAAGAAATCACCGAAATTAGCGACGAAGACTAGGCTGTTATCACTGCTGATGGCAACGTCCATGGGGCCGCGACCCGTGGTTGCTGGGTTCACGCTTTGATCAGTGAGGGCAATGTGGTCGACTACGTCATCGACGCTGCCTAGCCCAGTGACATCGATTACCGAAATGCGTGTATCAGGTGTGCGTGAGAAACCGGCATTGCTAACCAAAACTTGATTATTTGCTCCCTTGTTTGTGATCGCGAGATCACTGGGACGAGAACCTACAGCGAGTGAAGACAAAAACTGACCATCATTACTAGCTGGATCGACATCAATCACGGCAACGGAATCACTGCCGGTCTGGATGCCATAGAGCTTGGTTCCATCGGCTGTGAGTGCAAGTTTGGTTGGGCCATCACCACGCACGCTGATAGGCGAGCCAATCAATGTGTCATTCTCCACGTCTAAAACAGAAACGGCGTGAGGGTGAGTAACATATATCTCGGGTCTGTCGGGAGACAGCACCAAGCCGGTGCCGCGTGCGACGGTTTCAATGCTATCTGCGGCTAGATTGGCATTGTTGTTAATCGTTGCCGTGTTGAGACTCGATACCGTGCCCTTGCCCGATGGTGCGCTGCAGGCAGAGACGGAATAGAGTTTTGTATTGACGTCAGTCTCAACCACGGCCACTGCCAGGGGGGCATCGCCAACGGTAATCGTACCCGGCAACGCAGCACCACTATCTACATCGATTACGCTGATGCTGTTTTGCGCGGTTGACCCTTCCAAGCCGCACAGATCATCTTCATTACCACTGAAGCCATGGGCAACATAGACATGCTCGCCATTGGGGTTTGCGGCCAAGGCCATGGGACCCGCACTCACCGACAGCGTCGCCTCGACCAATCCACTGACTACATCCAGCACTGACACACTGTCACCATCGCGATTGCTGACATAGAGTTTGCTATCGTCAGGCAACAAAGCAAGGCCGGTAGGTGCTGCACCTACGACCTTGGTATTGGTCACCTGCTCGTTAATGACATCAATCACTGTGACATCACTGCTGCCGCGATTGACGACAAAGGCCTGGGCACCGTCGCTGTTAATCACAATTGCGACGGGATTCACCCCGGTAAAACCTTCTGCCGCCGTTAGGGTATTGATGACGGCGTTGGTATTTAAATCGATTATCGAAATGCTGTTGCCACCCGAATTGGCGACCAAGGCTTTGTCGCTGTTGGGTGTAATGGCGATAGCAAAAGGTTGCGCACCGACACTGAGTGTATTGATCACTGTATCGCTACTGCTATCGATAATGGTCAGGGTGTTGCCGTCCAAGAGGTGGTTGCCAAAACCACTGACCAGCACCTTGCTACCGTCCTGTGTGATCGCGACAAAGCGAGGGCCGGTGGCCACATCCAGCACCGTTATGACGCGACGCGTTGATACATCGATCACAGACACCGTGTTGTGCAGGCTGTCTGCAACATAAAGTTTGTTGCCATCTGGTGTCACAGCGGCTGCATTAACTTCGCCGCTAAATGGCAACAGCAAGGCGGGTTTGACTACATCGCCGCCAGGGAAAACGGTCAACGGTACCGTGACAGGTGCCGTCACAGTGGCTACTACGATAGCCGCGACGATAATTGCGGCGGCAATTCCAGCGCCCTTGCCGCATCCTGCAAACATCAGGCTGCCGATCAGTGATGCGATCGCACGCATTTGTCTTTGTACAACATCACGTAGAAAGCCGAACATTAAGACGTCTCCCTGTGCCAAATTGAGCACTTCTGTCAGCCAATATCGTTGACGATATGGATGAGTATCGTGATTGAGTTATGGATTAGCCCATCCACCTTGGGGCCTGAAGCGGTTAACACACTCATGGTCTATTTAAGAAATAGCTTTCTGAGTGATTTTGTCAAGTAAATGGCAGTACGGCTAAAGTGATAACAACTAGGTTTGCTTAAAATCTTCTAACAGGCCGCCTCAATGTTTAGAAACATCAGCCAGAAGGATGCAAGGATGACAAAATTTTGTATGTTTTTCGCAAGGCATTCACTGAGAAAGAAAAGGATGGTTTTGAGACCAAGAAAACATCCCCCTGCCGGACAAGTAGCCGTCGAAGAGATTGGCCCAGTCAACATAAAGAAAGTTAATTCTCAAGTGTGTCCATCGAGTCGATCATAAATTCCATATCTTCCTGCTCGACGGCGTCCCAACCGGGCAATGCCAGGCTGGTCAATACGCCTTCCCCCTTACTGTCGTTACTCATGGGCAAGAGGGCCTGTTACATCTCTTCATCGAATGTGTCGTTTATTTAATGATGTCTAAGACGGTTCCAACGTTGTCGCTGTCGGTTTAAAGTTACGCTATGACTAATAGGTGAGAGCCATGCTAAGTTGTATACAAATCCGTTTTTATGAAGAACTAAACGACTTCCTGCCAGCGGAGCAACGCAAGATCACGTTTAAACATTGTTTTAAACAAGCAGGCTCAATCAAGGACATGATAGAAAACCTCGGCGTGCCGCACACCGAGATTGATCTGATCTTAGTCAATGGCGAATCAGTCAACTTCAACTATTTAAT
>CAMYNQ010000133.1 GCA_947259785.1 uncultured Chromatiaceae bacterium | reverse complement strand
AAATCGGTTTCATCACACCGACTTTTTTGCCCTGTTGTTTTAGCGCCTCAATAATACCGAGGCTAACCCAGGTCTTGCCGACGTCGGTATCGGTGCCGGTGATGAAATAACCTTTGTTCATGGTGTGAGTGCCTTTATTTGGTGGTGCGTTGTGCTAAGGGTAGTAAACACTCAAGCGTGACCAGTCTTTTTTTCTAACACGCTGGTCATGCATTCCATCAGCAATTGTAGTTCATGTTTACGATGATAGGTCGAACGCCAGGCCATACCGATCTCTCGGTGTGGGCCTTTTTCTGCCAGTGGCCGTAGGCTGATGCCGCGGCGCTTGGCCATGCCGGAATCTACCGCCATCTGTGGTAGAAAGGTGATGCCCTGGCCGCCAGCCACCATTTCTATCAGGGTGTAGAGGCTGGTGCCCTGGAAGGTAGCGCTTTGCTGCAGGCCTGATAGGTGGCAGGCACTGAGGGCATGATCGCGCATGCAGTGGCCTTCTTCCAGCATTAGCAGTTGGTCGCTTGGCAGTTTGATAGAACGGATAGAGCCACCTTGGCTCAAGGGGTGGTCTTTGGGGAAAGCGACCCAGAAGGCTTCACGCCAGAAGCCAGCCGATTGCAGTGCTCCCAGCTCATAGGGTAGGGCGAGGATGGCGGCGTCGATCTCGCCGCTGTTGAGGCGCTCGATCAGGCGGGCGGTCTGGTCTTCGATTAAATACAGCTCAAGCTTGGGATAAGATTTGCGAATGGTCGGTAGTACCAGTGGCAACAGGAAGGGGCCAATGGTGGGGATGACGCCCAGCTTAAGCGGCCCGCTCAATGGCGCTTTTTCCTTTTGCGCCATTTCCACCATTTCGGCTGACAGTTGCAATATCTGACGTGCCCTTTCCGCCATATCCAAGCCTAGAGGTGTGGGCATGACCTTGCGCTTGGTGCGCTCCAGCAGTTGTGTGCCGAGCATGTTCTCTAATTCCTGAATGGCACTGCTGAGGGTGGACTGGGTGACAAAACAGCGTTCGGCTGCCTGGCCAAAATGACGCAGTTCCACCACGGCGATCAGATATTGCAGCTGACGGATGGATGGTAAATGCATAATCGAATTTCCCAATGAGTAATTAAAATATTATCAATTGGATTGAATTTAACACGGCGGCTAACCTGTTTCCACATTGAGATTACAAACCAACCAACAGGAGAAATACCGTGTCATCAACTGAGAATGTATCAGTAACTGTACAAAACTTGGAAGCCGCTTTTGCTGGTGAGTCTATGGCCAATCGCAAATATCTATTTTTTGCTCGTCGTGCCCGTCAGTTAGGTGCCATCGATGTCGCCGAGGTATTTGAAAACACGGCTGAGCAGGAAACCGCTCACGCCTTTGGCCATCTTGATCTGCTTTATCCAGCCGACACGTTGACCGTTGAGAAAATGCTGGAGCTGGCGATTGAGGGTGAGACCTACGAGTACACCGAAATGTACCCAGCCTTTCGTCATACCGCCCTGGAAGAGAAGAATCATGCTGCGGTAGCGGAGATGGATGAGCAGATCGCAGAGTCGAAAGAGCATGCCGAGATGTTCACCGCGGTGCTGGAAAAGGCGGCCAAACGTTTCGCCGCCCTAGCCAAGGTGGAGGAGCGTCACGCCAATCATTATCGTGATGCCTTGACCAAGGTTTCAGAATAATTAATTGAATCAATCGTAGGAGAAACAAGATGAAGACGTGGATTTGTATTGTATGTGGTTTTATCTATGACGAAGCCGAAGGTATGCCGGCAGAGGGTATCGCCCCTGGCACACGCTGGGGTGATATTCCAGATGATTGGGCCTGCCCTGATTGCGGTGTCGCCAAAGAAGACTTTGACATGGTGGAGGCTTAAGCCAATGTCACCGGTAGTTATTGTCGGCAGCGGCATGGCGAGTTACTCCCTGGCACGAGAGTTTCGCAAGTTGGATAAAGAAACAGCGTTGCTCATCGTCACCGCTGACGATGGCAGTGTCTACTCCAAGCCGATGTTGTCCAATGCCTTGACCAAGGAGAAGACGGCGCAGCAGTTGGTAAACGCGACTGCCGAGCAAATGGAGGATCAATTGAACGCAGAGATCCGCAACTTTAAGCGGGTCACGGCCATTGATAGCGAGGCGCATACGATTAGTATTGGTGGCGAGGTGATTTGCTATAGCAAGCTGGTGTTGGCTTTGGGGGCGGAGCCGTTTCGCCCTAACTTTGAAGGTGATGTTGGTGCGATTTTGTCGGTCAATGATTTGGCTGATTACGATCGATTTCGCCGCCAGATTGAAGGCAAAGAACAGATTGCCATCATCGGTGGTGGCCTGATTGGCTGTGAGTTTGCCAATGATCTTGCTAATGCAGGATTTCAGGTCAGTGTGATCGATCGTAATCCACGGCCTCTCAGCTATTTGATGCCTGAAGTGATAGGGCGGAACCTGAATCTGGCCTTGCAGCGCTGGGGTGTAGAGTGGCATAAGCAGGATGAGGTGAGTCGAATTGATCACCATGCTGATGGCTTTGAATTGCTATTGCAGAGTGGTTTTAAGGTCAGGGCAGATGTGGTGCTGTCAGCCATTGGTTTGCGTTCACGTACTCAGTTGGCAGCTCAGGCAGGTTTGGTCATTGATCGCGGCATCGTGGTTGATTCTTATCTGCAAAGCTCAGTCGAGGATATCTATGCCTTGGGTGACTGTGCCGAGGTGAAGGGTGCGGTGCTGCCTTTTGTTATGCCGCTAATGATTGGCGCTCGGGCCCTGGCCAAGACCCTGGCTGGCACAAAGACAGTGGTTGAGTACCCAGCCATGCCGGTGGCTCTGAAGACGCCCGCTTACCCGGTCTCTGTTTTGCCGCCTGTAGCGGGTATTGAAGGTGAATGGCAGATTGAACAGACGAGTGATGCCATCAAGGCGTTGTTTCTCGATAGTGAAGGGCAGCTGCGTGGTTTTGCTTTGAGTGGTACGGCTGTGAAGCAGACGACTGTTTTAGCTAAAGAGATTTAAAATGCAGAAGTTGTTTTTAATCTTATGAAATTTTATGGGTGCGATCTGCGATACACATTTGGAATCAAATTAACTCCGCCAATTGTAAGTTTTAGTTGTCTGGCAGAAACGTGCCATGAAGGGCCATTTGCCCGTCATCATTAAGCGGTGTGTTAACCCTGATAGCGACCATTTATAACAAAAAGATGCGGCTATCATGCCCCACCTTATCGGTAATTCAATGTCAGAGGTCAGTTGTCGCGGGGTGTGCCAGAGCCGTCAGTTTGTTATCCTAAGGCCGCTCACCGCGCTATCAAGGCCATTAACGCCAGACCACTGACATTTCCTTGCTGAAGCGGTATCAATACAATTGTCGGATAAAACCTGTTTTGGAGTAAAAGATTGCAACGTATTACATTAAAAGTAGGCAGCGGTGTCTTAACCGAAAACAACGAGATCGCCAAACAGCGCATGCTCAATCTAGTCACATTCATTGCCAAGCTCAAACAGCATTATGAAGTTATCCTGGTCACCTCGGGTGCGGTTGCCGCAGGCTACACGGCTCTGAAACTGGATCGCAAAAAAAACATTAGTAAAAAAGTATTGGCTTCCATCGGCCAGCCAATCCTGATGAGCAGTTACAAAGCCATGTTTGATATTTATGACATCGATACCAGTCAGATCCTGTTAACCGAAGAGGATTTTGAATCACCGCCTCATATAGACATCGTCAAACAGATCGTCGATGCACTGGTAGATAACGACATTCTGCCAGTGGTCAACGAGAACGACATCACCACCATATCCGATCAGGTGTTTGGCGATAATGACCAGCTCGCCGCCCACGTTGCGCATTACACCGATTCGGATCTATTGGTGATACTCAGTGATATCGATGGCTACTACGACATGAACCCATCGACCCATGATGATGCAACTATCATCAGTCATCTCAGTGAAATTCCGCTTGAAGCGCTGGATGAGAACCACAGCCCCAATAACGAGTTTGCCACCGGTGGCATCGTTACCAAACTCATGGCCGCTAAGTTCATGATGAACAATAACCGCAAGATGTTCCTCTGTAATGGCTACGACCTCACCACCGCCGAAGAATATCTGCTTGAAGGGATACAAAACAAAGGCACTCTGTTTGAACCCCTGCCTGAGCAGCAGGGGTAATCTTGCCCGTTGAATATGCAGTCAACAACTATAATTGATTCAACAGCATCACTTGAACAACAAAACTAGACTAGGCAGTCTTTTATTAAAGGATTCACGTAATTACCTGTCATACCAGTAGCATTTACAGATACCCATTCATGGTTAATCACGCCGCTGCTTTCTCTACGCCAGCACCAGGTTCTATATTCTTCTCTGCTGACTTAACCATTAAGTCACTCCCCTAGTATTCTATACACCCGGTAACCTTTTCTATTAGCGCAACTAAGCGGTGTCACCTGACTAAAAACTATTAATTGACCACCATGAACAAATTTTAGGCAAATACACAGAAAGCTGAAATGGCTACTATGGGCTGCGGTTTCAACCGGTCCTTAATGATGGCTAGAAGAATTAAATGATTTTTCGATGAAGGTAGGGGGTTACTGCTTTGTTCAGAGAAATTATCTATTTGTTTGGTTTGGGGGTTTGAACCTAAGTTTATTAATAGTTACATTAACGTCGCAGTTGCGATAGCGGTATGTGCACGCCACCGTTTTCGTCTTGTTGTTGCTTAGGGCTAGCATCGCTGCCCCAGGCATGGCCGTAGACCACTTCATAGGTGGCGGGCAGTTGACCCTCATCAGTGCGGAATTGTTCGTAAGCCGCCAACATCTGTTTGAGTTTCTGTTTGCCGGTCAGGCCGTGGTTGCGGCCCGAGGTGATGTTGTGGGCTCCCATGGCCTTGAGGTCACGCATCACGCCCATGCCGTCTGGGTAGGTCAGTGTCAGGTGTTCGGCATCCATCACCGGGTCGGCCAGACTGGCACGTAGCAGGGCGTCGCCGATGTCGTGCATGTCGATGAAGCTGTTGACGTGCACGTCGTTGTCCACCGCATGCCACGCCTGACGTAGCTCTTTCAGGGTATCAGGGCCGAAGGTGGTGAACAGTAAAAGACCGCCGGGTTTGAGTATGCGTTGGAATTCAGTAAAGGCTAAATCCAGATCGGAACACCATTGAATGGCGAAGTTGGAGAAGACCATGTCGACGCTATTGTCGGCCAGGGGGAGCTGCTCGGCATCGCCACAGATGAAGCGTTGTTTGCCGAATAGTTTATCCATCAAACCTTGGCGTTTGCGTGCCTGTTTGAGCATGTTGGGGGCCAGGTCGAGGTTGATTACTTCGCAACCCTTGTAGCGTTTGCCTAAAGTGCTGCTGAGTTCGCCAGTGCCGGCGCCGATGTCGACGATGCGTTTGGGTTGCAGCTTGATCAGGTCGAGCCGTTCCAGCAGGCGTTGGCCGACCTCTTGTTGCAGTAGGGCGACTTCGTCGTAACCGGCAGCGGCGCGGTCGAAGGATTCGCGGATCAGGCGTTTGTCGAGTTGGTATATATCTTGATGCATGTTATTGGCTTATAAAGTCTTCAAGCAGAGTCAGAAATTGTTCTGTGTGAGATAGAAACGGCGTGTGGCCGGCCTCTGTCATAATGTCTATTCTGGCCTGCGGTAAAAGCTGTTGAATTTTGTCGGCAGTGGCAATAGGCACCAGCATGTCGCGTTCACCTAGAATAAATTGTATCGGGCATTGCAGTTGTTTTAGTTGTGGCCGCAGGTTGGTGCTGTTGAGTATCTCTAGTCCTAGGCGTAGTGCTTCAGTCTGCGGTAAAGGTCGTTGCTCGACAATGTCGCGAATGCCACGCAGCATCTCTTTTTCACCGGCAATGCCGCGTACCTGCAGGCCGAGAAAACGTTTCAGGGTTTGACTGGTGTTCTTCGTCAGGTTGTCGGTGAATGCCGCTAGATTGTTGCTCGGTGTTGCGTGAGGCCAGTCTGCGGTTTGCACGAACTGTGGCTGTGCCGCCACCATGACTACTTTGTCTATCTGTTGTGGCCAGTGTAGTGCAGCATTCAATGATGCCATGCCGCCCAACGACCAGCCGATCCAGATGGAATTTTCCGGTGCGGCGTCGAGCATTAGCTGTGACAGGCGGTTGAGATCAAAGCCTCCAGCAGGTGTGGGGCTGTGGCCGTGGCCGGGCAGGTCTATGACTGTCAGGCGATAGTGATCCTGCAGAGCTTTAATCACTGCTTGCCAGATGCCGCCGTGCAGGCCCCAGCCGTGGCTCAGGACCAGATCGGGGCCTTGTCCGAATGTTTCTGCATGCAGCAGGCTCATGTGACTTGTTCCAGTGTGTTGAGCAGGCGATTGACATTTTCTTCCGTGTGCTCGGCTGAGAATGTAACGCGCAGCCGCGCGGTGCCTTCGGCTACGGTCGGTGGACGAATGGCGCTGATTAGGATGTCTTGTTGTAACAGTTTTTCACTGATGGCCATGGCCTTGTTGTTGTCGCCAATTAGCAAGGGTTGGATCGGCGTTTCCGAGTCCATCAATTGCAATCCTAGTTCGTTTGCGCCGTGACGAAAATGTTTGATCAGTGTTTGTAGTTTTTCGCGGCGCCAGTTTTCAGTTTGCAGCAGCTTGAGGCTGGTGCGGCTGGCCTCGGCCACGGCAGGTGGCAGGGCGGTGGTGTAGATATAGGGGCGTGCCTTTTGAATCAGGTATTCGATCAGCTCTTCCGAACCGGCGACAAAGGCGCCGAAGCTACCAAAGGCCTTGCCCAGGGTGCCGACCAGGATGGGCACGTCATTCATGCCCAAAGCAAAATGCTCAACGCAGCCGCCGCCATTTTTACCCAACACACCAAAGCCGTGGGCATCGTCGACCATTAGCCAGATCTTGTGTTGTTTGGCGACGGCGGTAAGTTCGGGCAGCGGGGCAATGTCGCCATCCATGCTGAAGACGCCGTCGGTCACTACGAGCTTTTCAGAGTCTGCATGTGCGGCCAGTTTTTGCGCCAGGGCATCAGTGTCGCCATGGCTAAAGCGTTGCATGCGAGCCTGAGATAGCAGGCCGCCATCCAGCAGTGATGCATGGTTGAGGCGGTCTTCGAAGACGAAGTCACCACGACCGCAAAGGGCGGCGATGATGCCCATGTTGGCCATGTAGCCGGTGGAGAACAACAAGGCCCGTGGTCGACCGGTGAAGGCGGCCAGTTCTTCTTCCAGGGCGTGATGGGCGCTGGAGTGGCCATTGACCAGGTGTGAGGCGCCACTGCCGACGCCCCAGCGTGCCGCACCATCCTGCATGGCCTTGGCCATCTCGGGGTGGTTGGCTAGGCCGAGGTAGTCGTTGCTGCAGAAGGAGAGCATTTGCTGGCCATTAACGTTGAGATGGACCCCTTGGGGTCCATCGATAATGCGCCGGCGGCGGTAGAGGTGCTCGTCTTGCAGCCGCTTAAGTTCGGCGGCCAAATCTTTCATTGAGATTCTTTCATGCAGTGGCAGCTTGCACCAGTTGTTGGTCGCGGCGCTGCTGGGTGTCGCCGCGGATGTCCAGTTTCAGGTCTTTGATCATCTTCAGGTCATCATTGACGCTACGGCCCTTGGTGGTGAGGTAGTCACCAATCATGACGCCAGAGGCGCCGGCCATGAAGATCATTGACTGCATGTCGCCCAGGTGCTGGCGACCACCGGCAATGCGGATCTCGGCCTTGGGCAGCATGAAGCGGTAGGTGGCGATGGCGCGCAGGATTTCGTAGGGTTTCATCGGTGTCTGCTTGCCCATGGGGGTGCCGTCAACGGGGCTAA
>CAMYNQ010000132.1 GCA_947259785.1 uncultured Chromatiaceae bacterium | reverse complement strand
TACAAGCGGGCGAAAGCTTTGTTTATGACTTCGTTGTGCCTGACGCCGGCACCTTCTGGTATCACCCGCACATCAATAGCCTTGAACAACTCGGCAAGGGCATGGTGGGGCTATTGATTGTCGAAGAAAAACAAGCACCGGGGTTTGATGCTGACCTGCCGTTGATTCTGAAAAAATGGCACCTGGACGAAGCCGGACAGTTTCTTAAACTATCAACGCCACGCAAGGCCGCACGCATGGGCACGCCAGGAACCTGGCAAACGGTCAATTCGGAACACGACCCCGTATTAGAGATTCCAGCCGGTGGCGCCGTACGTCTACGCCTGGCCAACCTGGACAACACTGTAAGTTATGATCTGTGGATCGACCATGCCGAGGTCCAGCACCTGGCTTATGATGGCATGCCTCTGCAAACACCTCGGCCACAACAGACCTATCCGCTTGGCCCGGGCATGCGCCTGGATGCTGGCTTGATTGCACCCACGGACGTCGGTGTCGAGCTCCCCATCTATCGCCGTCGCGGCATGCGCCAAGAGCGACTCTGCACCCTGCGCACAGTGGCAAGCGAGCTAAGCCCAAGGCAAGGCATAGCCCCACTACCAGCCAACCCCATAAGCTTGCCGCAACTGGATCAGGCAGAGACTTTAAACTTCACCTTTGACTGGAGCGGCGCTGTCGCACCCATGGGTAGATCCGGCCAACCTAGCTTTTGGGCCATCAACAAAAAACCTTGGCCCGGCATCGCCGAGGGTGACACCCCGGAACCACTGGCCCGCCTGAAACTAGGCAAAAGTTATATCTTCACACTGGTCAACACCAGCCAGTACTCCCACCCCATTCATCTACACGGGGTAGTGTTTAGCGTGCTTGACTCCAATAAACGTGACATCAAACCCTATCAGGCCGACACCGTCATCTTGGGAAAATATGAAACCATTCGCATTGCCTTTGTCGCCGACAATCCAGGCCGCTGGATGTATCACTGCCATCTAATTGAACATATGAAGACTGGTTTGATGGGCTACTTCGTGATTACTTAAAAACTTGGCCCAACCTCTCTTCTGAGCCTATCGACAGTAAGATTTAAGGTCGCTGATACTTTGTAGTAATACTATTTTTAGGAGGGGTTAATCCTGTTAGCCGCCGTTTGGGCTAAATGTATGGACGACACCAATGCAGGATAGGGGCAATTTATCAACACAACACTTATCAATTGCTACGACCAACTGTTTTACCTAAACTAATACCCAGTCTCAAAAAAAACAGTCGCCAAGGAAGCTGTAGTGAATACCCTGTTTGAATTCAGTCTTGCAATCAGCCTCGCGGCACTGGTGGTTTTAATCCACTATGAAGCACTTAGGCTGACGTCACAGTCGTTGATACATCTGCACATTTCACCGAGACAACGGATTCTGGTCATCATCTGCGCCGCCTTTGTTGCCCATCTGATTGAGGTGGCACTTTATGCCGCCTGCTACCTAACACTGGATGAAGTCTTCGGCACCGGCAACATCAGTGGTCTGCCGGTGGCCGGTTTCTATGACTATTTTTACTATTCCATGGTTACCTATACCACGCTTGGGCTTGGCGACATTTATCCGATGGAGGGCCTGCGCCTACTAACCGGCACAGAATCACTGATAGGCCTGATGATGATCACCTGGACCGCCTCGTTCACCTATCTGGCGATGGAGAAGTTTTGGAAACTGCACTAACTGTGTGCTTAGTCAAAAAGAATATCTATAAAAAAATCGAAAAAGCCATCATCAAGATCACTTCGCTGTGTGCGTAAACCTTGCGATTTTTGCTCAAAATATTCGGCCATTCCTTCGTTGCCGGACGCTCTCCAATCCTGAGCCTCAACCTCATAAAACTTTATTTGTGAATCCAAGGCCTTTTCCTGTTGTTCTATTCGTTTGGGGTCAGATGAACAGCCAGCTAGACCAACCACCAGGACAATAAATACAAATCGTTTTGCACACATTTTATCCATTTCAAAGCGCTTGTTAAGCCAAGTTCATAAAACAACACCCAGATTAACATAGTAGAAATCCAGCCTGACCTAGCATGATAATCAGCCTGTTTAGCGGGTATAATGGCCGCCATGAACTCCAGCCAGCCTAACACCTCGCCCGCCCTTCACACCCTGCAGACCATTTTCGGTTATGAGCAGTTTCGCGGTGATCAAGCCGAGATAATCGACCAGGTCGTCAATGGCAGCGATGCATTGGTGTTGATGCCCACCGGTGGCGGCAAGTCACTTTGCTATCAGATCCCGGCGATTGTCCGTGACGGCGTCGGCATTGTCGTATCACCCTTGATTGCCTTGATGCAGGATCAGGTGATGGCACTACGCCAGTACGGGGTCAAGGCCGCCTATCTCAATTCCAGTCTGACCGGGGCCGAGATGAATGAGATAGAAAACCAGTTGCTCAACGCTGAACTGGATCTGCTCTATGTCGCGCCAGAGCGGCTTTTTAATGGCCGGACGATGAATCTGTTTAATCAGATCAAGCTGGCCTTGTTTGCCATCGACGAGGCCCATTGTGTGTCCCAGTGGGGCCATGACTTCCGACCTGAGTATATCCAGCTGTCGGCCCTGCATGAGCGCTTTCCCGACATTCCACGCATCGCCCTAACCGCCACCGCAGACACACCCACCCGCAACGAGATCATCGAGCGACTGGCTCTACAAGATGCCAAACTATTCAACAGCGGTTTTGACCGGCCCAATATTCGTTACCGCATCAGCGAAAACTCGGGCAATGCCCGCGAACAGCTATTGCGTTTTATCCGCAACGAACACGAGGGCGAGGTGGGCATCGTCTATTGCCTGTCGCGCAAGCGAGTCGAGGATGTGGCGACGTGGCTTTCCAGCAAGGGGCTGACGGCACTGCCCTACCATGCTGGCCTGCCTGCTGCTGTGCGGCAACAAAATCAAGAACGTTTTTTGCGTGACGACAACATCATCATCGTCGCCACCATTGCCTTTGGCATGGGCATCGATAAACCGGACGTGCGTTTTGTCGCCCACCTCAATCTGCCCAAGAGCATCGAGGCCTATTATCAAGAGACCGGCCGTGCCGGCCGTGACGGTCTGCCATCCAATGCCTGGATGGCCTATGGTCTGCAAGATGTCATCACCCTGAAGCAGATGCAGGAAAACTCCGATGCCGATGAACAACACAAACGTGTCGAGCGGCACAAGCTCGACTCGATGTTGGGGTTGTCTGAACTAACCAGTTGTCGCCGTCAGGCCCTGCTGCAATACTTTGGTGACTCACTGGATAAACCTTGTGGCAACTGCGACAACTGCCTGACCCCACCTGAGACCTGGGATGCCACGGTGGCGGCGCAAAAGGCCCTGTCATGCGTGCATCGAACCGGCCAACGCTTTGGCGTCAACTATCTAATTGACGTGCTACGCGGCAGCGACAACGAACGCATCAAACAGTTTGGCCATGATCAGCTCAGCACCTATGGCATTGGCAAGGAACACTCGGCCACCGAGTGGCGCGGTCTGTTTCGGCAACTGATCTCTCGCAGCCTGCTCAGCGTTGACATTGAAGGCCACGGCAGTCTGCGCCTAAGCGAAGCTGCGCGCCCCGTGTTACAGGGCAAGGAAAAATTACTCTTGCGCAAGCAGGCCAAGGCCAGAAAGAGTGAACGCAAACGCAACACCACCCAGTTCAATAAAGAGGCCGACACCAGACTCTGGAATGCCCTGCGCGACTGCCGCAAAAAACTGGCCGAGGAACAGGGCGTGCCCGCTTATGTCATCTTTCACGACGCCACCCTGGCCGACATGGTAGAACGTCAGCCGCAAAGTCTCGAACAACTGGGGCGCATCACCGGCATTGGTGTGCGCAAGCTGGAAAGCTATGGCGAGGCCTTTCTTGATGTCATCCTCGAATACAGCCAACCGGCAACCGTATCCGACACGGTAGATGAAACCATACAACTATTGAGCAAGGGGTTGGCGCCACTGGCCATCGCCCATCAACGCGACCTGACCCTGATCACGGTCTACAATCATCTGGCCAAGGCGATCGAACAAGGTGAGATAGAACTGGATGACGCCATCGAGCTGGATGATAAAGAACTCAATGCGATCCAGTTTGCCTTTGAACAAAGTGAAGATGGCAAGCTTAAACCGATCTATGAGACACTTGAGGGTGAATACGACTACGGCGTGCTTCAATGCATCCGCGCCAGTCTGCAGCAACAGGCCTAGCAAGCTGCTTGTCACAAAATCGATGGCCCCCGTCGTTTTATGCTTGTCAGCCCGTATTCAATCCATTACGTATCTATTTTGAAAAGCATCCTAGCAATCTCAGAACGCTTGTATTCATTAAGCTTATCTGCTTGTGAACTCAGTGATGGGGGCCGGCACCCACTCTGTATTGAGTGGCTGTGCCTGCACCTCATTCAACGCTGCCGCTGAAGGCATGAAACACTCCTGTTCTGTATTACAAATCACCCCATTATCATCCCAGGGTAGCTGGCGATAGAGCGTTGGATCATCCAGAGCAGGGAAAGGATATTTTAAAATATCAAAGTAAGGCGAAGTATCGAAATCTCTTGGCACATACATGCGGTTATTGCGGTTATACAAGCGCACCCCACCGTCCTTTTTATGATGGACGATGGGACGGATTGGATACTGAACCGTCGAAAACGCCGAAGCAATCATTGATGAGCAAACTGTCTTGCTAGGAATGCCCGCCTGATGTTCATACAACGTTGAACGCCAGCGCCGCGGGATGATACTGAAGGGAAGACTAAACCGCGCCAAATCCAACAGCTGCCGAATATTGTAATCAAGCCCAAGGTGATCTATCACGTGACTAGTGATCTTTTGCATATCGACCAGCGAAAGCCCAGAAGGTCGACAGATGCGTAGGTGTTCATGCCTATATTTTTTCAGCGGGGTGATGATCGTGCCCTCACCCAGCAATGGTTCAATCAATAGTCGCTCGTTTAACTTGGCAGGATAGAAGTCCAAAACCCTATTCCGCAGTTCGGTATTTTTAATATCCTTGGGCCTGCCAATATAGATGGCCGAATGTGTCCATGTACTTTTGGTAACCGCCTTGATGATCTCACTGGCGCGAGTGCGCCCTTCTACCAACAGGACATCGCAGGCGCGAATTTCGGAGCTAAGACGTTTGAAATCACACAAATACCGACCAGTCGCGTGGTTTTCTTTATTCAACCAGCTTATCAGCCAATTCCCTAGCATGGACCTGCTTGCCATGCCCTCTTTTTTATTATTTTCTATTCTTACCCTCAAGTGACTACCCATTCCCAATCTTGAAAATAAACAAACCCCTTCTTAACTCCCATTATATTTTTGTTCGCTTATATTTAAGTCTAGTTGTAGAAACGATTATTTCCACAAATTATTTTTTTTCAAAAGAGTTCTAATAAGTTAGATGGCTAGACCTAGTTTCTATACCTCATTTTCACTTTTATTTTTGGCACCCCATTCACTATCATTAAGTGATAAATGAGCACAAAAGAAATTCAAACAACTCTGAGAGCACTTTCTGACCCGGTAATCGCCAAGCATTCGCAGCGATTTTTTAAAACCGGTAAGGGTGAATATGGTGAGGGGGATAAGTTTCTAGGCATCCGTGTGCCAGTGCTTAGAAAACAGATCAAAAAATACAAGGCCACATCGCTAAAACAAAACCTGAACCTGCTCAAATCCGCCTACCATGAAGAACGTCTGTTTGCCTTGCTACTGCTGGTCTATAAATTCAAGCACGCTGATGCGGATGGAAAAACCACTATCTACGAGGCATACCTCAACAACAGCCAATACATAAACAACTGGGACTTGGTCGATAGCTCAGCGCATCATATTGTCGGCGCCTATCTGGAGGATAAGGACAGGCAACCGCTCTACGCACTGGCTGCATCAAACAACCTATGGCAACGCAGAATTGCCGTTCTTGCCTGCTTTCATTTGATAGACCAAAATCAATTTGATGATGCCTTAAAAGTTTCCACCGTGCTTTTAAACGACCCAGAAGATCTTATCCACAAAGCCGTCGGCTGGATGCTACGGGAAATCGGAAAACGCGACCTCGCCGTCGAAAAGGCCTTTCTGGATCGGCACCATCAGCAGATGCCGCGCACCATGCTGCGCTATGCCATTGAAAAGTTTCCTGAAAAAGAACGTAAACACTATCTAAACAAATAGCCCCTGTTCAAATGGCAAAGCCACAAAAAATAAACGATACTGTTAGCTATCAAAGCAACTTGCTTAATCAGATGGCTAGCAGCAACACACAAGTTGAAAATACCGTCTTTAACGCCCATGACATTACCAAGGTCTATGAAATGGGCGAGGTCAAGGTTCATGCGCTGCGAGGCGTTGACCTTAGCCTCTACCAAGGCGAATTTGTGGTCTTGCTTGGCCCATCAGGCAGCGGCAAATCCACTTTGCTCAATATCCTCGGCGGCCTCGACACCCCCTCCAGCGGCACAGTGCGTTATCACGACCATGATCTCAGTATCTATGATGACAACGCCCTGACCACCTATAGACGCGAACATGTGGGCTTTGTGTTTCAGTTCTACAACCTCATTCCCAGCCTGACAGCAAGAGAGAACGTTGCTCTAGTCACCGAGATATCCATCAACCCCATGACACCTGAAGAGGCATTGCGCCTGGTGGGATTGGAACAGCGCATGGATCACTTCCCTGCCCAGCTATCCGGCGGTGAACAACAGCGGGTTGCCATTGCCCGTGCTGTGGCCAAACGCCCCGAAGTGCTGCTCTGTGACGAACCCACCGGCGCACTGGATGTGCAAACCGGCGTACTGGTGCTGGAAGTAATTGAACGCATCAACCGCGAACTGGGCACAACCACCGCGGTCATCACCCACAACGCCGCCATCGCCGGCATGGCCGACCGGGTCGTTCATCTCAGCGGTGGTGAGATTGGTGAGGTCAAAACCAATACCAGCAAGCTATCACCGCGCGATATCAGCTGGTAACCAACCCCAGCCTGAAAAAACCGATATTTTCTAGCGCAATGGCAAAACCTCATCGGCCACTATGCAGCAAATACATTTCATTGATCTCAGCGGGTTCTGACAAAAATAATCCTTATCTGAAAAATTGTGATCTCACAGTCGCCAATACTTAGCGCTTTTTGACCAGTTCCCTGTCCAATCATAGAAAATCACTGGGTTTTAAAGACGCTCATTGTCTGTTCTGACAACATCAACCCCAAATCCAGCGGCGCAGCCTGCCTTGTGCACCCCAAATGATATTTTTCTCATTTACACCCCTCAATATCAATGTGATTTTCAATCAAAAATAACTGCAATTTCCTCCCTTCCTAATACTGAAAAATGCTTGTTGTGGGTCTATGATTTATAGATGGGTTTGTATTTTTACAGCCAAGAACAAAGAGTGTTATGGCGTGTATTTTTTAGATAATTAACAGCAATGAGGTAGTTATGACAGAACAAGCAATTCAGGCAGTCCCGACGAGCAGCAACTTAGAAACTGATACTACAAGCAAAAATGAAGCAAAGAACTCTCCCCAGCTTTCCAGGAAGGATATCTTCAAGAACGGCACCTATCCCTATAAAAGCAAGATCAGCCGCGTCGAATATGAAAAATGCAAACAGGAACTGCAGGTTGAGCTGCTGAAAATGCAAAGCTGGGTCAAGGAAACAGGGCAACGAATAGTCATCCTTTTCGAGGGCCGTGATGCCGCCGGCAAAGGCGGCTCGATCAAGCGTTTTATGGAACACCTTAACCCTCGTGGCGCACGTGTGATCGCCCTGGAAAAGCCGACCGAAACCGAAAAAGGACAATGGTATTTCCAGCGTTATATTAAGCACCTGCCAACCGCCGGTGAGATCGTTTTGCTTGACCGCTCCTGGTATAACCGTGCTGGTGTTGAACGAGTAATGAACTTCTGTACCCCAAAAGAGTATTTGGAATTCATGCGCCAGGCAGCTGACCTTGAACG
>CAMYNQ010000131.1 GCA_947259785.1 uncultured Chromatiaceae bacterium | reverse complement strand
CGATGTGAAGGACATCGACCTAAGAAAGCGGGTCGGTTACATGTCCCAGGCCTTCTCACTCTACAGTGAACTGACGGTACGGCAAAACCTGATATTGCATGCACGTATCTTTCAGTTGCCCACCGAACAGATCAGCTCGCGCGTGGAGGAGATGACCCAACGTTTTGGCCTCGGTGAGATGACCGATGAGTTGACAGAAAAGCTGCCCCTGGGTGTGCGCCAAAGGTTGTCGTTGGCCGTCGCGGTGATTCACGGCCCGGAGATGTTAATCCTCGATGAACCTACCTCGGGGGTGGACCCGGTGGCGCGGGATCAGTTCTGGCAATTATTAATACAGCTGTCACGTGATGATGGCGTGACCATCTTCATCTCCACCCATTTTATGAACGAGGCCGAGCGTTGTGATCGCATCTCGCTGATGCACGCGGGTAAAGTATTGGCACAGGGCAGCCCGGCAGAATTAGTACGCGAGCGTGGTAGCGAAAACCTGGAACAGACCTTTATTGAATATCTGGAGCAGGCTTCTGCAAGTGAGCTTGCAGTGGTTAAGACGGATGCACTACCTGAGCACAATGATCAGGCCGCTTCAGCGCATACCAAATCGAAACACTTTTTCATCAACCCAGCTCATGCCTGGGCCTATGCCCGCCGCGAGAGTCTGGAAATCATTCGTGACCCGATTCGTATCGCCTTCGCCTTACTTGGTCCGATCATATTGATGATTGCCTTTGGTTACGGCATCACCTTTGATCAGGAGGATATCTCCTATGCGGTACTCGACTACGATCAAAGTCCGGAAAGCCGCAGTTATCTGGAAAATTTTGCCGGTTCCCGTTACTTCTCACAAGGGCCACCGTTACGCCATTACAACGACGTAGAAAATGTTTTGCGTAAAGGCCAGGTAAGCTTCGTCATCGAAGTACCAACGGGATTTGCTAAGGACCTGAAACGTGGCCGTCAGCCGGAGGTGGGTGTCTGGCTTGATGGTACCTTTCCGTTTACTGCCGAAACCGCACGCGGATATATTCTCGGTGTGCATCAGTTTTACCTGCAACAGCGGCTGCGTGCAGAGCCTGGCCAAAGCCAGCCACCAGCGCCTGTCAGCATCGAAACCCGTTTTCGTTACAATCAGGACTTCAAAAGCATTTATGCCATTGTGCCCGGCACCATCATGATGCTGCTGGTGTGGATACCCGCCATGATGACCGCCGCCGGGGTGGTGCGGGAAAAGGAGATGGGGTCCATCACCAACCTTTATGCCACCCCGGTGAGCGGCTTGGAATTTCTGCTGGGCAAGCAGGTGCCCTATGTGCTGATCGCTTTGCTTAACTTCGCCTGCCTGGTGTTGCTGGCGGTGTTCCTGTTTCAGGTGCCGATCAAAGGCAGCGCGCTCACTTTGCTTGCGGGCGGGCTACTCTATGTCATTGCTACTACCGGCCTGGGTCTGCTGATGTCCTCGTTTATGAAGACCCAGATCGCCGCCATATTCGGCACCGCCATCATCACCACCATGCCCGCGGTCAATTTTTCGGGTTTTTTCGCCCCGGTTGCTTCCCTAACACTCGGTGCTCAGGCCTTCAGCCAGATTTTTCCCAGCGGCTATTTCCAGCAAATCAGCCTGGGCACCTTTACCAAGGGGCTGGGTTTCGAGGCGCTGATGCCCAACCTTGGCATGTTGACACTATTGATCCTGACCTACTTGTTATTGTCGCTAAGCTTGTTGAAGATGCAGGAGAAGTAACGATGAAGAGATGCTTAAGCAATATCTTGCAACTCGGAATCAAAGAGTTGTTCAGCCTGCGGGCTGACCTGGTGATGTTGCTGCTGATTGTTTATATGTTTAGCTTTGCCGTGTTCGAAGAGGCCCAGAACGCCAGCGTCGGGGTGGTCAATGCACCGGTGGGCATTGTCGATGAAGACCGCTCGCAACTCTCTCGGCGCATTGGTGACGCTTTATTGCAACCCCGTTTTCAGGTGCCGGTGGCGTTGCAGATAGACGAGATAGATGCCGCCATGGATGCGGCTCGTTATTCCTTTGTTATCGATATTCCGCCGCGGTTTCAGGCAGACATCCTGGCTGGACGGCCGGTGGTAATTCAGCTCAATGTCGACGCCACCGCCATGGGGCTGGCCGGCACCGGCGCCAGCTATATCCAGCAGATTATTGCCCAGGAGTTGAACGCGTTTTTGCAAGGGGAAAGTGCCACAGCTGCAGTGAAGATTGTCACCCGCGCCCGCTTTAATCCCAATATGGAGCCAACCTGGTTTCAGGGCGCCATGTCCCTCACTAACAACATCACCCTGATGGCCATGCTGCTCACCGGTGCAGCCCTGATCCGCGAGCGTGAGCACGGTACTATCGAACATCTGTTGGTGATGCCGTTGCGACCGGTGGAGATTATGCTCGCCAAGGTCTGGGCCAATGGTCTGGTGGTCATCATCGCCACCAGCCTGTCGCTGTTCATCGTTGTGCAGGGGGCGCTGGCAGTTCCCATCCGCGGCTCAATCCCGCTCTATCTCGTCGGGACGCTGATCTATCTGTTTGCAGTGACCTCACTGGGTATTTACTTGGCAACGCTGGCGCGCTCCATGCCCCAGTTCGGGCTGCTCACCATGATCGTGTATGTGATCATGTTGTTATTGTCCGGCGGCAACACCCCGTTGCAGAGTATGCCGGTTGAGCTGCAGGCCATCATGCAGCTGGTGCCATCGACCCATTTTGTCAGCCAGGCACAGGCCATTCTGTTTCGCGACGCCGGCTTGGCGGTGGTGTGGCCGCAGTTTGCCGCCATCGCTGCCATCGGTGCGCTGTTTTTTCTGGCGGCGTTGTTGCGGTTTCGCAAAACCGTGATCTTGATGCAGGGCTGAAATTTATGGATATAAAAGAGGATAGGGCGATGAGACGACAGCAACTGTTCAGCATGTTGATCATGGTGTGTTTTTTATTAATGGCCACTGCTCAAGCTGAAAAGGTCGTTAGCATCGGCATCGTCATTGATGGCCCGATTGAACATATTAGCTGGTCACCCGAGTTGTTTAAAAATGAACTCTTGGCCCTGACTCAGGCAGACTTCGATATACGTTTTCCTGCGGCGAAACAGATTGATGGCGCCTGGTCGGCCGAGCGCATCGCTGCGGCACTGAAACAACTGCAACAGGACCCCGAGGTCGATATGGTGTTGGCGCTGGGTTATGTCTCCAGCGCCGTCGCCAGCCTTAGTGGGCAAATGCAAAAGCCGACCTTTGCACCGTTTGTGATGGATGCGGATTTGCAGGGGCTGCCCAGAAATAACAACAGCAGCGGCGTTAAGAACCTCAATTATCTGAGTGGAACAGCGGACTTTGTTCGGGACCTGCAGCGCTTGAAAAGTATGATTGATTTCAAGACGGTTGCCGTGCTCGTGGATGAAGCCCATTACGCTGCCCAGCCGGGGCTGATTCGTCGTGCACGGGAGGTGGCTGCGGCGGGAGATGTGGCGATAAAATTTGTTATGCAACAGACTCGTAACGAGGATCTGGCGGCAAAATTACCGCAGGACACCGACGTGGTGGTGGTCACCGACCTGGCACGTCTTGATCCAACCGCCATGAAACAACTGATCGCCACCTTGATTGAAAAACGCCTGCCCAGCTACAGCTTGCTCGACTCACAGCTTGTTGAGTTGGGCATCATGATGGCGGAGGCCCCGGCCTCTGATTGGCGCCGGTTGGCGCGCCGTAACGCCTTAAACATGCACGAAGTATTACATGGTAAGCCGGCTGAGGATCAACCTGTCAGTTTTAAAAGCAAGCGGCGTTTGACAATCAACATGGCCACGGCGCGGGCTATTGGTGTCCATCCACGCTTTGACATCCTGCATGAGGCTTTGCTGTTTCAGGCCGAACCGCAACCGCAAGGACGGCCACTGTCTCTGGCGGCGGTGGCTCTGGAGGCAGTGGCTGTTAATCTGGATCTGCGGGCGGCTGTGCTGGGACTAGAAGCAGGGCAGACAGAGGTGGACGAAGCTCGTGCCAGGTCGTTGCCCCAGCTCAATGCCGCCATCGCTTATGCCCAGCTCAATGACGACAGTACCACGGTGATCAGCGGTGCGGCGGCCGAGCAGTCCACCACCGCTGTGATCACGCTAAGTCAGTTGCTTTACTCAGATCAAGTGCGTGCCAATGTGTCGATCCAACGCTATCTGCAAGACAACAGAAAGGCTCTGCTGCACCAGCTTGAGCTGGACATTATTCTTGAGGCCACCACGGCCTATCTCAACGTGTTGAAAGCGCAAACCTTCGTCCATATCCGTCGGGAAAATATGAACCTTAGTCGCACTAATCTGGAATTGGCTCGCGACCGGCAGAAGATTGGTGTCGCCAGTCCTGCCGAGGGCTACCGCTGGGAGAGTGAACTGGCCACCTCCCGGCAGGTCTTGCTCGTCGCCCAGGCGCAACTTCAACAAGCCCGTGATGCCGTCAACCGCCTGTTGCACCGGCCACTCAAGGAGGCTTTCATTGCCGAATCCGCCACCCTGGACGATCCGCGCCTTATGGTCAGTCGCAAGGAACTGTTCGAGTATGTGGTTAATGACCGCAGTTTCGAACTTATGGGTGATTTTATGGTGAAAGAGGGCATAGCGGCCGCACCTGAACTGGCGGGGCTCGAAGCCTTGCTAGCGGTGAGCCAACGGCAACTCAAAGCCAACAGACGTAGCTATTGGTCGCCGACGGTCTCGCTGCAAGGTGAGGTCACCCATGTCATGGATGAAACCCGGGTGGCCGGTTTGTCAGCCGAGGATGATACTGATTGGTCGGTAGGTGTTAATGTTTCGCTGCCCTTGTTTGAGGGCGGTGGTCGAAGCGCGCGCTTGTCTGGCAGCCGATTGGCATTTGATCAACAATTGTCACAACGGGATGCCATTAGGGGACGCATCGAACAGCGTGTCAGGGCGACACTACATCGCATAGGTGCCTCTCACCCCGCCATACAACTTTCGCAAGATGCCGCCACTGCAGCGCAAAAAAACCTGGATCTGGTCAGCGACGCTTATTCCCGTGGTGCTGTTTCCATTCTCGATTTGCTTGATGCCCAGAATGCCGCGTTGGTGGCCGAAGAGTCTGCCACCAACGCGGTTTTCGATTTTCTTATCGACCTGATGAATCTGCAGCGCAGTCTGGGCGGATTTGATTTCTTTCTCGATAAGCAGGGACTGGACAACTGGCTGCAACGTTTAAGAGATTATATAGACAGCCATGACTCTTGAAATGCCTACTTGTTAGACTACCCTTTTTAAAGAGGCAGATAACAACCCTTATTCCAGTTTGTAAGGCCTTATTCAATGCATAAGCAGAAAAGGACACTGCAAGTGATGTTGGCAGCGATCTTGCTGACGATGGGCTTACTTGTGTACCTGCTTGACCGGCCCGCCGATCAAATCTACTTTGTTCCCGACTGGTGGACGTTCACTGCCGACACTGACCCGGTATTTGGGTCTATAGGCGATAGTCTTCCTACGTTTATTCACGTAGTCGTATTTATTCTGATCTCTAGCGCGTTGTTGTCACCTCGGCGTTTTTCAATTGCTTCAATATGTTTTCTGTGGTTCGGTATAGATAGTTTATTTGAACTGGCTCAACATGATGCTATCGCTACTCTGATCGCTGACATGGTCCCTAACTGGTTCCATGGGGTAATTATTCTGGAAAATACTGCCAACTATTTTCTGGCAGGTACCTTTGATCATCTCGACCTTTTGTCTATTGCACTGGGCAGTTTTTGTGCCTATCTGATGATTCGCTGTATCCAATTGAAGGAGAGCGACAATGAAGCAAAAACAAAATAGGCGAGCGCCATACTGGCGTCTCGCTGCACTTGCAGCGGTTATGATAGTCGCATTTCTCTTAACTATTGGCACAGGAAATGATGGGAAAGATTGGGACGACTGGAGTGGCTGGAGTGGCTGGGGCGATTGGGACGGCCTGGATTGTGAGTTGGATGGCGTCAGTAACACGAACTTTGAAAATCGAGAGCCCTTTTCCTTTGATGTTGGAGTAGTAAATCAGACCCAATTCACTTTAAACGGGATAGGTGGAAACGTGACCGTTACCGCTATTCCAGGGGCTACTTCAGTGATTATTACAGGTGAAAAACGGGTTCAATCAGAGAGTGATGAGGATGCCCAAGCACACATGCAAGAATTGACAGTAAATGTACAAGATCTGCCTAACGAAGTGCGTGTAGAGACTGATCGACCTCAATGCAACGAGGGTCGGAAATATATCGTTGATTACACGATCACCCTGCCAAACTATTTTAAGACCCTGGTCAATATCATTGGTGGTGACGTGACAGTAGATTCCATAGAGAGTGATGTTGTAGTAAATAATCTAAGTGGGGATATCACTATAACGAATATTCATGGAAGTGCAGCGATCGATTTGTTTGACGGCACAATTGTAAGTGAAGTGACTCTACCTCTAAACGGTAAAATAGACCTGCACACTTTTAATGGAGATATTAATCTGTCTATAGCAGAAAACACATCGGCAGAATTCTCCTCAGCTGCTTCCAACGGAACAATCACTGTTACTAATCTTGTGCTTCAGAACAAGATAGAAACACCTACATCACAGCGTGGCAGGCTTGGTAGTGGACAAGGCACGATTACGCTTGCAGCAGATCAGTCTGGGGATATAAGTGTATTGGGGTTTTAAGCCATACATTTTCCATATCCGCTTTTGTGCCCGGTTAGATGACCGGTCGCTAGATTTTTGATTCATAAATTAAGTACGCCAACGAGGATAAGAGATAACATCGCCATCAATAAATATATGCAAGCTCAGAACGATACACAGGTTTTTACGTAACCAAGGCAATAGGAAATAAATGATGATGAAATGGGTTAATTTCAAACTGATCATTTTAGGCCTACTTAGCTGCGTGTTATTGCCTGTGACACAGGCATCATCTGAGCAAGCGCCGGATGCTGCCGCACAAACGTCATCATTGCTCTATGTCAAAGGTGAGAGGAGCACCTTTATTTCCGTAGGGCGATACACTGGTATTGATGACAGCAAAGAGATAAATATTAGTCATGTCAGCTTTGGAAAAACTTATTATGTAACAGACGGGTTGGGCCTCAATGGAGAGATTCTGGCAATGGTCCCACAAGGTGAACGGGACGGTGTTGATGCAGATGCCGAGGGCATTGGTGTATTTTTCTCTTTACGCTGGCACTTTTTACGGGCGAAGAGTTGGAGTCTTTTCCTTAATCACGGTATTGGCCCCGTCCTGTTTGTCGAAGAGTTTCCCCCGGGCGGCACCAAGCTGAATGGCTTGATTCAGTATGGTTTAGGTGTGAGCACACGCCTTGGTATATCCACATTGCTAACCTTAGGTGCCAGGCATATTCATATTTCAAATGGCAAGGGCTTTGTCGATGACAACCCTTCCTATGATGGCCGTGGTGCGTTTTTCGAAATCGCGAAACAATTTTAAAAAGGACGATCATGATGAAAAGAGTCATTTTTTATTTGTTCGTGTCTTTTTTCTTTATCAGCCACTCCGTTATTAGTCTGGCCGATAATGGTGTGATGTTGAACCAGCTGGACATCGAGTATGGTGATGCGGAGGGGGGGAGTGATGAGAAATTCTTAAAGTTTAGCGGCAGTGTTTATGGAAAATTATTCAATCATAACTATTTTCAGATTGGGCTTGGCCGTACACATTTCGACAACGCCGATATGAACGAGTTGGATGCCTATTACATCCATCGAAGTGAAAACAGCATGTTGGCGCTCGGTTATAAGCGACAAGAACTTGATGTGTTTAGATCAAATCATGCCATTGTCCAATATCAATTCCACCAGGATGATTTGTTAACGATTGTCGCGACACTCGGTCATGAGGACAAAAATATAAATTACGATCATAGCTATGGGGCGCTCTATTTACGTTTATATCCCTATGAAAATCTAATGGTGCAAACTGGCCCGCGTTTTAATGACACCTTTAAAGGTGATTTTGGCAGCGAGGACATCGAGCTTGATCTGTATATAGAGTGGCGGCCTGACATTGAAGCGCTTTCCAAGTTTTCATTCTATTTTGAGGAAAATATTTTT
>CAMYNQ010000130.1 GCA_947259785.1 uncultured Chromatiaceae bacterium | reverse complement strand
GAGCGGGCACTCAAATATGTGAAAGACCATTCTGCCGCCCTGCTTGGCAAGGCCCGACTCCAGGTGATGGAAGGGGATAGAGAAGGGGCGTTAGCACTCGTTGAGCGTGTCATCGCACAAGACGCGAGCAATGTGGATGCCTGGGTATTGCATGGTGAATTGATGGTTCAAGACGAAGCCGTCGCCACGGCAAAGGACTCGTTTGCCAAGGCCTTGAAACAAAACCCGCAACATGTCCAGGCTGAACTGGGCATGGCGACTGTGTTGATCAAAACGAATGAATTGAGTGGTGCCAAGTCGCATATCGACTCGGTGCTGGAGCGTATCCCCTTTCACCCGAAGGCCCATTACCTGAGTGGCTTATTGGCCTTACAGCAGAAGGAACTCGATTCCGCACAGACTGCCTTTAATCAAACATTGAAAGTCGTTCCCGATCACGTCTCATCGACCTATTTGATCGGCGCCATTCATTACCAAAAGACTGAGTTTGAGCAGGCCGAGTATTATCTTCAAACGGTTGTAACGGCAGCCCCAACGCACCTTATGGCGAGGAAGTTACTCGCGTCCACCTATCTTAAATTAGACCAAGCGACGCGTGCCATTGACCTGTTTAAAGAAATCGATACCTATAGTAGCGACGACGCCCAACTTCTGTCCTTGTTGGGTGTGGCCCATATTCAGGCGGGTGATCCGGAACTTGGTGAAAGTCTGCTAGAGAAGTCGGTTGAACTGGCACCCGATATGGCGAGTATGCGGGCACAGCTGGCGATCGGTAAGCTGGCCAGCGGGAATGTTGGCGACGCAGTCGATCAACTCGAGTCTGCGATCAGTCTGGATCAGTCCTTGGTCAAGGCGGAATTGATGCTGGTGTATATCCACCTCAAGGCGCGCCAGTTTGACAAGGCTATTGAGGCAGCTCAACGCCTGGTCGACAAACATCCAGATGACCCGATGGGCCATAACCTGCTCGGCCTGTCCTACGCCGGAAGAGGGGACCAAGCCCAGGCATATACCCAGTTTAACCAGGCGCTCAAGTTAGATGCGGGATTCAATTCGGCCAGGATCAATCTGGCCCAACTGGCATTGCAAGACAAAGAATTTTCCAAAGCGGAGTCGATCTACCAAGAGATCTTAAAACGGGACGGTAAAAATATTGCTGCCATGCTTGGCCTGGGTAAACTGGCCCTTGCGAACAAGGACATGGAAAGCGGCAAACAATGGCTGGAGAAGGCTCACGATGCTGACGTTGCACGGGCCGATGTCAGCGCGATGTTGGTTAATATCCATCTACAAACAGGCGCAGCTCTTAAGGCTGTTCGCGTCGCTCGCGCAACCGTCGAGAAAAATCCAGATTCCGCCATTGCGCATGAGTCAATGGGGCGGGCACAGATGGCCAGGGAGGAATATTCCAGTGCCGTTGTCTCCTTTCAGCGTCTGCACGAACTAAGCAAGGGGCACACAAAGGCGGCGCTTATGTTGGCCGGGGCTCATGCCAAGGCAGGTAATGTGCAAGAGGCTGAACAGGTGGTTCGAGAGGCGATCAAGAAAGACGAAAACAGCCCTCAGTCTTATCTTGTTTTGGCAGGCTTGCAGATGAGTCAAGACAAACCTGATGAAGCGCTCACTACTGCGAAACAGGTCCAGACCAAATTTCAAGACAGTTCGGCGGGATATGCCCTTGAAGGGGATGTTTGCTTCAAGATAGAAAAATTTGAGTGTGCTTTAGCAGCGTTTACCAAGGCGTACGAAAAGAAGAAGGCGTCTCAGCTGGCAATAAGGCTTTACCAAAGCCACGTTAAGCTGAATCAGCCGACCAAGGCCCAGCAAACCCTTGAGGCCTGGTTGGTCGAGTCGCCACAGGATGTGCAGGCCAGATTGGTTCTGGCGATGGGCTATCAGGAAAGCGATGAAACGGATCAGGCCAATCGACATTACCGTGAGATCTTGGTGCTGCAACCGGAAAATGTACCGGCCCTCAATAATTTGGCCTGGAGCCTGGCAGAGGCGGGTGATAAAGAAGCGGTAGCATATGCCGAAAAGGCATATAGGCTTTCAAACGAATCGCCTGCGGTTACGGATACCTATGGTTGGGCCTTGGTCAAGGCCGGTAAGTATGACGATGGGATCAATGTCTTAAAAGAGGGCATACTCAAAGCCCCAAACCTGCTTGATCTACGCTACCACCTGGCATATGCCTATCTGAAACGCGGTGATATCGATCTCGCACGACAAGAGTCTAAACGACTGGATCGCTTGGGGTATAGCGGTGGCGGCAAGTTTGAGGAACTCAAATCACAATTGCAGTGATAATGAATACTGGAATGACGGTACAAGACGAATAATGAAAAATACACGAATTAAGGCAAGCGTCGCCGCGGTGGTTTTGGCCCTAAGTGGCTGTGCTTCAGATAATGTGACCGATGTGCAGCATTTTGAGAAGGCTGAACAGTTTTATGATGCTGAAAATCTACATGCATCCGTCATTGAATTAAAGAATGCGCTGCAAAAGAATAACCAATTCTATGATGCGCGATTTTTATTGGGTGACGTGTATCTCAGGGTCGGTGCCGGCGAATCGGCAGAAAAGGAATTTCTCGCTGCCCAACGGATTGGGGGTGAGAGTTCCATGCTCAGCTACAAGATTGCCATGGCCCTTTTTCAGCAGCGTAAATATGACGAGGTCATTGCGCTCGAGGAAAGTCTAACTACAACCGCCGCGGAGTCAAGCTTACGCGCGCGAGCGCAGGCATTGTTGAGTGAAACCTATCTCAAACAGGATGATGTCGATGCAGCTCGTCAGCTCCTCGATACGGCGCTCCAGGATGGGAGTAATCAGCTCGAGGTAGGCCTCGCCAATGTCAGAGTGATGGCGGCGGAAGGGCGGTATGAAAACGCCCGGGCGGAGCTGCAGCGCCTAGTTCAGGCTCACCCAAACAACGCTTCGGTATGGCAGCAACAGGCAAACTCAACGTTTGCCCGCGGTGAGTTTGATGAGGCCGTAAAGGCCTTTAATAAGGTTGTTGACCTGGAACCCGCGCGACCGCTTACACGAAAGGTCTTTAATTCCAAGATTGGTCTGGCGCGGGCCTATATGCTCGATGAGAAGTACGAGCAGGCAAAACATATCACCGATGAGTTGCTGAAGCTGAACGGTAAGCATCCCGCCGTTATCTACCTGGCCTCATCGGTCGCTTATCACAACAAGGATCTCGACTCGGCCTTGACCGGATTGCTCGAGGTTGTTGAAAAGGCCCCCAGTTATTTTCCCGCAGTGTTGTTGCTTGGGGCGACCCACTTTGGCAAGGGAAACTATGAACAGGCCAATGTGGAGTTGAGTCGTTACCTCACCGAACACCCTGAGAACATGGCAGCGAGAAAACTCCTGGCAGCGACCAGTCTGAAACTTAACAAACCCGAAGTGGCGATGGATGTATTAGAGCCCGCCCTGGCTGAAGAAAGCGATACCGATCTGCTGATGATGGCAGGCAGGGCGTCGTTTCAGATCGGCGAGAGTGACAACGCACTCAGCTATATGAAGCAGGCCAAGCTCATGTCGGGTGAAGACACGGGCATTGCCTCTGAACTGGCACGAGCCTACCTCAGCCAGGGCAGCTACCAGTTAGCCATCGAAGAGCTAAAAGGTATCAAGGGCGCGGGTGAGCAGCAGGCCCAAGCCGCCATTGTGATCGCCCATGTTCAGGCACGCGAAATAGATAAGGCACGCAGCTTGGCCCAAGAGCTCCTTGGCCGGCACCAAGATGATGTCGATTACCTGGTTTTGGCTGGCCTGGTAGAACTTGGCGCAGGAGAAACCCTAAAGGCCCGCGGTTTCTTTGAAGATGCCGTCATCAAAGACAGTTCATCTATCGGAGCGCTCATGAACCTGGCTCGCATGGACATGCAGGCTGAGAGCTTTGATGCCGCCAAGCGCGGTTTTGAACGGGTGCTGGAAATTGACACGCAAAATACCGGCGCCATGTTTGCTATGGCCCAGCTGGCGGAGCAAAGAGGGGATATTGAAAAGGGTGCAGAGTGGCTAGAAAAGATCAGGTCGGCAGACAGCGATATTCTGCTGCCTCGCATAGTGTTGGCCCGCTATTACCTGAATTCAGGAAATCCGCGTAAGGCCTTAGAAATTGCAGAGGAGGCCAAAGAGCGCAACATGGAGGATCCAGGCCTTCTATTACTTTTTTCGCGTATCTATAAAGCACTTGATGATTCTAATAGTGCCTTAATTGTTAATCAGCAACTGGTGGATGTATTGCCTGATGTCCCTGGGGCGTTTGTTGAGCTGGCAATGACGGAGCTATCTCTCGAGATGTATGAGGCGGCGAAAACACATTTTTCCAAAGCTATATCCCTGAAACCCGACTATCTGTTTGCGAAAGCAATGCTAGCCGATATACATATTTATTTGGAGGAGTTCGAGCCAGCACTTGTATTAGCCGAGAACCTCACTAAGGAAGTTCCTGACTTAGCCCTTGGGTATCGTATTGAGGGACTCGTTTTTAAGGAACGTGGTGAATTTGAAAGGGCTAAACAGGCGTTTATTCAAGCGTTATCGTTAGGTGAAACCAGCGAATTGGTTATGGGGCTTGTGGACGTTTATATTGAATTAGGAGATAAGGTAGCGGCTGAAAGTACTCTGCTTGACAGGGTAGAAAGAGTCCCGAGCGACATACCTGTTTTATTCCGGTTGGCCCATTTTTACCACGACGGTGTAAATATGAGAAAGGCAGAAAGGTATTATCTGCAGCTACTCGATCGTGAGCCCGGACACATCGAAGCGCTGAATAATTTATCAATGTTGTTGCTGGACAATAATGATCCTCATCGAGCCATGGGCTATGCCAAAGAGGTATATAACCGGGACTCTAGCAATATATATGTAAAGGATACCTATGGTTGGGCGCTAGTGTTGTCTGGCCAAGTTAATGACGGTATTAAGCTAATTGAGGATGCCGCCAATGCGAACCAGAATCCTTCGATTCACTACCACTACGCATATGCGCTAAACAAAATTGGTAACAATGATCTGGCAAAGCAGGTGCTTGGGCGTATTTTAGGGCGTACAACAGACTTTCCGGAGCATGAGGCTGCGCGGGAACTATTTGCTGCTCTGGAATAAGAAGCTTATTTGGTGTGCCTCAGCCTCACTGTAATCACTCTTTGGAATAACAAAAAACCCCGCAGCAAACGCTGCGGGGTTTTTTGTTGGATAGCTGTAAAAGCAGAATTAGCGATTATGCCTTTTTACGTTTCTGCATACGGACCATGCCAAGCAATCCCAGTCCCATCAGAGCCAGTGTGGCGGGTGCAGATACTGCGATATTGTTGACATGAAACACTGCATCAGCGTAATTGCCATCATCATCAAGTTCGAATGCCAGAATCCAATCATCGTTTCCTACGGTTGTCTCTTTTCGAACTACTGTGTCACCAAAGTCATCGACAAAAGACGCTGATTTAACATTTGTGCCGTCGGCGAGGAGATAAGCAGTCGCGAGATCAATGTCACTATTCATGCTCATCTCCGTGTATACACGGTCGTTTGTATCTGAATCTCCTTCCGTGTCGACAAAAAACCCAAACGCACTACCAAAGGACTGACTTTTACCAACGCCGTTTATATATAGTGTGGTGCCATTTAAAATGTCAAAAGTAGCACTTCCGGAACCGGTTGGTTCCAGAAAAAACTGAAGTGTTGGATTTGATTTAGAATAGATGCCGAGTGTGTAGTCACCATCAATCAGGCTCACTGAAAAAGAGGCTGATGCACCTGAATCCGATTTGTGCCAGATAGAGCCACTATGTTGATCCGCATATACATCTATGCCTGCATTACCAAACGTCTCTGAGCCGTCGGTTTCTGTTCCGGTGCCGGTGTTGTCATTTAAAATGCCCTGCAAAGTAGTTCCATTGGGGGACATTACTGCGGCGTGTGATGATATCGAGAAGATCGCTGCGGCAATACCAGTAATATACGGGGTGCGTTTCATTAATAAATCTCCAAAATAGGGGTTCTAAAATTTGTGCTCTCTCACCTATAAGCAAAGAGTGTGCCAGAAGTTTTATCTATTTGTTATATAAGGATTAATACCTCTGGCTGTGGATTATTTATCTTGTATCAAGCTTGGGCATGTAAATTATCTCGACAAGATAATTAGGGTTGTTTTGACCCTAACGTATTTTGAGAATGTATAGGCAATCAAGTGTTGATTAAGTTAAACATGTGATGAGCTAGGCCGCTAAATAATCATGGGTTCTATGATAGTATTTGCATACGTACTGTGGGCTAATGCGCCTGATTGGTTAGTTTTTTAACTTGTTGATATTCAATAAATTGTCCTGGTGGGATAAGAAATGCGAACAGTGGTTCTTCTTGATTGGAAAAAAATTTCCGTTTATTCGGTAGTTGGGTTGATTTGGGCACTCTCATCCGGCTGTTCATCCAAGTCACTGGACACAAATGTAGCGTTAGAATCACTTAGGTCGGTTCCAGACTACCAATATGTGATTGGTCCCGGAGACAGTGTAAACGTGTTTGTGTGGCGGAATTCGGAGGTTTCCACTTCGGTTACCGTTCGTCCTGATGGAAAGATCACAACACCACTAGTAGAAGACCTTCAAGCCAGCGGCAAAACTCCATCTCAGCTCGCTAGGAATATTGAAGAAGTTCTATCGACTTATATTAAGGAACCTTCGGTGACGGTTGTGGTGTCTGGCTTTGTCGGTCCTTATAACCAACAAGTTCGAGTGGTCGGCGAGGCCGCTCAGCCTCAAGCCCTAGCATACAGAGAGCATATGACCCTGCTTGATGTAATGATCGCGGTAGGCGGCTTGACTGAATATGCCGCCGGCAACAAGGCAAGGCTGACGCGCTACGTGAACGGCGAGGAACAAACCTTTGTGGTTCGCGCAGCGGATTTGACCAAGGACGGAGATATTAGTGCAAATGTGTATATGCTGCCCGGCGATGTATTGATCATCCCTGAGACATGGTTCTAGGTATCAAAACCACCACTCTATATTAAGTGAAATTTCCGCTGAGCCCATGAAGTTTGCGCGGAGTTGTATATCAGTAAGGATTCTTTGATCGTTCATGCAAGAGCTTCTGGTCCAAATTTTTAGTTACATCCGCGGTATCTGGCTGCGACGTTGGCCAATGTTGCTGACTGCGTGGATAGTGTGCGGTGTTGGCTGGGTTGTGGTTCTGAAAATGCCTGACCAGTACGAGTCGTCTGCAAAAGTCTATGTTGATACGAAGTCGGTGTTGCAGCCTTTGCTCAGGGGTATCGCCATTCAGGGCGACATAAACCAGCAAGTTGCATTAATGAGCCGCACCCTTTTTTCCAGGCCTAATCTAGAAAAAGTCGCACGCATGACGGACCTGGATTTGCAGGTATCGAATGACGCCCAAATGGACCAGCTCTTGGCCTCGATGAAGAATAACGCAACCATGTCGGCTGCTCGCCGGCAGAATATTTTTACGATCACTTTTGTTAATGAAGACCCTGAAGTTGCCAAAAAGGTAGTCCAGGCCTTCCTAACAGTTTTTGTTGAAAGCTCACTGGGGTCCAGTCGTAAGGATAGTAATGTAGCTCAAAGGTTTCTAGACGAGCAGATTAAAGAATATGAAGCGCGACTGGATGAGGCGGAAAATAAGGTCAAGCTATTTAAGCAAGAGAACATCGGACTGATGCCTGGCAGCGGGGCGGATTATTTTAGTCGCCTAGAGCAACAGAAGGGGAAGTTAAAGTTTGAAAAAGATCGTCTAGAGGAGCTTCAAAACAGCCGTGACGAACTCAGTCGTCAAATGCAGAAGGAAAAACCGACCATAGGTCTATCCCCAACGGCCAATATTTTCGGTGACGGGGTGGCCCATCCCTTGGATGCGCGTATTCTCGACACGGAAGCCCGGTTGGATGAGCTTTTGTTGCAGTATACCGACAAACATCCTGATGTAATCGCCCTGAAAGAGGTATTGGTTAAGCTTACCGAGCAGCGGGCCATGGATCTTGAGAAGGCGAAAGAAGAAATCCCCGAGGTGGCAGATGCTACACCGCTGCAGCAAAATCCTGTTTATCAGCAACTAAAGATCGCCT
>CAMYNQ010000129.1 GCA_947259785.1 uncultured Chromatiaceae bacterium | reverse complement strand
GTAGTCAAAGCGTGGCTGGATGAGCGCAAAAACAAAATAGAAGTCTTTTTCTTACCCGCCTACTCACCTGAACTCAACCCAGACGAATATCTGAACTGCGATTTAAAAGCAGGCATTCATAATGGTCCACCTGCGAGAAACAAGAAGCAACTTAAAGCCAAGCTGCTTTCTCATATGCGTATGTTGCAGAAAAAAGCAGTCAGAGTTTCGAAATATTTTCAGCATCCAAAGATCTGCTACACAGGGTGAGTAACAATGTATTTGCCCACCGGGTTAATAACAAACGGTAAGCCACTTGCTTTGCGGTGCGTACGGCTTCGCCTTTGTTTAACCAATCAAGTATGGGCATTCGGTCATTCCGGTTCGTTTTTTTTAATCGGGTTTATGAATCACTGTGTCTCTATTGCGCGTTGGTGGCGGTTTGCACCACTTCTCTACCCTCAGCAATATTGAGTAGCTGAGGGAAGGCCAGTGTTGCGGGCCGTCGCCCGGCCCCTTCGCGCAGTGTCACGATGATCTCTGCATCGAGCAGTTGTTTGATCAAACTATGAAGCGTGGGCTTTTTAATATTGAGACGTTCGCATAGGTCTTTGACCCGAAAGATGGGCCGTTCAAACAGGGCGTCGACCAAGGGACTGCTGTGTTGTGAGTGGGTGAGTTCTCGCACGCGCTCTTTGGTGTGTTCGTATAGGCTCATGATGTCGTGTATGCGTCGGCAGTTGGTTTTGGCCTGCTCGGCAATGCCTTTTAAATAGAAGGCAATCCAACCCGTCCAATCGTTATCGGCAGAGATCGCCCGCAGCCTGGCGTAGTATTCAGCGCGGTGGGCCTCTAAATAGGCTGACAGGTAAAACATGGGGCTGGCCAGTCGTTTTTTGCTGTAGAGAAACAGCGGGATCAATAGGCGACCGATTCTGCCGTTGCCATCTTTAAAGGGGTGCAGTAGTTCAAACTGGGCATGGACGATGGCAGACTGGGCCAGCACGTCAAAGTCATCGTCGGATAAGTAGGCTTGCCACGCTCGCAGGTGGTCTTGCAGCTGTAAGGGGCTGGGCGGGACAAAGGTGGCCTCTTCGATTGTGCAGCCGTAGGCACCGATCCAGTTTTGGTCTTTACGAAATTCGCCAGGAGATTTATTTTGCCCCCTAACGCTGTCCATTAACAAGCTGTGGATTTGCAGTATTAGACCTAAGCTGAGGGGCCGTTTTGTGAGCGATTCGCTAGCGAGTATCAGGGCTTGGCGATAGTTGAGGATCTCTGTGATATCTGCCTGTTTTTCATTATCGTAGGTTTCGCCAGCCTCATGCTCCAATACCTCTTCCACCGTGGCTTGGGTACCTTCGATGCGGGATGAGAGCACGGCCTCTTGGTTGGTCAGTGGCGAGAGCATAACCGCGGGGTTGATCATCGCCTGCAGCAGGCCGTTGTACTCGGCCAAGGCGGCGTTGGCTTCACCTACGAGGGTGATGAGTTGGGCGTAATCAAGACCTGTTAATGGCAGTTTTTGGGGCTGATAGGGCTCCACATTAGCTTCCTTGTGCGCTGAAAAAGGCGCTCTTATAGATATGGTTGTTGTATAAAATGAATCATACTCAAACCTGGTTGTGTATGGCAATTCAATTATTCAGCATACACAAGGGATTTTGTGTATTGGGTAATAGATGCAAATTCGGTTGTGCTTAGTGAGATGATGTTTGGGTAGGGACAAAACACATTGGAGCTAAGTAATTGCGTCGCACCTAATATTTTTCGTCCGCTTCCGTTTACGGCTATTCGGCTAAATGACTCCTATGGGCACATGAGAGCCAAATTCAAATGATAGCCGCCAGGATAGTTAAATCATTAAGAATACAAGTACGCCTTACACTGTCTGTCAGGTTAAGCACTGGACTAGTACAGTAAAACTAGTACAGTAAAACGATCCCGGACTTTAATGTTCACGCAACACTGTTTCAACAAAACCATACTTCGAAATATTCTTGTAAGCACGTCGCTGTACTCGTTAAAGAATTGACCCGTTCATGGCTCAACGCCACTGCGGTCTGCGACATTCATATTGTGTTCTTTAACTAAATATCACCGGGGTGAAGTAAGGCACCCCGGCTATCGGACTGCACATTTGAGTTACATAGATTCCATCATCATGCTGTCTTTCTTCATGGCATCATCTTTCATGTTATCCATCATCATAGTATCTTTTTTCATAGCATCATGATCCATGCTATCCATCTTCATTGCATCATCTGACTGCATCTCTTTTTTGTCCATATCGGATGTCATCATCTGGTCTTGTTTCATCATTTCATCTGATGAATTCATACTTGAACAACCTGTTGCCATGGCGGCCAGTATCAATGTCAATGTTAGTTTTTTCATTTCGATCTCTCCTAAGTGGTTTGAATACAAAAGATATTTAAGCAAACAGAATTCACGAAACCATGGGCTAATTCTCACAAATACATCACACTGCCTGATTATTCCGTCATTGATAAAGTCCTGCCATGCCCAGCCGCTAGCATTTATAGTATGTTTCTTGTTGATTTAACCTGTTTTACTAGAATGAACTATATGAATGCTGAAACCCCCCGAGCAATGAATATTGCTGATAACCCACAACGCCTTAATCCTAAAGCCATTACCAAGGCCATGGACAAGGTGCTGGCCTCTGCCGAGCAGGTGATTCTGGGTAAGAACCAGCAACTGCGCCTGGCTTTAACCTGCATGATCGCCAGAGGCCACATACTGATTGAAGATCAGCCAGGCATGGGCAAGACCACTCTGGCCCATGTGCTGGCACGGGTAATGGGGCTGGAGTTTCAACGGGTTCAGTTCACGTCGGATTTATTGCCGTCTGACATTCTCGGCGCCTCTATTTATGACAAGGACAACGGTAAATTCACTTTTCATCCTGGGCCGATATTTGCCCAGCTGGTGCTGGCCGATGAGGTTAACCGCGCCACGCCCAAATGCCAAAGCGCACTGCTGGAGGCGATGGAAGAGCAGCAGATAACAGTAGAGGGCAACACCTATGATCTACCGAAACCTTTTTTTGTCATCGCTACGCAAAATCCTCTGCATCAGATCGGCACCTTTCCCTTGCCGGAATCACAACTAGATCGATTTTTGATGCGCCTGACCATGGGTTACCCGGACAAGCAGGCCGAGCGTGAACTGTTGTCTGGGCGTGATCGGCGTGAGGTTGCGGTGACACTCGAGGCCGCTCTGAGTCCCCAGCAGCTGCTGGCCGTGCAGAACCAGGTGACGCATGTTCATGTCTCTGATGCCTTGCTCGATTATTTGCAGGCATTGCTGGATTTTAGTCGACAGTCTACTGAGTTCAGTGTGGGTCTGTCTCCGCGTGGTGGTCTGGCGCTGTTGCGGGCCGCCCAAGCCTGGGCATTGTTGCATGGCCGAACGCATGTGTTGCCGGAAGATGTGCAAATGGTCTTGCCCGCCGTCGCTGGCCATCGCCTGCAGGGCAGGGGGGAGGCCAGCGGCCAAGGACCGGATTCACTGGCCGCCCGGCTGCTGGAAGTGCCTATTCCTTAAATGGGACTTTCACTACCACGCTGGCTTGATGCCATACCTACTGGCTTGCTGCCGCGCGGGGTTCGTTATCTCGCTGCCTCGACCAAGCAGTCGGCCATCCTCAGCAATAAACGCATCTTTGTGCTGCCGACCAAACAGGGTACGATTTTTTTCGCCATTCTGGTGCTGATGTTATTGGGGGCCATGAATTACAGCAACAGCATGGCCTTCGTGCTGGCCTTTTGGCTGGGCAGTGTCAGCCTGGTTTCTTTACTTTATACCTATCGCAATCTGGTAAAGCTTGAGGTCAAGCTGGTCGGAGTCGAGCCTTGTTTCGCTGGCGGCCATGCAGTGTTTTGCCTGTTGTTGAATAACAAACAGTCTCGACAGCGCTTTGATATTGAAATCCAACATACCACTGGCATCAGCAGCGTGACTTCGGTAAGCAGTGCTGATCATTGCCAAGTCAACCTGGCGATCCCGGCACCACAGCGTGGTCGCCTGCAATTGGGGCGGGTTAGCTTGTCGAGCCGCTATCCGCTAGGACTGTTTAGGGCCTGGGCCTATGTTGATGTAGAAGCCGAAACACTAGTTTATCCGCGCCCTTCAGATCATGCCCCTCTACCGCAAGCAGGCCAGGACAGCGGTGAACGGATCGAAACCATTGAGGAAGGTAGCGATGACTTTCATGGTTTTCGCCAATACCACCCTGGCGATTCACCGCGGCATATCTATTGGAAGGCGCTGGCAAAAGAGCAGGGCCTGGTGACCAAGCAGTTCCAACGACATCAGTCACCTGAATTATGGTTTGACTGGGCCGACACACGTGGCGCCGATATTGAAACCCGCCTGAGTCAGTTGTGCCGTTGGCTTTTAGATGGTGACAGTCATCAACAACGGTTTGGTCTGCGCTTGCCCGGGGTGGTGTTGCCACCGGCCCAGGGTAAGGAACAGCTTGATCAATGCCTAGCACAACTGGCCATGTTTGGAGAGGCGAGATGAGTGGGCCGCTAATCACTGTGCTGGATCAGCGCGCCATGACCTGGCTGCTGGCCGGGCTGGGACTAACCATTTTTCCGCACGGCCTCAACTTGCCCATCTGGATCAGCACTCTGGCGCTGGCAATCGGTATTTGGCGCTGGCTGGCGGGCCAACACAATTGGCCACTGCCCAACAGCAGTCTCAAACTACTGCTGACCTTGGCGCTGGTGGTGGCCGTCTTTGCCAACTACGGCACCTTAGTGGGACGCGATTCTGGCACGGCTTTGTTAGTAATCATGATGGGACTAAAATTGATTGAGCTGCGCCAACGCCGTGACGTCATGGTGCTGATGTTTCTGGCCTATTTTCTGCTGATTACCCACTTCATTTTCAGCCAGACCATTCCCATGGCGGTCTATGTAATGACCTGCGTCTGGTTGCTGCTGAGTCTTCATATGCACCTAACTAGCAAAGAACAACGACCGGTGCGCCATAGCCTGCGCACCGCCGCTGGGCTGATGCTGCTAGGGCTACCGCTGATGCTAGCGCTATTTATTCTCTTTCCCCGCATCGAGGGGCCAATCTGGGGCCTACCCAAGGATGCCTATGCTGGTATGACCGGGCTGGGTGACAGCATGAGCCCTGGTGCTATCAGCAGTCTGAGCCAATCTGAGGCGGTCGCCTTCCGGGTCAAATTCGATGATCCGGTGCCCGCAACGGATAAACGCTACTGGCGCGGACCGGTATTATGGATGACCGATGGCCGTAATTGGAACATTGGCCCGGCACTACGCCCGACCAATTCGCAACCACCTATCTCGGCTGCACACGACTCAGCGGTGAGCTATACAGTGACACTGGAGCCACATAACCAAAAATGGTTGTTTGCACTCGATCTTCCGACAAATGGTAACGAATATGGCCAAATCAGCTCTGACTTTCAACTAGTCGCGCCAAAACCGATCCGCAAGCGCCTCAAGTATCAGATGGTCTCCTACCTTGACTACAATACTGGCGAGTTAACCGCATTTGAACGCAAATTAGCACTTTCTTTACCCAAAGGCCGTAATCCACGCACGATCTCACTGGGGCGCTCATTGCAGATAAAAAGCCGTTCCGATGCTGAAGTGGTACAAAAGGCCCTGGCCATGTTCCGTCAACAGCCGTTTGTCTATTCGCTCAGGCCACCATTGCTAAACAGTAACGATCCCAGCGATCAATTTCTGTTTGAAACCCGCACTGGTTTCTGCGAACACTTTGCCTCGAGCTTTACTATGCTGATGCGGGCAGCAGGCATCCCGGCACGCGTGGTAACGGGTTATCAGGGCGCTGAGCTAAATCCGGTGGATGATTATTACATTGTCCGTCAACGCGATGCCCACGCCTGGGCCGAGATCTGGCTGGTTGGCCAAGGCTGGGTGCGCATCGACCCGACAGCGGCGGTGGCCCCAGAACGGGTCGAACGCAGTATTAACACGTCGCTAGTTTCCGCTGGGGCAGTGCAGTTTAATCTGCCCCACAGCGACATGCTGTCAAGCACCTGGCAAAAACTCAATCTAAATCTCGATGCCATCAATAACCGCTGGAATCAGTTGGTGTTGGGCTATGGCCCGAATCAACAGCGTGAATTTTTACAAAACCTTGGCCTCGACATCAATGATTGGCACAAACTTGCCTGGGTGTTTGTAGTGCTAGTCGGCGGCCTGTTTCTCTTCATCACCGCTTTTGTACTGGCTCCAAGACACAAACAAATCGATCCGGTGTTAAAACATTACCAACGCTTTTGTCACAAGCTGGCCAGGCGTGGTCTGTTAAAATCAGACAATGAAACTGCCAGTGCATTTGCCCAGCGGGTCAAAACCAGTCGACCGGATTTAAGCAAAAAAATTGACCTGATCACACAGCTGTATAGTCATTTGCGCTATGCTGGATCAGACAATCAAAAACAATTTCAGTACTTCAAGAAACAAGTAACCGAGTTCAAACCCTGATGACTTTAAAATATTTTGCCTACGGCTCCAATCTGCATTTCAAACGTTTTCAGCAACGGGTAGCCTCAGCACGTTTCATCGATGTGGCCGTATTGCCCGGCTATCAACTTGCCTTTCATAAACATGGTGCCGATAACTCGGCTAAATGCAATATCATCCGTGGCTCGGGTGAAGTGCATGGTGTGGTCTATGAAATAGCCGCCACTGAAAAATCAATATTAGATCAGCTTGAGTCTGGTTATGAGTCATGTGAACTTGCCGTTAACACGAGTACTGGGTCATTAAAACCGTATGCCTATGTGGCAACTGATCAAAATATTAATCACTCGCTATTGCCATACCATTGGTACAAACTATATGTATTACATGGGGCACAACAGCATGGTCTTGATACGGACTATTGTTCGATAATAGAGTCACAAGTTTCGATAAACGATCCTGATACCAAGCGTCATGCTGATCACCTTTCGATACTGGATTTGAAATAAATAGAGTAGAGGTTTTTATGACAAACAATAGAAGTCACCTGCCATCCGCAACCGATGAAATGGAAAACCACGTTCGTGAAGTCTTTCCGATCGACACCCACCCAGAAGAGTTCGCTGCCAGAGATGGCGCTGGATGGATGGAATTTACTTTTCACGAATATCGTTTCAAGGATCCTGAATTGGATAGCTGGATCCACGCTGTCGGCAAGATTATCACTGATCCTAAATTGCTGGAGGAGATGCAGCGAAAATATTTAAATGATATTGAGTATAAAGAGACCAGAAAGTATATGGATGACGATGACCTTGAAGAAGATAACGAAGTCTGAGCGCTTATTCACAGTAAAAATATAAAAAAGCCGCCCTCCATTTTCAAGGCGGCTTTTTTATTTGTGAGATCTAACTTACTAATTATTATTTTTTCTGCGACATCATTGGCGGTTTCCACCATGGACCACCACGAACCAACCTGACAGCACCTTGATGATCCTTTGTTGTGGCTACCGCTTCACCACTGCCAAAGTTTAGCGTATATGCATAATTCTTCATCCCCATCTTTTCCATGCTACTCCAAAAAACTACAGATGGTGCTCCGGGAAAGACAGCAGTGTTCATTCTCGGATTAAAACATTGACGTTCAACAATAGATGCCAGTTCAGGTACCATAGGCATACGCCAATCATGGTGACCAGAAATACCTTGGTCGTTAATTTTGTCTACCAACACCATTGCGTCTTGCCAGCCTAATGTTTGCGCCTTGCCTTGACAGCTATTGCCATCCCATTTCTGACCGACTGCACAACGCATCCAAGAAAGTGTAGTTGCCTTATCCGTCACTGTTTCATTTTCTGTTAAGAACTGACTGGTTGGTGTCGACTCCGACAATGATTCAGTACGACACGTCTTAGCCACGCTAGCTGTGAATGGAAATATAATTACAATTGTTATAGCTATCAGTTGCTTTAGCATCTTCAGCCCCTTTTTATCTGCTTATCAAAAAATACATGTAATAAACAAAAACTGTGTTAACGGTTGCCAACATTTGCATTTGGATAACCTGGGCCACTAATTACTGGCACCGCACCATGCTGTTCATCTTTGGCTGGTGCGATTGCTACGCCACGATGGGTGTACATGAC
>CAMYNQ010000128.1 GCA_947259785.1 uncultured Chromatiaceae bacterium | reverse complement strand
CTAACGCCATCCTCGCCGGTGTGGTGGAAAAGCAGTATGGCTATAGCATTGGTTTTGCTGAGTGGATGCTGTTTGCCATGCCTTTATCTATAGTGATGCTGGCGTTAGCCTGGTTTTATCTTACTCGTATTGCCTATCGTAATGATGTGGTCGAGCTGCCTGGCGGCAAGGTGGTGATTCGTCAACAGCTGGCGGCACTGGGGGCAATGAGCAAGCAGGAGCGACGTGTTCTAGCGGTGTTTTTGTTTGTGGTGGCTGCATGGCTGTTTCGTGGGCTGTTGCCTTTTGATGCGTTGAGGGGCGTAACTGATTCAGCCGTAGCGATCTTGGGGGCATTGCTGTTGTTTGTGATTCCGGCTGATTTGAAAAAGGGCGAATTCCTGCTTGATTGGAAGACGGCGGTCAATATTCCCTGGGACATTATTATTTTGTTCGGCGGCGGTTTTGCCCTGGCGGCAGGGTTTTCTACGAGTGGTTTGACTGAGTGGATGGGCTCTCAATTGTCCTTGCTAGAGGGAGCTAATCTGCTTGTCCTGATTGCGGTGCTTGTTGTGATGGTTGTTTTTCTGACCGAGGTAACATCCAATACTGCGACAGCCTCTTTGTTGTTACCGGTGATGGCGGGCTTCGCTATGGCGGCTAATGTGCCGGCATTGTCTTTGATGGCAGCGGTAGCCTTGGCAGCGTCATTTGCCTTTATGTTGCCTGTGGCAACACCGCCGAATGCCATCGTTTTTTCCAGCCGTCAGGTGACGATTCCGCAAATGGCCAGGGCAGGCATTTGGTTGAATCTGGTTGGCACTGTATTGATCACGTTGTTTGTTACTCAGCTTTTACCTGTTGTTTTACAGTCGCCAATAAAATAATTTTGGCTTGCTGGGTGGTCGTTTACGAATTAAAAACGCAGATTTACGATGGTGCCAACGCCTCGTTCGCTATGAATGTCGAGTCGTATGTTTTGGCGATCGCAGATGCGTTTGACTATGCATAGGCCAATACCACTGCCGCTGTTTTTGGCATTGCTGCCACGATAGTGGCGTGCAAAAATGTGTTTCAGGTCTTCTTCGTTAATACCGTTGCCGGAATCTCTAACTTGTATCAGTTTGTTTTCGACCGTGACCACCACTTCACCTTGTTCAGTATAGTTGATTGCATTGCGTATCAGATTACTGAGTATGATAGTAAAGGCGGTTTTTGAAATAGCCTCTTGAAAGTTGGCGTTGATTTCACTCCTCAAGGTGGTCGCAGGTTTGTTACGCATAATGAAACGGTGTTGCTCGACGGTTTCCTTAACAAGATTGCCTATATTGCAAAGTTCAAGGTTGATGCCTTGGCTTGAAGGTGTTTCTCGGGCCAATAAAAGCAGGACCTCTAGCATTTTTGACATGCGCTCACCAGCTCGCTCGATGCGTTCGACCTGGCGTTTGGCCTGGCATGGCAGATCGGGGTTTTCTAGCAGCAGCTCGGCGGCGCCGGTGATGACTGCCAACGGGGTGCGTAATTCGTGGCTGGCATCGGCGGTGAAATCCTGTTCACGTTGGATGAATTCTTCCATCTTGTGTTGATAGTGGTCGAAGGTAGTGGCGAGTTGGCCGACTTCGTCATCAGCATAGCGAGGTGCAATTTGTAATGGCGGGTTAACCCCCGGCTTTAGCTTGCTAACCTGATTGGCGAGTGCGGTGACGGGCGAAATGACTTTGCCTGATAGCCATATGCCCAACCACAGTGCAATGGCTATGGCCGTGAAAACAGCGCTGAGCAGTGCTAGCCGGATGTTGCTTTCAAACTGCTCGTATGAGGTGGCATTTTTGACTATATATATGCTGCCAAGCGCATTGCTGGCAACAAGCACGTCGTAGGTGAGGTGTTTACCGAAATCCACCTCGTGATGGCCATTGGCTAGATCACGAATCTGGTCTGGTACGATCTGTTTTTGTGATTCAGAAACATAGTAAAGGATGGTGTCGGCACTAATTTGTTTGAATGTGCCCAGGGTGGAATCGTCCTGATCGAGAAAACTTTCTAGTTCAAGTTGAAGGACGTCATTGATCAGTTTTTCTTCTACACCTTCAATTGTATTGTAGAGCCAAGCGACAATGATGCCGCTTACCAGGGAGCCAAATAGAACAAGCGTTAGAGTGATGCGGTAGCGTAAGCTCTGTTTAAATCGCATCTTCTGTTTTGGAGGTGGAGACTAATTTAAAACCGATGCCATGAACTGTATGGATTAGCTGTTGCTTGAAGGGGCGGTCAACAAGGTTGCGCAAAGTATGCATGTGGACGCGCAGGGCATCGCTGCTGGGAGGGGAGCCTTGCCAAAGAACAGCCTCAATTTCCTGACGGCTGACAACCGATGGTGAATTACGCATCAAAAGCTCAAGAATCTTAATGCTAGTGGGGGTCAGGCTGATAGTTTTACCCTCCCGGTGGGCTTCAAGTGTTTTTGTGTTGAAACTCAAATCACCTACTTGAAGTTCTGGGCTGCTGCTTGTAGGGCTATACTGGCGTTTGTCGAGAACAATTAGTCTTGCTAGCAGTTCTTGTAGGGCAAAGGGTTTGACCAGATAGTCGTCTGCGCCACTTTCAAAACCGGCTAGTTTGTCATTAAGTGTATCTTTGGCGGTAAGCATCAGCACCGGGGTTTGTTTGCCAGCCTCGTCACGGAGTTTTTTGCAGGCAGTCAGACCATCCATGCCAGGCATGTTGATATCCATAATGATTACATCGTAATTATTGGTGATGGCCAGATGCAGGCCAGTTACGCCATCACCTGCTGTGGTTGCTGTATGCCCCTTGGCCTCTAGGTAGTCGTAGAGGTTGTCTGTTAGGTCTTTATCGTCTTCGATAATCAGTATTTGCATGAGATGTATGTTGTTGTGGTGGCTATTGCCCTTGAGTGTGCACTAAAAAAACGCCGCTTGCCAGTTGACTATTTGTATCCTAATTGTAGCCATATTATTTGTCATCACAGAAACTGGCGAAGCGAGCTTAAGTGGGCTAGAGTTTTTATGTCCCTGTGAAATATTGGGGTGCAGTTTGCCCACTATTTTCCGGTTTATGTCTTAAGTTAAAGGGTTTGTGCCGGTTTGTTGGTTCAGCTGTGTGTTGTTGTGAAAGTAGTCATGGCCACTGGCGAGGCCACTTTTGCAAACGCTGTTAATTCTTAATCAATATTAAGGCTGGGGCGTAACATGGATGATTTAATGCTTAGTAGTGAGAATTTTCCTTCTGCCTCGTCTGAGCAGAGCCAGGATCTGGAGGCTAAATTACAGGCCATCCTGCAAGCTGATTTTAAAGGCAGTCTGCATGTCATGCTGGCCAGCTATCAGCGCACACTGGCGGATAATCAGCAGCATGAGTTGTGGCCACTTGTGCATGACAAGCTTCAAACCCTGTTCATGTGTGGCAAAGCGGTGCCGCTGGATGGGCCGATGATTGGGATTCCGGTTGCAATTCGCGACAGTGATTATTTCAGTAACGCTGCAAAATTGTTTGGCAAGGATCGCTCTCTGTTGGCCTCGATTGAGGTGATGGCCACTGCCTGGAACGCCACCTTTGCCGATACCGGCCTGTGGATGGGCAAGACCTTCGAGCCGGTCAGTGAAGCAGTGGTGCGGAATAAATGTGACGATGATCCCGACCTGATGACGGCCTATGATCCTGATACCAGCCGCATCGGTCGTAATTTCTTTCGCGCCCCACCTGAATCAGATGCGCTGCAAAGCATCGCCTTGCCTGTGTTGGAGCAAGCCTGGAAGCTGAAGGACCGTCCCTTGTCTACCGATGCCGAGGTTTTTGATGCTGAGCTGCTGACAGCCAACCTGGAGAAAGAAAAGGCCATTCCTTACAGTAAGACCGGCGGCATCTATCTGGCTGCCATGGGCGCCTCGGTGGTGCCGGAGATGCAGGGTAAGCAGGTTTATCAGCTTAACTATCGCTGGCCCAAGCTCAATCCTGTCTTTCCCATGACCTTGCTGGTGGATGAGCTGGTACAGATCGGTGAGGGAATTTATCTGGGTCAACTGGTTTATGCTACTAAGCACTACAGCCTGGGTGCGATTGATCTGCCGTTTATCCCGGGTGAAAAAGACATCGAGTTGGGTGAACCCTACCAGCCGAGCAAGCATTCAATATTTGAATCGATTCGCACCATGCTCACCGGTCATCGCAAGCCCCATGCGCCTGACTATGGCTACCAGAACAATGGTTATTTTTTGATGATGGATCCGGTCTATGCCAAACAGGTCTATGCCGATGACGCCTTTCCGCAGCTGCGGCCGTGTCCAGGCGAGATTGGGTTTAAAGAACTTGGCTATGAGCCTAGCCCTGCTGTAACCACAACTGAGAGGCGAGAGTCGAATTGGCTTAACGGCTGGCGCGATGATGAGATCCTTAAGCAGAAGTTTACCACCATGATTACCGAGCCTTCTACCCAATCCAGCGATGGTGATGTGAGAGAAATGCTGGGTGAGCATGAGTCGGTGTTGCAGATGTTACAGCGTATCAGTGCAGATATTTCAGCGCAAAGCAAACATGAGGACCATCTCAAACACTTTGAACAACTGCATCGGCTATTTCGCAGTGGTGTCGCACCCAAAATCAACAATGGTCTGTTTCAGGGCTCAGGCAAAAATGGTTATAACGTGCGTCTTGATGGCCGTGAAGCGCATGACTGGCATGGCGAAGCGGAGGTCACGCAGGGCTTTGATTACTACCACGGCGCAACGCTGAACCTGCACTGGGGATTCAGCGAAACCTTTTGCCCTGATCGCGATAGCTCAATACTGGGTGCGACACTGATGCCCAGTGTCCTGGCCAATGCCTTGTCTGCTGAAGCACTGCGAGGCCCCAATGTGATGAACATGGTCTGGCATAACATCGGTAAATATATCTTTCCCTGGGCCGGCAAGTCGTTTGAAAAAATCAGCCCGCGCAAATTGAGCATGTTATTGGATGAAAGTGCTGATCTGTCTGAACGTTATCCGCAGCGGGTCGGTGAATTGAAGCATCATTTAGCCAGTGCCCCTCATTACTCGCTGGTAAAAACCAACCAGAAAAATTACTGGGGCAGGCCAGGCCGATATGCTGCTCACCTTGGCAATAGTTGGGACCAGGGCATGAGTGATGAAGATAAAGCATTTTGGAGACAAGAGGCGGCTGAGCGCTGGCTGATGGGGTACAACCTGCAGGATAAACGGGTGGTGGCTGCCGATGCCTTGATGCGGATAGCCGACATGAACTATCGCGTCCCCGAGCCTGTATTGCAGCAGGCATCCGAGGCAAGTGGTTCGCCGTTTGTACGCCAGGGTTATTGCTTTCTCGGTGTCGCCGATCAAGAATCAATTTTGCCAATGAATAATAGCGCTGAGGTCAGCAAGCGCGTCTTCCAGTTTCACTACCGTTTTCCCATGATCGGTGGGCCGGTGCCGATTGGTTTTTGTCTCGATGAATTAGTAGAGATTGCCGACGGCCTGTTTCTTGGACAGTTGATCTATTCCACTGCGCTGGATGAGCCGTTCCACTCGGCGATTGACCCAAGTGAATATAAATATCAGCTGTTTGGTTATTTCCTGTTGCTGGATGACGACTGGGAACGCCACCGTCAGGCCATTAAGCTGGATACCCTGGATTAAGGATAATCATTAAATACTGAGGGAGGAGGCCTAATTATGAACGACCCTCGACTACACACAGGCGGCATACGCGTCGGTCTTACAGATGAGACATATACCCTGCGCCCAGAGCGGGGTAAGACACGGACATTTCCCATCCCCAATGAAACGCCACAGCGGATTAAGACACTGAAAGATCTGGCCTTGAGTCAGATCAGTTTGGAGCAATATCCGCTGGTCAAGGCCTGGCGTGAAAAGCTGTTTGCCCCGGAAGGCCTGCCTGAGATCTGTGATGAACTGCCGCGCTTGTTGACTGAGTTTCTGCGCAGACCCGAAGCAGAAGCAATGTCGCCATACACGCGTCGCGCCAAGGCCTTACAGCATGTCTTTGTTAACAAGACAGCATTGGTGCGTAATACTGATTTATTGCCAGGCCAGACCACGACCAGCTTTGTTGGCCCGGTGGTGTATATGGATACCATTGGTTATTGCATTTGGCCTGAGTTGAAGACGGTAACCACGCGGGCGCAAAACCCTTTCAAGATAAGACCAGAGGTAGCTGAGCGTCTCAATAAAGAGATCTTTCCCTACTGGCTTGAACGCCGCCCAGCGCAAGAGGTGGCACGTTATAGCGATTACGATAGTCAGCAGCATCCTGATCGTGACCGAGTCAAAGGCGAGTCCATCGATCCGCTATTAAAGAGCCGCACCGGTGAAACACCCAAGGCCTTGGAACTGATGGAACGGGTCGCCTTTTTTCTTTCCGACAAGGCCACCTGTGTTTCGCATACCGTGCCTGACTTTGAACGGGTGCTGGATTATGGTTTTGATGGTCTGATTAAACAGGCGCGAGTGGATCTACAAAACGGTAATGCCATCGGTGATGAGCAAAGAGAATTTCTTGAGGGCATTATCAGTGTCTTCGAAGGGGCCAAAATTTATGCCCAACATCTGGCCGAAGCGGCGGCAGCAAGCGGCAATACCGAGCTGGCGCGCATCTGCAACAAGGTGCCAGCGCAACCGGCCGAGACCCTGCACGAAGCGCTCACTACCATTTGGATCTGTTATCACCTGTTGTTGCAGGAAAATACCAATTTTGGTTTTTCCATTGGTCGGCTTGATCAGCTACTAAACGATTACTATATTAATGATTGGCGGCAACTTGCCAGTGATGAAGAACGTGATGCCTATGTCGAAAAAGCGGTGGAGCTGGTCAGCCATTTCTTTTTGCGTTGTTCTGATCATGTGCCATTGTCCACCGAAGGTTCTGAAACCCTATTTGCCGGCAGTGGCTCGAACCAGGCATTAACTGTTGGTGGCACCAAGTATGAAAACGGCCAGGTCTTGGATGCCGTCAACGACATGACCTATATCATCCTCAAGGCCACCGAGATCCTTGGCATCCGCGACCCCAATGTCCATGCCCGCTACCATAAAGAGGTACACCATCGTGATGCCCAGGGTCGGCCTTTGCCTGACGGTGTCTATGATGCTTATCTGAAACGTGTCAGCCAGGTCAACATCCTTACCAAGGCGACACCGGCGATTCATGGCGATGCCCCCGTGGTGCATGCTATGGCCAACTACTACGCCGCCCATGAAGGGGTTAGTAAAGAGGAAGCACTGGCCGATGCCTACGACTACGCCTCCATCGGTTGTATTGAGCAGAACTCGGCCGGCAAACATTATGGTAATACGGGTTCGACCTTGATGGTGTTGCCAGCGGTATTGGAGCTGGCCCTGTTCGGCGGTAAACATCGCAGTGATGGTGTTGGTAAGGATGATCCCAATCTGTTTTATGAACAGACGGCTTATACCAGCAAACCGCTAGCTGAAATGTCGTCCATGGATGAGTTCATCGCGGCGTTTAAATTTCAGCTCGACGAAATGGCGCGTCATACTGTGATGTGCAATAACTATCTCGGGCGGGCCATGGAGCAGATGCGTCAGGTGCCATTTTTGTCTGGCATCTATACCGGTCCGACCAACCTGTTAGGTGGTGTGGGGGCGGTGTTTCGTGACCTCACTGCTGGAGGTGCCAAGTACAACTCCTCCGGCGTCGCCATCATCGGTGTTGCTGATGTTATCGACTCATTCTGCGTCATCGATGCCCTGATTTTCAATAACAAGCTCTTTAATAACAAAGGGGGCAACAAGATGACAGCGCAGGAGTTGTTGGCGGCGCTGGAAGCAGATTATGACGACTCTGGTTTTAAACCAGAGCAAGAGCAGAGTCGTTTGGTGGCCATGCTTAAACGTCTGCGCGGCTTGTTTGCTGGGCAGAAAGATCGCAGCCAGTTGCCGGCCCTGTCACCTGAGCGGATGCGAGAAATAAAAGAGATGATTCGCCTGGCGCCTAAGTATGGTGCCGGTGTCGATCAGACCAAAGGCGGTATCTACGATAATAGTCTCGGCGTGCATTACACCCACTTGATCACGCGTATGATTCAGGAGGTGTTCTACAAATACCGCACTCATCGTGGTGGTCGATATTTGCCTGGTTATTGGAGTATGACCAACCACGCCGG
>CAMYNQ010000127.1 GCA_947259785.1 uncultured Chromatiaceae bacterium | reverse complement strand
TGGATTGCAGCGGGTGCGGCGCTCTATTTCGCGGTGTTGTTGTTAACCGGGGTCAAGTTTCGCCAGCTTTGGCAGCAAAAGGGCGCCTAACATCGCATAATGCGGTGCATTCTTTATAAGGTGTCATATAATAACGGCCTTTGTACTTTGTGAGCTAAGTGGGCCGGATCTAAGATGGAGCTAATTCGCGGTTTTTATAATCTGCGGCCACAGCATCGTGGTTGTGTTGCCACTATTGGTAATTTCGATGGCGTTCATCTTGGTCATCAGGCCGTTCTGGGGCAGTTGGCTGAGGCGGCAGGGCGGCTAAACCTGCCGACGCTAGTGATTAGTTTTGAGCCACAGCCACAGGAGTTTTTTGGTGCTGCGGCTGAGGCGCCACGTCTGACCCGGCTGCGTGAGAAGTTGCAGGCGTTACGACGTTACTCTGTCGACCGAATGCTATGTCTGTCGTTCAGAGACCGCCTGGCTCAGCTGTCAGCCGATGACTTTATTCGCCAGTTGCTGGTTGAGGGGCTGGATGTGCGTTATCTAGTGGTAGGAGATGATTTCCGTTTTGGTTATCAACGCCAGGGTGATTTTGCCATGCTAAAGGCTGCCGGAAAAAAATACGGTTTTCAGGTAGTGAGCATGCACAGTTTTCAGGTCGATGGCGAACGCGTTAGTAGCACGCGGGTGCGGGAGGCTCTGGCTCAGGGTGCGGTGAGCACAGCTGAGAAATTGCTTGGTCGTAGTTATCGTATGAGTGGTCGGGTAGCGCATGGCGACAAACGTGGTCGTGACCTGGGTTTTCCGACGGCAAACATTCATTTGCATCGGCAGGCAACACCGGTGCGCGGCGTGTTTGCGGTGGAGATGTTTGGCATTGAAGGTGAGCCAGTCGCAGGTGTCGCCAATGTTGGTGTGCGGCCGACGGTGGATGGTACTCGCAGTCTATTGGAAGTACATCTGTTTGATTTTGATGACGACATCTATGGTTGTTATGTAGAAGTGGTTTTTTTACATAAGTTGCGTGATGAAGTGCGCTTTGCCTCACTCGATGCTTTAAAGCAACAGATTGGCTTGGATAGCGACGCAGCGCGTAAATTTTTCGCTGAGCGAAAATAATGCTGATTCTGGTCAAAGGCACTGAAATCGCACTTAAGTGCGGATAATATTGAAAGAATTTGATAATTAACAGAGTAGAACATGGCTGATTACAAACACACTCTTAACTTGCCCAAGACGGCATTTCCGATGAAGGCCAACTTGGCCAATCGTGAGCCTAATATGGTCAAGCAGTGGCTGGATATGGACCTGTATGGCAAGTTGCGGGCGCAAGGCGAAGGCCGTGATAAGTTTATTCTTCATGATGGCCCTCCATACGCCAATGGTCAGATCCATATCGGTCATGCGGTTAACAAGGTGTTGAAGGACATCATCGTTAAGTCCAAGGCCATGGGTGGTTTTGATGCCCCCTATGTACCGGGTTGGGATTGTCATGGTCTGCCGATTGAACTGCAGGTGGAGAAGAAAGTTGGCAAGGCGGGTCACAAGGTAGATGCTGCTACGTTTCGTAAAAAATGCCGTGAATATGCCAGCAAGCAGGTCGATCAGCAGCGTGAAGATTTCAAACGCCTGGGTGTGATTAGTGACTGGGACAATCCCTATTTGACCATGGACTTTCAGTTCGAGGCCGATATCGTTCGTAGTCTCGGACGTATCGTCAAAAATGGCCATCTGCACAAAGGCAGCAAGCCAGTGCATTGGTGTGTTGATTGTGGCTCTGCCTTGGCAGAGGCAGAAGTTGAATATGAAGATAAGACCTCGCCAGCCATCGATGTGCGTTTCTCGGTGCTGGATGATGAGGCCTTGATGCAGCGCTGTCATCATGTTGAAGATCATGAAGGTGAGGGGCCAATCTCGGTTGTAATCTGGACCACCACTCCCTGGACCCTGCCTGCTAATCAGGCGGTGTGTTTGAATCCTGAGTTGGACTACGCGCTGATTCAGTGTCAAGCCGAACATGGTGTCGAACGTCTGCTGATTGGCGAAGCCATGGTTAAAGACACTATGGGCCGTTATGAAATTGATGACTATCGTGTGGTTGCCTATTGCAAGGGTGCTGAGCTGGAAGGTTTGGGTTTGGCGCATCCTTTTTATGAACGCGAGGTTCCAATCATTCTTGGTGATCATGTCACCACCGATGCCGGTACTGGTGCGGTGCATACTGCCCCAGGTCATGGTCAGGACGATTACGCGGTGGGTATGCGTTATAACTTAAAGGTTGATAATCCTGTGGGTGGTGATGGCAAGTTCCTGCCCAATACCGAATTGTTTGCCGGTGAGCATATCTTTAAGGCCAACGACTCAGTGCTTGAAGCATTGAAGAGCAAGGGCAAGCTGGTGCGTGCGATGGCTTTGCGTCACAGCTATCCACATTGCTGGCGTCACAAGACACCGATTATCTTCCGCGCTACGCCACAATGGTTTATTAGCATGGAGCAGAATGGTCTGCGTGACCAGGCAATGACAGCAATCAAAGGTGCGCAGTGGTTACCTGACTGGGGTCAGGCTCGTATCGATGGCATGATCGAAAAACGTCCTGACTGGTGTGTCTCACGTCAACGTACCTGGGGTGTGCCGATTGCTTTGTTTGTGCATAAAGAAACAGCTGAGCTACATCCGCGTACTCAAGAGCTGATTGAAGCGGTTGCCTTACGTATTGAGAAAGCCGGAGTTGATGGCTGGTTTGAAATGGATGCTGCCGAACTGCTAGGTGATGAAGCGACACAATACGATAAGGTGAGTGACACACTGGATGTTTGGTTTGATTCGGGTGTTACTCATGCTGCTGTGCTGGAACGCCGTGATGAATTAGGTCTGCCCGCGGATTTGTATTTGGAAGGCTCAGATCAGCATCGTGGTTGGTTTCAATCATCACTGCTTACCGCAGTAGCGATGCGCGGTGAAGCGCCGTACAAATCTGTGCTGACCCACGGCTTTACTGTCGATGCCAAGGGTCAGAAGATGTCCAAGTCCAAGGGTAATATCGTTGCCCCGCAAAAGGTAGCTAACTCCTTGGGTGCCGATATTCTGCGTTTATGGGTGGCGGCAACTGATTATCGTGCTGAGATGACGGTTTCGGATGAGATCCTTAAACGCGCTGCTGATGCCTATCGCCGTATGCGTAACACGGCTCGTTTTCTGTTGGCCAATATCAATGGCTTTAATCCGGCGACAGATGCCTTACCACCGAGTGAAATGCTGGCGCTGGATAGTTGGGTGATTGAACGTGCCCGTGCCTTGCAGGAAGAAGTGAAAGAGGCCTACGATAGTTATGATTTTCATCATATCTACCAAAAGGTGCATAATTTTTGCGCCCTGGATCTGGGTGGTTTTTATCTTGATATAGTTAAAGATCGTCAGTACACCGCCCAAGAAAACAGTGTTGCACGTCGTTCTTGTCAGACTGCAATGTATTACATCATCGAAGCAATGACGCGCTGGTTGGCGCCAATCCTGTCGTTCACCAGTGAGGAGCTGTGGAGCAATATCCCGGGGCAGCGTAGTGAGTCAGTATTTCTGACCACTTGGTATGAATTGCCACAGGTTAGCGATGATGAGTTGGGTGCTGATTTCTGGCAACAAGTGTTGCAGGTGCGTCAGGTAGTCAAGAAACAGCTGGAAGAGTTGCGTGTTGCCGGTGAAATCGGTGGTTCACTCGATGCTGAGGTGGATCTTTATTGTGGCAGCGAACTCAAGTCGCAACTGGAAAAACTGGGTGATGAACTGCGCTTTGTTCTGATTACTTCAGCAGCGCGTGTACACGGCACTACCGTCGTGCCGGAACAGGCATCACATCATACGCTCGAATCCAATGACGAACTATGGATTGCCGTAGCAGCATCAGCACATACTAAGTGTGTGCGTTGTTGGCATCATCGTGAAGATGTCGGTGCTAATGCCGAACACCCGGAGTTGTGTGGCCGTTGTGTCGACAATGTTTCAGGTGCCGGTGAGGTGCGCCAGTTTGCCTAATCAGGATCTGTGTATGTTGCGATGGTTGTGGCTATCAGTATTGGTCGTTGTGCTCGATCAAGCGACCAAGCTGTGGGCCAATGGTGTCTTGGATCTGCACCAGCAGGTCGAGATCTTTACCGGGCTGAACTTTACCCTGTCGTATAACCCAGGCGCAGCGTTTAGTTTTCTCGCCAGTTCTGGTGGCTGGCAACGTTGGTTTTTTATCACCCTGGCCATCTTGGTGTCGGGCTACATCATTCATTGGCTGAGAAAGCTTGACCGCTCTGAAGTGAGTTTGGCGATTGCTCTGTCCTTGATCTTGGGCGGTGCTGTCGGCAACGTGGTTGACCGGATCTATCTCGGTTATGTGGTCGACTTTATCGACGTCTTTTATCTCGCCAATGACTGCCTGCCATTTTTTGGCAAGTTGTTTGGTGGTGGTGCTGTGTCATGTCATTGGCCGGCATTCAATATTGCCGATTCAGCGATTACGCTGGGGGCGGTAATGCTGGTGATTGATAGTTTTAGAGGGCGCAACAAGGCGCAATCTTAAGGAAATAGTTATGTCTGTTTTACTTGCCAATCCACGTGGTTTTTGTGCCGGGGTCGATCGTGCCATCGGTATCGTCGAACGCGCCCTGGAGCTGTTTGGCGCGCCAATCTATGTTCGTCATGAAGTGGTGCACAATAAATTTGTGGTTGATGGTCTGAGAGAACGTGGTGCGGTGTTTGTCGAAGAGCTGGATCAGGTGCCGGCCGATGCTACGGTCATTTTTAGCGCCCATGGTGTATCGCAGGCCGTTTGGGATGAGGCCAAACACCGCGGCCTGAAGGTGTTTGATGCGACCTGCCCGCTGGTTACCAAAGTGCATCTGCAAGTGGCCCGTTTTGCCCGTGATGCTTATGAGGTGGTGTTGATCGGTCATGCCGGTCATCCTGAAGTCGAGGGTACCCTGGGGCAATACGACGGTGAACCAGGCGGCATTCATTTGGTGGAAACGCCGGCGGATGTTGCAACACTTGAGGTGAAGGATCTTAGCAAACTTGGTTTTGTTACCCAGACCACGCTTTCAGTTGATGATACCCGTTCGGTGATTGATGCTTTGAAACAACGTTTTCCCGAGATTGTCGGACCACGTAATGATGATATCTGTTATGCGACTCAGAATCGCCAGGATGCAGTTAAAGATCTGGCTGGGCAGAGTGATTTGATTTTGGTGGTGGGGTCGCCGAACAGTTCCAATTCAAATCGCCTGCGTGAGATTGCCGAGAAGTCGGGCAGCAAGGCCTACCTAATCGATAACGCTGCTGAGATTCAGTCAAGCTGGTTGGAAGGTATCGCCAGTGTCGGTGTCACCGCCGGCGCTTCAGCGCCCGAAGTGTTGGTTAATGAGGTAGTTGCCCAGCTGGAAGAGTGGGGGATAGGCAAGGTCGAACAGCTTAGCGGCAAGGAAGAGAATATTGTTTTCTCCATGCCCAAAGAACTGAAATAAAAAACACTAATCCTATTTCATTATTGATTGGTTAATAAAAAAGCGGCTTTAAAGCCGCTTTTTTTGTTTTACAGATAGATTCATCTTTTAGTCGGGCCGGAGCTCACGCCAGGAGATACGCTTGTTGCTCTTCTCTCCCCCTAACTTGGCTTCTATCTTGTCTATTGTTGACACGCCTTCTTCCCTGTCGTCATTATGGATCAGGACGTAACCGTTGAGATCCAGCGTCGGGCTAGCAAGTGTGTTTGTCTTTAATCCTGATGGTGCCTTGTTGGTGAAAGAGCCCAAGGTGACTGTGTCATCCTCATTGACCAAAGAGTCGTTATTAATATTGATTATTGGTTCTGCTGGGTGTCCGCCATTCGCGGCATTCAGAAACATGAACCAGCCATCACCGCCAGAACCACAGGCATTAGTGTCAGGGATAAAGGTGGTGAAAAAGACAATGTCGTTAAAGACCACGGCATCGCTGATAACGCGTTCACCGCTGTCGGCATCGAATTTTTCCAGGTCAATATACCAGCCGAAGCGTTGGCTAGTGTCGCTTGCACCATAAGGCACTGCGGTTTCTGAGGTGATGCGCGCTTCAATCGTATTTTGTCCGGTGCTTGTGTTCTGAGTAATGATTTGCTCAACCAGCTTGTCGGTTCTTGGAGCGTCACTAGCTATTTCAATGGCTTCTCCATTGTCCCAGATACCGTAAAAGCTTTGGGGCTGGGTGTAACTGAGGTCGTCATCAGTCAGGTATTGGCCAGTACCAAACAATACCAACAGATTAGGGCTGACGTTGCTAAGGCTCGGGTGCGCAGGGTTACGAATAACGCTGGGTTTGACGGTGATTGGCTGAGCTACGCCGGCAGCATCTTTTGCCTGGAATAATGGCTGTTTTACGCTTGTGTTGCTGCTGTTTGTATAGTCGACGTCCCAGTCGTCAACGCTGCCCGTCAGGCTAAAGGCCCACATATTGCCTTTCAGGTCACCGGCATAAACACGATCGACATAACCATCACCATTGCTGTCGATAGCGGTAGGTGATGAAAGACCGTTCTTGTCGGCGTCGCTGGCATTGCCGCCAACCGTGGTGCTGATCTTGATGTAGTCCTCGCCTTCTTCCCAACCATTAATGTCGGATGGGTTGGCATCGAGATAGATGATGAACAAGGCGGCGATGCCAGCATCCGAGTTATAGCCATTGCCAACAATCGCTGCCCAGCGGCCATTTTCCATCAAGCCAATGACAGGTTGGCCAAAGGTGTGACCTAGATAGGAGTAATCATCCAATGTGCTCACATTGTTCAGGTCAATAACTTCATCTGCGGCGTTAAACTCCCATAACACAGTGCTTTCCGCATTGGCAGTGGATTCAGAGAAGTTGGCCGGGTTGCTGATGTCCAGTGCAAACAGGCCTTTGCCGCCCGCGCCCAGGCCACTTGTCAACACGGTCTTCCAACTTTTGTCACCAGTTCTGTGCTGAGCAAAAAAGGCGTCGGCAACCGTGGGGGTTTCATCAACAAAGAAGCGGTGTGGGATGGTGTCACCATAAGTCGGTTCAGAAAGCTCATGAAGATTGGCCATGAATGTCTTTGGCACATAAGCCAGTTCTTCAGCCCCGGTGTTGGCATTGAAGCCATGCAACATGCCGTCATTGGCGCCAACATAGATGATCGGGGTGCGGTCTTTCTTGGCACGCCAGAAGCTGAAATAGCGGTGACTGCTGTCGCCAAAAGGGGCGGTGTCTGGGTAGCTGCTGGCGGGTGCGCCGACATGAACCGGGCTGGAGTTGACTATGTCGCCAAGCAGAGAGCTGCGTTCCCTGAAAGTGATTTCGTCGGAACCCACTCCGCGCAGGTATTTCACCAGTTCGAGGCCATAAGGGGTGGATGTGCCGTCGGTTTTATTAATGTCTGGCCTGCCCGCGGATATCTCCGCTTTCATTGCCGGGCTGAGGCAGTTGCTACAGTTGTCAGTGCTGCCCCATTGAAAGGCAATACCCTCCTCACCATTGAAACTGAGAATGGTGCGATTGCTTGGGTTGGCATCAAGCAGGGTCGCTGCATCCCAGCCGTCGCTAAGGCCGCCATCTGCTGCTATCCGTCGGGCCATTAGTTCGCCGGACCAGTCAAGCGGATTGAAGCTGCTGAAAAAGATCAAAGAATCATCTGAAGAGCGGAACGCAGGCATGGTCACCGAAGTGGCGCTTTGGGTCCTGCCCACAATATGGCCCACCGCTGACATCAGTGATTCAGCCAGCTCGTTAGAGCTGGCAGCACTGAGAAATAGGCCGTGGCCGTTAACAGCGGCATGCCAGAGGTCATCGATTTTGGTGAGGTTTGAATCTGTTGGATTAGGCCAGCCAACAAAATCGGTAGCGTTTGGGTCTGTGTCGCTGGCATCACCGGGGGTGATGGTGTCGAACGGATCCAATGTGCCATTAACGCCAAAGGCAATGGTGTAGGTATTCATGCGCTGAATGCCTTCGAGCGCAGTGCCTGGATGCAGGTCGTCGTCATAATATTGCGCGGCGACACTGGCTAAATTGAAGGTTTCGCTGCCATCGCGGTAATAACCGTCGGTCATGATGATGGTGTTGTTGATCTGACAGGCGCCACCTTGATCGGCAGGCAAAATGGGGTTGGTGTAGTCGGCTGTATTGCCAAAAAAACTATTATCTACGTAGTCGAAATATTTGCCTACCTTGTCGAAATTTTCGACGACGGGTGTGCTGTTATTAGAGGTGGTGATGAACAGTTTATCAAGCAGAGCCCGCTTGTTGCCTGTGGCTGGCTGCAGATTCATTGAGGCAATTTCGATGTT
>CAMYNQ010000126.1 GCA_947259785.1 uncultured Chromatiaceae bacterium | reverse complement strand
TTTATGAAGACGCCAGCGGCCAAACATACAACCTGAGCCAACTGGCAAACATCGGCGCCTTGGTGGATGCACAAGCCATCGCAGCAGGCAACTATGTTTCATTCGACCTCGTTATGGCGAATGATATTGCGCTTGTGGATCAGAGCGGTGCTATCACCAATGCGAACTTTGACCAAAGCGGCAATGCAAACTACAGCCTGAGCGTCAACGGTGCATTACAGGTAGATGCCAACCAGGCCACCGCACTAGCGTTGGACTTTGATCTGCAACAGTTTACCTATGATGCAGCCAGCAACACCGTCAACCCGGTGGTGGTACAGAAAGATCCCAGCACGTTGGATCAGACCATCAGCACCATTTTCGGTGAAGTCGAATCCATCACCAACAGCACTCAGTTTGTGCTTGACCCGGTCGGCGATGGCCGTCATCTGAATGTAACATTGCACAACAGCGCCAGCGTTATCAACGCCGCAACCGGTGAGGTGAGATCAGATACCAGCGGTATGAGTGTAAACATGCGTGTCAGTGTTTCAGGCAACTACGACGCCAGCACACTCACCATTACTGCTCCCAGAGTAGACATCGGCAACAGCGCGATCAGCCTGACTCACGAAATTGAAGGAACCATCGAGTCAGTCAACGGCGGCGTATTGAGCATCGACATTCACGAAGCCAACTTCATGCCTAGCGCCAACAGCATCAGCGTCGATGTAAGCAATGCGGCATTCAGCCACGGCGCTCTGAATCAACTGGCCAACGGCCAGGAAGTCGAAATCAAGGGCAGCTGGGATGGCACCAGCTTTAGTCCTGCGGTAGTTGAAATCGAAGGATATTCAAGCAACGGCGATGATGATTCAAGCAACCATGTCGATGATTATGCCGAGATCGAAGGTGAGATCACCGCTGTCAATAATAACCAGCTAACCATCAGAGTGCATGAGCGTGAACATGTCAGCGGCATCAATGTCGGTGATTCAGTCACCATCGACAGCGGCAATAGCTGGATTGAACACGGCAACAGCAGCTGCTTGATAGTCGGCACCGTGATTGAAGCCAAGGGACCGATGTCAGATGTTTCGACTATGATCGCCAACAAGATAGAAATCGAAAGTGGTTGTGGCAGCAGCAGTTCAGATTCAGATGATGACGATGATTCTTAATTTGATGTAGGTGTTTTCCATGCGGCGCTGCCATCTCGGCGGCGCTGCATGAAAACAAGAGTTGTAATAGTGTCAGATTTCAATTGACCGGCTTGTGCCCAACCTAGGCAGCCTATTTTCGGTTTCAGTTAGAAGAGGAGTTAATGCTGAAAGGCGACATTCAACTTAGGATGATGAGCGATAGTCGTCTCCCCAGAGCAGCCATTTAGTATAGTAAAGCAAAGTCGCAAGATAGCCAGGATACCAGCCCTTTCTCTTTTCCAATTTCCTCCTGATAAGTAGTTTTCCTAATAGTGTTCTTCCCACGCCTCGGTTACTGTTTTCACAGCTGTATCAGTAGGGTAATAACACCTAAAAAGAACAATCAGAAATTACTTTTTGCTTGTTGTGGATTTCATCCACACCAAATCTAAACAGCCATTTTTGCTGGCTGCCAAACTTAAAACAATGAACTAAACCACAGGAGATAAGAGCCATGAATCACTCAGTCAATTATTCAGGCTTCGCAGATATAGTCAATTCAATGAACAAATTATCCACGGATGTGAAGAGAGAGTCTGAAACAGGTGGTTTCTCGGAAGCCGACCGATCTGGCGAGGAAGTCTCTGTCTCCCAGGCTGTTGCGAACAGTCATGTTTTAACTAGAAATTGAGAATAAAAGATAGGTAACCGATGTGTGTTACATGTCGAGGCATAAATAACAGTAGGGCCTGTGAGAGTTGTTTTAGGTGATTTGCAAATATTCCGTTATTCAAACAAAGCCTGGAACTTGTGTGGGGTAAAATATGAATAGAGAGATGTTCGAACAAAAAAAGTTTGTTGCTCTGACCGAGGGTAATGTACCCACTTGTTATATTCCGGGGCAATGTATGGAATGTAAGCTTGACCTTTTTAAACTTAAGCCTGATTGCAAGATATACAAAATGTTTGGGGACTGTTCCGAAGAGACTGTAATGTAAGGACAATATTGGAACTCCTGTTTGTGCCGGACCCCACTTATTACTATAATTAAAGCCTTCTTCCTGCCTGTTGTTTAAGTCAATATATTCACTTATAAAAAATAAGTTACTTGCTGCATCTTATCTGCGCCTGTATTTTGTGAACGGTCATATCGAGATGGCCTGTTTCAAGTGATATAAAGCGTACGTTTTGCATGATTACAATCCTGTTGGTCGAAGACAATTCTGCTGATGCACGGCTAGTGCAAATTGCCTTGGCAAATGCCAAGGGCGCCCGTTTCGATGTCAGTCATGTTGAGCGTTTGAGCCAGGCTTTGCATAAGCTTGGGGGGCCTGTCTTCGATGCTATCTTGCTCGATCTTTCTCTCCCCGATTCACATGGCCTGGATACGGTTAACCAGGTTCGTGCGGCCGCCCCAGAAACCCCCATTGTCGTTTTGAGTGGTCTTGCTGATGAAGAGCAGGCACTTGCGGCGGTGAAATGCGGGGCCCAAGATTATCTGGTTAAAGGTCAAGGGGATGATTATCTGCTTCCCCGTGCTATTCGTTATGCCATCGAACGTCACAGGATAGAGCGTGAACTCCAGCGGGCGAAGGATGAGCTCGAAAGGCGCGTCGAGGAGCGGACTGCGGAATTAGCAAAGACTAACGACGAATTAAGGAGCGAAATCGCGGAACGGCAGCGAGCCGTGCAGGAGCTGACGGAAAGTAAAGAAAGGCTGGCACGAACAGAAGCGTTTTCATTGGTGATGCTTACCCATGTGGGTCTTGATGGTCGCTGGCTTAAAGTCCCTCCCACACTATGTGACTTGCTGGGCTATTCAGAGGAAAAGCTGCTTGCAGGTTATTTTAAGAACATTACCCATCCTGATGACTTCGACGCTGACTGGAGTCAATGTCAGCGCCTGATTCTGGGTGAAATCAAATCGTTTGATTTGGAGAAACGTTACATCCATAAGGATGGTGAGATCATCTGGGTCTATCTAAATTGCTCCATCGTCGTTGATAAGGACGGCGCCCCCCTCCATTTCCTGACCTATATCCGTAACATTGCTAAGCGTAAACAGGCGGAACAAGCGCTGCGGGAGAGTGAACAGCAACTGCGTTTGATCACCAACAACCTGCCGGTACTGATCGCCTATGTGGATTCGGAACAGCTTTATCGCTTCAATAATAAAGCCTACGAAGATTGGTTCGGGCTCCCCCAAGCAGAACTCAGGGGGCAGCACATCCGGGACGTTATGGGGAATGCGGCCTATCAGGAGCTGCTTCCCGGAATCAAGCGGGTTCTGGCCGGTGAATCTGTGAATTTTGAGAAAGTCCTGCCCGGTAAAAATGGTTCTTCACGTTATATCAACGCTACCTATATTCCAGACTTCGATGCCCAAGGCGAGGTGAAAGGTTTTTTTGCCCTGATTAAAGATGTCAGTTCGCGCAAACAGGCCGAGGTGCAAGAAAAGCAGCGGATGTTGGAGCTCGCTCATGTTTCACGTCTGAGTAATATGGGGGAAATGGCCACCGAAATCGCCCATGAGCTTAACCAGCCGCTCACCGCGATCAAAAACTATGGCAATGCCTGTCTGCGTTTGCTTGATTCTCCGCAGTGGACACCTGAAGACATGGTGAAAGGGTTTCAGGCCATGGTGAAGCAGGCCGCGCGCTCGGGCGAGATTATCCGCAACCTACGCGAGTTTGTGCGTAAGGCTGACGCCGGGCGCTCACGCTCAAGTATCAACGAGCTGGTATCCGTCGTCGGTAATTTGGTGCAAGTTGAGGCCCGCCCGCGCCAGGTTGAAATACGCCTGGAGCCAACGGACGGTCTGCCAGCAATTATGGTGAACAAGGTTCTAATCGAGCAGGTTATCTTGAACCTGATGCGCAACGCCATCGAGGCCATGGAGGAGTGTGCAGAGGGGAACCAGCAACGCTTGCTGATTATACAAACATCATTGGCCAGTGATGACAGCATTGAGGTGTTGGTGAAGGATACCGGGCCGGGCTTGTCTGAGCAGGCCATGCAAGAGGTGTTTGAGCCCTTTTTTACCACCAAGGCTCAGGGGATGGGGGTAGGCCTGTCTATCTGCCGCTCGATCATTGATGAGCACGGCGGGCGGATCTGGGTAGAGGCAAATTATCCGCAAGGGGCGGTTTTTCGGTTTATGTTGCCAACTGCAGAAGGAAAATGCGTTGATAATGAATAAGGATCTAATTGTATATATCATCGATGATGATGACGCCATTCGCGACTCGATGGAGATGTTGATGAGATCCGTAGCACTGACTGCCGAGACCTACCCTTCTGCACAGGCATTTCTTGATACGCACGATCCCATGAAAGCAGGTTGTTTACTGGTGGATGTGCGTATGCCTGGGATGAGTGGTTTGGAGTTGCAGCAGCTACTGGCTGAGCAAGGCAACAGGCTGCCGGTTATTATTATGACTGGCCATGGTGATATTGACATGGCGGTACAGGCCATGAAGGCGGGTGCCGTCGATTTTATCGAAAAACCGTTTGATGCTGAGGCCCTGTTGGCAAGCATTAATGCTTGCCTGCAACGACGGACCGAGGCCAAAGGCATTCAGGCACAGGCGCAAAGGCTGGCGCAATTGACACAACGGGAACGCGAGGTGTTTGAATGTCTTGCCGATGGAAAGCCAAATAAAATGATAGGTGCTGACCTTGATATCAGTGCCAGGACGGTAGAGGTCCATCGCGCCCGGATCATGGAGAAATTAGGTGCGAAATCCCTGGCGGATATTGTTCGTATATCCCTTTTGGCCACACCCTGTCGCGACAAAGGCTGAATATCCGGGCTGGTTCCCACGCTGTTTTCTCGGTAATTTAGGCCAATAATGCACTGAAAGGTTTGGTCAGGACATTCCTTTTTCGATTGCTCTCTTGTGTCTGTATGATTTCACTAGCGATTTTGAGTACGTAGTTTTACTTACGTAATAAACCCAATGATATCCAAGTATTAAGTTTGATTAAATATCTCTGGTATTGAGAAGGTTGGACTTAACTCACATTAATTGCATCTGAGGGGGAGATATGGATCATCGTTGGGCGAGCAGAAAAGAAGTGAATATGGATGTCATGGTCTATCGCAATGGCTTGCCGGTTACGCGTTGTAAAGCCAGCGACATAAGCAGTGATGGAATGTTTATTAAGACCGGTCCGCTGTCTTATCGTCGAAATAGTTGCCTGGAAGTAGCGCTCATCAGCGCTGATGGCTTTGACGAGGTAAAGCTGTCGGCGACAGTGGTTTATAGCAACGATAACGGCATGGGCCTGATGTTTAGATTTAAAGGTTCTGATGTGATAACTGTGCTTAAAGAGATGTTTCTCGACAACCCGCAGCCAAGACAAGCTATTGCTGCGGGCATGGTTTGCTAAAGAGTGATCAATTCCTGCTTCGTGGCGACTTAGCTCAATAGATGCCTGGAAATAACGGCAGATATGGCCAGTCTTTTTTCGGGGGGATACCTACACAGTCAGTCATAATTTCAGCTAATCCCCCCTAAGCTCCACCAGTATTGGTCTTGTTGAGATATTTGCATTTCAAACCGGCTATATCGGCAGCTATTTTAGCAGCTATAGCCGCATGATAAGCTGTACCGTTATCGTAAAAGTAAATAGACTCCCCACTCCACAGACCAAACATTAAGAGTACATGAAACCGTTATTGCAGATTGAAGACACCTTCCGGAACCTATTGGATGCAACCCCCGATGCCATACTGGTCTCCAATGTCGATGGTGAGATCGTGCTGGTCAACCAAATGATAGAGCGGATGTTGGGTTATCGACGGCAAGAGTTGATCGGCAAGCCGGTTGAGCTCCTAATGCCAGAGCGATTTCGTAGCGGTCACGTAGGCCTGCGGATGAAATATGTGGATCAACCGCAAACCCGTTTTATGGGTGGGGGTATGGAGCTTGCTGCACAACATAAGGACGGACATGAAATACCGGTCGAAATCAGCTTGAGTCCCATCCAAGTCGGTGATGAGATGTTGGTTACCTGTGCCATCCGTGACGTCAGCGAGCACCAAAAAATTCAACAGACCCTTGAACAGCATGCGCAAGACCTGGAGCGCTCTAACAGCGAACTGCAGCAGTTTGCCTATGTTGCCTCACACGACCTGCAAGAGCCCTTACGCGTGATTGCCAGTTTTTCGCAGTTACTGTCGCGCCGATACAAAGGCCAGCTGGATGCTGATGCCGACGAATTCATCGACTATATTGTCGACGCTGCCTCCCGGATGCAAGATTTGATCAACGACTTGCTGGCATACTCCCGGGTGACCACCAAGGAGCGTGAGCACCAGTCCACGGATTTCAACGAGGTATTAGCGCGAGTGCAGAGCAATCTGCGCATCGCTATCGAGGAGCATGCAGTCCAAATCAGTGTCGCCCCCTTGCCCACCTTGATGGCCGATGAATTGCAGATAGAACAGTTGTTTCAGAACCTGATCAGCAATGCGATCAAGTTTCATGCTGATGCAGCTTCACAGGTACATGTGACGGTAGAAGAGACGGCAGACGAATATGTCTTTGCCGTAAAAGATAACGGCATTGGCATGGATGAGCAGTATGCCGAACGTATCTTCGCCGTGTTTCAACGACTCCATACCAAACAAGAATATCCAGGGACGGGAATAGGCCTAGCCATTTGTAAAAAGATTGTCGAGCGTCATCAAGGGCGAATCTGGCTGAAATCAAGCCCTGGACATGGCACCACATTTTTCTTTACCATTCCCCGATAAATCTTTACTGAAATACTAGGAAATAACGGGAGTTCAAACATGGTCCATCGGGCAGGCAGTCAGGTCTTTTCCATTCTACTGGTAGAGGATAATCCCGCCGATGTGCGCTTAACCCAAGAGGCACTCAAAGAGGCCAAGGTTCATCATGAACTGCATGTAGTCATGGATGGCGTGGCGGCGATGGAGTTTTTGCTCAAACAGGGCAATTATAGCGATGCTCCCCGCCCGGACCTCATCTTGCTTGACCTCAACCTGCCGAAGAAGGATGGCCGGGAAGTGCTTGAAGAACTGAAAATGGATGAAAGCCTTAAGCGTATCCCAGTGGTGGTAATGACTACTTCACAGGCCGAGGAGGATATTATTAATAGTTATGACCTCCACGCCAACTGCTATGTCAACAAGCCGGTAGATCTGGATCAATTTAGTAAGATTGTGCGCAACATCGAAGACTTCTGGCTGACCATAGTCAGACTGCCGCCTAAGTAAGTAATTTAAAACTGCTGGTAGGTGTTTGTTCTGGTCTAATCCTACCGGACACCTCGTTAAGGGAGATAAACCACCCAACAGAGTTTGGGCAACCACCAGATGATGAAACAACTACGCAAAGAAGGCTTTGATATTGACCGTTATCGGGTGCGGAGCCTGATGAGAAAGCTAGGTTTGGTGGTTAAACGAAAGAAACGTTTTGTGTTAACCACCGATAGTAAACACAAGCAGCCCGTAGCTGACAACCTGCTCAATAGAGCGTTTTATCCCGCCGCGCAGAATCAAGTATGGATCACGGATATAACCTATATCTGGACGCTACAGGGCTAAGTATATCTGGCCGTGGTGATTGATTTGTACTCACGTCATGTCGTTGGCTGGAGCGTGGACATACAGATGACCACAGCCTTGGTGACTCGAGCACCAACCATGGCAGTTAACCTACGGAATCCGCCGAAAGGGCTTATGCACCACTCAGACCTAGGCAGTCAATATTCAATATTGGGGCAAGTTAACCGGAGGCACAAGTCAGCTGCCTAGTTAATTCGTTAGATAAATTCTTCGGCCACGACAAATATTTCTATAATAGAAAAACAGCAATCAAGCAGAATGATAATGCGCGCAGCTGAGCCAGCAAATATCACCCCCATTGTTCCTGCCATTCCTCATCCCCATGGCTTGAACCAAGATGCCATTTTGGCCCAACTAAACACCTCCATCCACGGCTTGAGCCAGGCTGAGGCCAAGCTGCGGCTACAGCAATACGGTTACAACAGCCTGCCACAACAAAAACCACCCGGCCTAACGGCGGTTTTTCTGCGCCAGTTTTTAGGCCCCTTTATCTACGTTTTACTGCTGGCGGCAATTACTTCAATCGCACTGAATGAGTGGTCCGATGCCGGTTTTATCTTCGCCGTTTTAATCATCAATGCTGCGATTGGCACCTACCAGGAATACAATGCCGAACATAGCGCCGCCGCCTTGCAAGATCTAATTTCAAGCCG
>CAMYNQ010000125.1 GCA_947259785.1 uncultured Chromatiaceae bacterium | reverse complement strand
ACTGATGTTACTACTGGTGCGGCTGAGACGTTCTTTGAGGCGGCCAAAAAAACCGGTTTTTTCGGGCTTTTGCTGCTCTAGGTTCTCAACAGGAACTTCGACAGGCGCTGCAGTATTTTGCTCTACTTCAGGCGCTGGCTGTTCAGCCTCGCCCTTATTTTTTTTGCCAAAACCAAACATATAACCTCTTGGCTAGAAGATGTGTTGTTGTGTGAATTCTTTGTTTCTAATGTGGTCGAAACATAGGCCAGATTCAGATAGGCTATGCTATCACACTGAATTCCAAGCTGGGTATTAAAGGAATAGAGAATGAAAACCAGATTGACACTTACCGCACTGTTCTGTTTTGCATTGAGCGGTTGCGCCACCTTACAACAAGACAACAAGCAAACTAACAGCACAAACAATGGCGAAGCCGTTGTTGTGCACGAATACCAACTCGACAATGGCATGAAGGTCTTCGTCAAAGAAGATCACCGCGCCCCTGTTGTAGCCTCTATGGTTTGGTACAAGGTCGGTAGCAGCTACGAAAATAACGGCACCACCGGTGTCTCTCATGTACTGGAACACATGATGTTCAAGGGCACCGGAAAATACGGCCCGGGCGAATTCTCACGCATCATCGCCGAAAACGGCGGCAAGGAAAACGCCTTCACCAGCCGCGACTACACCGCTTATTTCCAGCGCCTGCACAAAGACAAACTCGAAACCAGCATCCGCATGGAAGCCGACCGTATGCGTGGCATGAAGGTAGTGGATGAAGAGTTTGCCAAAGAGGTTCAGGTAGTCATCGAGGAACGGCGTATGCGTACCGAGGATGACCCCGAATCGCTCACTTTTGAGGCCTTTAACGCCAGCGCCTACACCACCAGCCCCTATCGCCGCCCGGTGATTGGCTGGATGAACGACTTGGAAAACATGACCGCCCAGGACATTCGCGACTGGTATCAGATCTGGTACGCTCCCAACAACGCCTCGCTAGTGGTGGCTGGTGACGTTGACCCGGCACAGGTCTATCAGTTGGCCAAAAAATATTTTGCGCCACTCAAACCGATTAAACACATTGCCCCGCCCAAGCCTCAGCAGGAGCCCGAGCAAAAGGGCCAGCGCCGCATCACCGTCAAGGCCCCGGCTGAGTTACCCTATCTATTGATGGGCTACAAAGCTCCCTCGGTCGCTGGTGCAAAAGAAGAATGGGAACCCTATGCTCTCGATGTGCTTGCCAACGTGCTTGATGGCGGCAACAGCGCCCGTTTTGCCAAAAACCTGGTACGCGGCCAGCAGATTGCCGCTGGTGCTGGTGCTGGTTACAGCCCCTTCTCGCGCCTCGACACCCTATTCCTATTTGATGGCAACCCAGCCCAGGGCCACACCACGGCCGAGCTAGAACAGGCCATCCGCGATCAGATCGAGCTAATTAAAAGTAACCCTGTCAGCGCCGACGAACTGGCCCGCATCAAGGCTCAGGTCATTGCCGCAGATGTCTATCAGCTTGATTCAGTTTTTTACCAGGCCATGAAGATAGGTCAGCTTGAAACGGTGGGACTAGACTGGCGCCTCAGCGACCAGTACGCCGAACGCATTCAACAGGTGACTGCCGAGCAGGTACAAAAAGTGGCCAAAAAATATCTGATCGATGACAGTCTCACCGTGGCGATATTGGAACCACAGCCAATGGCTGCTGCCGAGGGCAAACTGCCACGCCGTCCCGGCACCAGCGCACGCCACTAATAATAAAAAACACAGCAACAGGATTCTCAAAAAATGCATAACTGTTACACACGACTGACTCAACTTCTGCTCAGCGGTTTACTTCTGCTTGGCACCGCTATCGTCCAGGCCAGCCCCGAGATCCAGCACTGGCAAACCAGCAATGGTGCCCGCGCCTACTACGTGCCCGCCCCAGCACTGCCGATGGTGGATATCCGCATTATCTTCGACGCCGCCGGAGCGAGAGATAACATCCCTGGTGTCGCGCTGATGACCAACGGCCTACTGGAAGAAGGCACAGGTGAAATGGGCGCCGATGCCATCGCCGATGCCTTTGCCGCGGTTGGTGCTCAATTCGGCAGTAGCTCGCACCGTGACATGTCAGTAATCAATCTACGCAGCCTGACCCAGGCTGATTTGCTCGACAAGGCCGTCAGCACCGCAAGCAAACTTATTAGCGAACCCAGCTTTCCCGAAGAGTCGTTGGAACGCGAACGCAAGCGCCTGCTGATCGCCCTGCAGGGTAAAAAGCAGTCACCCGGTGCCATCGCCAGCGAGGCCTTTTTTGCCGCCCTGTATGGTGACCACCCCTACGCCAATGAAGCCACCGGCACCGAGGAATCTGTTCAGCAGATCACACGTCAACATCTGATCGAACACCACCAAAATTACTACGTTGGTCGCAATGCCATCATCGCCATCGTCGGCGCTGTCGACAGACAACAGGCCGAACAACTGGCCGAGATCCTGCTAGGCAAGCTACCTGCCGGAGAAGCCGCCAAAGCCATCCCTGAGGTCGCATCGCTCAAACAAGCAGAACGGATTAAAAAGGCGTTTCCCTCCAGCCAGACACACCTGCTGGTTGGGCAACCCGCGATCAAACGTGGCGACGAAGATCGCTTTGCCCTGTTTGTCGGCAACCACATCCTCGGCGGCAGCGGCCTAGTTTCGCGACTGAGTGAAGAGATCCGCGAAAAACGCGGCCTCTCTTACAGCACCTACAGCGTCTTTAGCCCCATGCGCCAGCGCGGCCCCTTCCGTCTTGGTTTGCAGACCCGTAATGACCAAGCCGATGAGGCACTCAAGATCCTGATGCAGACTCTGGAAGAATTCATGACCAACGGCCCAACTGCTGAAGAACTGGAGGCAGCCAAGAAAAACATCATCGGCAGCTTTGCCCTCAACCTCGACAGCAACAGCAAGATCATCGAAAGCATCGCTATGATCGGTTTTTACCAGCTGCCGCTGGACTATCTCGATACCTATACGACCAAGGTCGACGCCATCACTATCGAGCAGATCAAGGACGCCTTCAAACGTCACGTCCAGAGCGACAAAATGGTTACCATCATGGTCGGCGGCGAAGAGTAATTTGGCCAAAACAAGCAAGCAAGGCCAGCTGCGCATTATCGGCGGCGAATGGCGTGGTCGCAAGCTAAGCTTTCCTGCTGTTGAAGGCCTGCGCCCCACCTCAGACCGGGTGCGTGAGACCCTATTCAATTGGCTGCAAATGCAAATCCCCGGCCGCCGCTGCCTCGACCTGTTTGCCGGTAGCGGCGCGCTTGGCCTGGAAGCCTTATCGCGTGGTGCCGCCGAGGTGGTAATGGTGGAACAGGATAGAAACGCGGCACAACAGGTCCGCCTGCACCTGCAAAGCCTCAACTGCCAGACAGGACGTGTTGAGAACTGTAACGCCTTCAATTACCTCAACGGCACAGCAACTGCCTTTGACATCGTCTTTCTCGACCCACCCTATCAGCTTGCCTGCCTGGCAGAATGCTGCCAGTTGCTGGAACAGAACGGCTGGCTGAAGGGCAAGGCCTATATCTATCTGGAAGATTCCAGCAAAAATTCCCCTCCGGATTTACCGGATAATTGGCAGCTCACACATAGCAAAAAGGCCGGCGAAATCGGTTATCACCTGGCACAGCGAAATACTTAGTCTCGTGATATCATTCAGCCCTTTAGGCCATTGGCAAAAACGCGGCGATGACTAAAACGGCAATCTATCCAGGCACCTTTGATCCAATCACTAATGGCCACACTGACCTGATTCAACGGGCCAGCAAACTATTCGACAAGGTGATTGTAGCGGTCGCCGCCCATAGCGGTAAAAACCCGGCTTTTTCCCTGGATGAGCGCATCCGGTTGGCCGAGACCGTGCTGGCCGGCATTGACGGGGTTGAGGTCTGCGGCTTTGACATTTTGCTGGTGAACTTTGCCCAACAGAAAAATGCCCAAGTCATTCTGCGCGGCCTGCGGGCGGTGTCTGATTTCGAATATGAATTTCAGCTCACCGGCATGAACCGCAAACTGGCACCGGAGCTGGAAACCATGTTTCTGATGCCGGCCGAACAGTACACCTACATTTCTTCCAGCTTGGTCAAGGAAGTGGCCAGACTGAGTGGCGATGTCGGTGGTTTTGTCCATAAGGATGTGCATAATGCCCTCAGGGACAAACTTAAGATAAAATAACAAAAATATTTTTCACCATAGACAGTTAAGAAGGTAGCAAGTTATGTCTTTAATCATCACCGACGAATGCATCAACTGCGATGTCTGCGAACCGGAATGCCCCAACAACGCCATTTCCCAGGGCGATGAAATCTACGAGATTGATCCAAATCTATGCACCGAGTGTGTTGGCCATTACGACGAACCACAATGCGTTGAAGTCTGTCCGGTCGACTGCATCCCTAAAGACGAAAATAATGTTGAGACCCAGGAACAGTTGATGGACAAGTACAAGATCATCACGGCCGATTCCTAATCGCTACCACCATGAGGTCCAGTTTTTCTCAATCCAGCGGAATTTGCTTAAAACAGCTTCTTATTCAAACAGCAGGACCTTTGGTTCTGCTGTTTGCGTTTATTGGCTCAGCCCAAGCCCAGCTCAAGACACCCTCCGTCTCCGCTATTGCTAGTGCCCATCCCATCGCCACCGCTGCCGGCCATGAAGTCCTCGCGGCCGGTGGTAATGCCTTTGATGCTGCCGTTGCCGTTAGCGCCACCTTGGCGGTAGTAGAACCGGCCGGTTCAGGCATCGGCGGTGGTGGTTTCTGGTTGCTGCATCGGGCCGAAGATAACTTCCAAACCATGGTCGACGGTCGTGAACGGGCACCACTAGCAGCTCATCGCGATATGTATCTGGACGACGACGGTGCTGTCATCAAGGGCCTTTCTATGAATGGGGCACTGGCCGCTGGCATCCCGGGCGAACCAGCAGCACTGGTCCACATCGCTGAAAAATATGGCCGCCTGCCACTCAGTACAAGCCTGGCACCGGCAATTCGAGCCGCCCGTGATGGCTTTGCCGTTGATGAGCGTTATCGCAAGCTGGTTGGTTTCCGCCTTAAACAGATGCAAAAAGACTCGGAAACAGCGACTATCTTCCTCCACAACAATCAAGCCCCTGCTGTTGGCCACATCATCAAGCAGCCTGACTTAGCCAACACATTGGCAGCGATCGCCAGCAATGGCCGAGCCGGTTTCTACAGTGGTGATGTTGCTGAAAAACTAATCAAGGGAGTACATCAAGGCGGCGGCATCTGGAGCCAGCAAGATTTGGATGAATACCAAGTACTTGAGCGCCAACCCATCCGCGGCAACTATAATGGCATCCGTATTACCTCAGCGGCGCCACCTTCGTCCGGAGGCATTGCCCTGGTAACCATGTTCAACATCCTGTCCGGATTTGAACTCGATAAGATGGATGAAGCTACACGCATTCACACCATCGTCGAAGCAATGCGGCGCGCCTATCGCGATCGCGCCGAATACTTGGGCGACCCTGATTTTGTCGATATCCCAACAGACAAACTAACCCACCCCTTTTATGCCGATGGACTACGCAATAGCATCCGTCTTGACCACGCTACCGCCAGCAGTAACCTGCCAGGGGTAGTGCAGAACAGTGCAGGCCAGGACACTACCCACTTCTCCGTCCTCGACCAAGAGGGCAATCGTGTCGCAGCCACACTCAGCATCAACTATCCCTTTGGCGCTACGTTTACAGCAGCAGGCACTGGCGTGCTGCTAAATAACGAGATGGATGATTTCTCAGCCAAGCCCGGCGCGCCCAACGCCTATGGACTGGTGGGTGCCGAGGCCAACGCCATCGCACCGGGCAAACGACCACTCTCAAGCATGAGCCCTACCTTTCTCGAAACCGACGACAGACTTGCCATTCTCGGGACGCCGGGTGGCAGCCGCATCATCACCATGGTGTTGCTGGGCGCATTGGAATTTGCCGCCAACAAAACCGCGGCAGACTGGGTTAGCCGGCCTCGTTTTCACCATCAGTTCCTACCCGATGCAATTCAGTTTGAAGCTGCCGCACTGACAACCGCACAACGAGCAGAGCTCGAATCTCTGGGCCACCAACTCAAGGCAACCAATCGCCAATACGGCAATATGCAGGCGATTTTATGGCACAAAGCAAACAACCAAATTGAAGCCGCCAGCGACCCGCGCGGCAATGGTAAGGCAGATACCTATAAACATTAACAGGGTCTTGCACGGGCTAAGAAATTACTCTAGACTCGAGCGACCACTTTGTAGAAAGCTTTATCAAAACTAAATATTTTTCACTTGGGAGGGGAAAATTATGGATATTTTAATTCCAATCGCGATATTTTTTGGTCTGACTGTAATTGTTGCTGGCGCAATGAGCGAAATGGCCATTGATGGCAGCATCGCAGACAGACGTAATCCTGACTAAACCAAACTCAGTTTGGATTAGCAAAAAAGCCCGGGCCTCCCGGGCTTTTTAATGTAAAATCTATCAAACCCCCTAAGAATCAGACCCGCATAAAGAAGTTCAAGTGAGTTAGTCATGCCAGCAACAAAACATCAACACCTGACCAAATTTCTCGCCGCATCAGTCACCTGTTTTTTTATCGGTAGCATCCACGGTGTATTGCAGATGCTGCCGCCAATTCGCGCCTGGCTCGACAGCATCGGCAGCCCCTATGGCGGACCCGGTCACATGATCGACCCACTAGCCCACGCCCATATAAACCTGATCGGCGGTGTGATGATGCTAGCCATGGCGGTCACCTACTATCTATTACCAAAATTTACTGGCACCGATATATGGTCACGCAAACTGGAAAATACATCCTTCTGGATGACCATTTTAGGCGTTACATGCTTTTACGGCAGCTTGATGATCTTTGGCTACTGGGAAGGCACCTTGCTACTCGAGAAAGGCGCTGAATTCGTTAATGAAGTGCACGCCATTTACGTGCCAATTGGCGCCCTGTCCGCCACCATCATGGGCATCGGCCTGTGGTTGTTTCTGGCCAATAGCGCCATGACTATCATCAAGGCCCGCAACAACAAATGACATTAGAGTGCGGCTGTCCGGAACACTTTCCAGACTGGGATAACAAGGATATAGATCTCGGTGGCAGCGCCATGCTGGAACTGCCCATCGCTACCTTCCTGCATATGCCGATGGGCTACGAGGTCTATCTAGGTCGGGTACGTCATTTGATCACTCAACTGGAGCTGGAACCACTCTGGCCTGGTTTTACCCTGACCAAGACCGGCTGGATGCGTGGCCACATTCTCTGCCCCCTAAAGTCAGGAGACTCTCCTTCACGTCACGTCACCCACATGCCCAGCCCATTTCAGCTACGCGGCAAACTGCACAAAGGAGATATCGGTAGTATCAAAAGCAGTGTAAGGGAAATGCAATCGGAACTGCTGGATGCCGGGCGAATGCCCAAAGAACTCTATCTGAGTTACCTGACCTGTCCCAACTGCCAGGAACAACGCGGCGGCGCTATGATCCTGCTATTACGGCGTTGGCAACAGAGTGGTCGCTTAAGCAAGCGGATCAATAAAGGCTAGTCAGTCTCGAAAACGAGCGGAAACTCCAGCACCACCGCCTCTTCATCGCTGCGCTTCTTACGCAACTGCACATATAAAACTGGATTGCCTGGCAAATATAAGGCACGCCGGTGAACTCCACTATGGCCGTCCTGAATCATCTGCTGCCATGCTTTGTTTTGCTCTGCACGCAAGGAGACAATTAGGTCAAACACCGGTTTACCGCGCTCTAGCGTGGTCAACACCAGAAATTCATTCATCCCTGGCCGCACTGGTGTAGGCATCACCTGAACCTCAACCACTACACCATTCCAGACCTGTGTTGGAATTTGATAACGAGGATCAGGCGCACTACACGCCGACAACAGTATTACAAGCAAACCGGCAATCAATCCACGCATAATCTAACTCTTTGCAAATTTTTCTAAATATTCCAACAAAATGATTCGCTCAGGCTCACCCATCAATTCATAGGCCTTCATCCGCCGCCGTTCCTGCATGCGATAAATCACATTCGGCCACTCTTTAGCCGTATGGACTAGAGGGCTTGGTGGTGCATGACAATCAGAACAGAACTCTTTCACCATCTTCGCACCTTCAGAATCAGGCTCGGGCAGACTGATTTTGGTTTTCGTTTGCGTCTGCGACATCTCACAACCAGAAACAAACATAACAATTATTACTGCCAACAATCTAAGCATGATAATTATTTTTCTGTCTTATCTTGCTGCTGATCTTCATCAGAATGATCCTCATCAAGACGACCACCAAATTTGGAGCCATACATGCGCACCATATAATAAACAAAGACTGATGCCACACTGAGA
>CAMYNQ010000124.1 GCA_947259785.1 uncultured Chromatiaceae bacterium | reverse complement strand
AACAATGCACCGAAGGCTACAAGGGCCGTGTCGGCATTTATCAGGTAATGCCAATTTCGGAAGAAATGGGTAGAATCATCATGTCAGGTGGTAACGCTATCGATATTGCCGACCAGGCCAAGAAGGAAGGCATCCCGGATCTACATGATTCAGCGTTAGAAAAAGCACGCCAGGGTGTTACCACCTTGGAAGAAGTGAACCGGGTAATCACGGAGTAACAAATGGCGGAAAAAGCAGTAAACAAGCACGATACTTTTCTCTGGGAAGGTACGGATAAACGCGGCAACCGCTCCAAAGGCGAGGTTATGGCCGCATCCCCTACCCTGGCAAAAGCTGAGCTGCGTCGCCAGGGCGTAAACCCGCTTAAGGTTAAAAAGAAACCTAAACCTCTATTTGGTAGTGGTGAGAAAAAGAAAGCCATCACCCCCAAGGATATCGCGATATTCAGCCGCCAAATGGCGACTATGATGAGTTCTGGCGTGCCCCTGGTTCAATCGTTTGAAATTGTCGGCCGCGGCCATGAAAACCCTTCCATGCAAGAAATGCTGCTCAAGATCAAGAATGATATCGAAGGTGGTAATTCATTTGCCGAGGCTCTATCAAAGTATCCCGATCAGTTTGACGGTCTTTACTGCAACTTAGTCAATGCCGGTGAGCAGGCCGGTATTCTTGAAACCATGCTGCACAAGGTTGCCCTCTACAAAGAAAAAATGGAAGCTATCAAGGGCAAAATCAAGAAAGCCATGTTCTACCCTGCCTCCGTTGTTATCGCGGCTTTCGTTGTGACCGCCATACTATTAACATTTGTTGTGCCCCAGTTTGCTGCGTTATTCGAGGGCTTTGGTGCAGACCTACCGGCCATGACCCTCATGGTCGTCGCCATGTCAGACTTTATGGTCGAATCTTGGTATGTGGTAATAGGTACCGTTTTTGCGGTTTTGTATTCCTTCAAACAAGCCAAAAGAAAGTCCCAGGCATTTCGTGATTTTCTAAACAAGGCCGTGCTCAAGGCTCCCATTTTTGGTTCATTGCTGCACAAGGCCGCCATCGCCCGTTTTGCCCGCACCCTGTCCACCATGTTTGCCGCCGGCGTCCCCTTGGTCGAGGCAATGACCACCGTGGCCGGAGCTGCCGGTAATGTCGTCTACTCAAACGCCATCTTGCGTATGCGTGATGAAATCGCCACCGGCATTTCACTGCAACAGGCCATGCGCCAAACCAACCTATTTCCCAACATGGTGGTGCAACTGGTCGCTATCGGTGAAGAAGCCGGCTCCATCGACGCCATGTTAGGCAAAGTCGCGGACTTCTATGAAGAAGAGGTGGATAATGCCGTGGATGCCCTCAGCAGCCTGATGGAACCTCTGATCATGGCCTTCCTCGGTGTCATCATCGGCGGCCTGGTCATAGCGATGTACCTGCCAATCTTCAAGATGGGTGAGGTCGTTTAAGCCGCTAACCCTGAATGACTATTCTCAGCTACCTTGAAGCCAGCCCGGCGTTCTTTATCACTGCCGTCGCCCTGTTTGGCGCCACTGTGGGCAGTTTTCTGAACGTGGTCATCCATCGTCTGCCCATCATGATGGAGCGACAGTGGCGGCAGCAGTGCGCCGAACTAAACAATCAGGACGAAACCAGCCAGCCAACAGAAACATTTAACCTGGCAAAACCTGATTCACGCTGCCCCCATTGTGGCCACAAAATCCGCGCCTGGGAAAACATCCCTATCATTAGCTATATGTTTCTAAAAGGTCACTGCTCAGGCTGTGGCGCTAATATCTCTGTCCGTTACCCCGTTATTGAGGCTGTCACTGCAGCACTATCCGCCTTCGCTGCCTGGCAGTTCGGCCTTAGCTGGGAAACGGCTGGAGCACTGTTGCTGACCTGGAGCCTGATCTCGCTGACCATGATCGACATCGATCATCAACTTCTACCAGACAGCATCACCCTACCTCTCCTCTGGATCGGCCTAAGCCTCAACCTGTTTGGCGTTTACACTAATCTTGGCTCGGCCGTCATTGGCGCCATCGCTGGTTACCTGTCACTCTGGTCGGTCTATTGGGGTTTTAAACTACTGACAGGCAAAGAGGGCATGGGTTATGGCGATTTTAAGCTGCTGGCTATGCTTGGCGCCTGGATGGGCTGGCAAGTTTTGCCAGCCATCATTATGTTGTCATCGCTGGTCGGCGCGGTGATTGGCATCGGCATGATCGTCATCCGCGGCCGCGACCGCAGCATCCCTATCCCCTTTGGCCCTTACCTGGCCATTGCCGGCCTGATAGCCCTTTACTGGGGCACCGACCTAATCAATGCCTACATGAGTTTCAGCGGTTTAAGCTGAATTTGAAACAGACAGCGCGACAAGCCACACTCTCTACATGTTAATCATTGGCCTTACCGGCGGCATTGGCAGCGGCAAGTCTGCCGTCAGCAAGCTTTTTGCCGAACTCGGCGTCCCGATCATCGACGCCGACATCGTCTCGCGCCAGCTGGTAGAACCCGGCCAACCAGCACTGCAACAAATCTGCTTAGCATTTAGTGACGAAGTCCTCTCAGCCAATGGCGCGCTGGATCGCAGCAAACTAAGAAGCATTGTCTTCAGTAAGCCTGACAAACGTGCTCAACTAGAGGCCATCCTCCACCCACTCATTCAACAAGAAATGCTGCACCAGGCCAGCCTGCTCAACAGCCCCTATTGCATTTTCGCAATTCCACTATTGCTAGAGGCTGGGCAAACCGGGCTCGTCGACCGCATCCTGGTCATTGATGCCCCTGAAGAACTGCGCCGCCAACGCATTAAACAACGCGATCAGCTGGACGACAATCAGATCGATGAAATTTTCACCACCCAGTTGCAACGGCAAGCACGCCTCGCTCAGGCTGATGACATCATCCACAATGATTCAGACCTAAATCAGCTACGTGCTCAAGTTATTGATTTAAATCGCCGCTATACAGAAATAGCGAAACAGGAAAATTACTAAGGAAAATAATCAAGTTCATTACATTTGCTGCAACCAGCGGTTTACAGGCCGCAATGTTCGGGTAAACTACGCTTTACAAACATTGCCCCATCCACCGTAAAGTGTGAATAAGTTCAGCCACAGCCATGCAGCATAAATATCAAACTCAACCTGTGGAATCTTATGGGCGTCATCAAACAGTGTCTAAACAAATAACCTACGAACAACCTCTGAACGAACGTATCCGCACCCTACTGCGGCTCGAATTTCTGTTCGAACAGGCCAGCGCCCACACCTACCGTCATGGCAACTGGGATAACCGAGCTGCCATCAATAGCCTGTTCGACCTCATCAGCACCTTTAGCCGTGCCGACCTCAAAACCGAAGTAATGAAAGAACTGGAGCGTCAGGCCGTTTTTCTGGAAAAGCTGGCACAGAATCCTCAGGTCGATGCCAAGAGACTGGAAACTGTACTGGATGAAATGGATATCCTGATCGACCGCCTACACGACCTCAAGTCTCAAGACATGGATATTCGCAACAATGAATTCCTTAGCAGCATCAGACAGCGTAGCCATGTCGCTGGCGGCACTTGCGACTTCGATCTGCCAGCCTATCATTTCTGGTTATCGCAGTCGGAAGAAAAACGCATTCTAGATATGCAAAGCTGGATGGAGCCATTTGAGCCGATCAAGCAATCAGTCAACCTGATTCTGCGCCTAATCCGCGACAGTGCTCAGACAACTAATGAAATCGCAGAAGCCGGTTTCTTCCAGAAATCACTGGATCAGAATAGTATCTGTCAGATGATTCGTGTGACTCTGGCTGGCGACACACCCTGCTTTGCCGAAATCAGCGGCGGCAAACATCGTTTTACCATACGTTTCATGCAGACCAGTTTCAGCGAACGGCCAAGCCAGATTGATCAAAACATCCCCTTTCAACTCACTTGCTGCATGCTATGAAGCAAATCACCAGCGTAAGCTGCCCCACCTGCAACAAAGATGTTATTTGGAACAAAGAATCGAAATGGCGACCTTTCTGTAGCGAACGCTGCAAACTGATTGATTTGGGCGAATGGGCCAGTGAATCGCACCGCATCCCCGGTCAGGAACTGCCCAGCCCAATGGAACCTGACGACGACAAGCACTAAGCCCGTGTTTGACTTGTAGCCCGGATGAAGCGATAACGTAACCCGCCCCCCCGACTCTACGCCCCAGGCCAAAGGCTGCGAATCGCCGCTATCCCCTGAGCACCCGCAGCAAATGCATCATCCAAATCATCACGACTCACACCACCCAAGGCATACACAGGAATCGGTATTTCATCCACCAATCTGCGCATCTCGTCCCAACCCAAGGGTTCAGTGTCCGGATGACTCTTGGTCCACTTGATAGGTGACAGCAAGGCAAAATCCACCTCCAGCTTCAAGGCCTGCTGCAATTCCGCCTCAGTGTGACACGAAGCCCCCACCAACAACTCTTTGCCCAAAGGCCGTTGACTCAAAGACTGCAACTTGCCACTGCTAAGCTGAACACCATCGGCGCCGACTTCAGCCACCCACTCTGGCTCACCATTCAACAACAACCTGGCACCAACCGCATGACAACGTTCCAGCACCTGTTTTGCCAACGCTATATATTCATCCTCGCCCATGCCCTTGGCGCGCAACTGTACTAACCGCACACCTTGTTGCAAGGCTATTTCAAGATTAGCTAAATATTCATCAGCAACACCGGGTGATGGCGTGATCAGATAACAGTCAGGCAATTCTGCCGCAGCAATAATCGGCCGATTGGCTTCAGGGAATTCTCTTTCAGACAGGGCATCAACCGCACACCATTCAATCGGCTGACCTTCACGGCCGTGCGGCTCACCCCTAAAGCCATCGACACGCCAGACATCCAACAATACGGATTTATCCGAATAGTGATGATGCACCCGAATCAAAGATCGAGCCTGCTCAACTTCAATACCGAGCTCTTCGTGCAGTTCGCGTTTTAAGGCGTCCAAAACCGCCTCATCTGCTTCCACCTTGCCACCAGGAAACTCCCACAAACCACCCTGGTGCTTGTGCAACGGACGCTTGGCAATCAACACCTGGCCCTGATCATTACAAATCACGGCCGCAGCCACATGAACATATTCCATAGCTATACTTTTGTTAGTAGTGGCATTCGCAAGAAATTAAACGTCAGATGCAGCGCGCAGCTTTTCCGCATTGATAGCGTGACTGCTGGCAAAGCCCTCGACATAGCGACCGGACTCGGGAACAAAACGGTAAAGAGAAAAATCAGCGAACTGGAACATCATTTCAGCGTCGGGCAGACAGGCCAGATAAAGCGCCTTGAATTCCTCATAGCACCGTTCATCACAACCAACTGCATCAATCCGCCCCTGCAGAGTCAGGCGCGCCAGCTGCTGTGGATCACCCTGACCATCGTCTGGCTCGCTCAACGCCAACGACACCCGCGGCTCCGCCTCAAGATTACGTGTGTGTTTAGCCAAGCGACTGAGATGCAGCACTAACCCAGAAAATCCCGCCTCAGCAACGAAGGCCACCCAAGAAACATAAGGCTGCTCTTTATCCTGCGTCCCTAAACAGGCCCAACGCTGACCGCGCAGCAACTGCGCCAGTCGCACCGTATCCATGGGTTTCATGGCAGATGCTTTTACACTCAAACGTAAATATCCAGAAAACCGACGCGATCAACGTCAGCAGGGTGGGTTAAAAGCGCATTAGTTTGATAGGCAGCCAGCGCACGTTCGGTCTGGGAATGATAGCCCTCGGTTGAACGGGCGCGTTGCTCCTGATGCCTAGCCAGAAACTCTTCTTCACTTAACTCCGAGGACTGCCGCCCCTGTTGCTGACCTTGTTTGTTGAGCAGTTCGCCTTCCAGAGTCTGCTCGACCGGCAAAAAAGACTTGTCAGACTGAACGGCTTTGAGTTGCTGGTGTTGTTGGCGCTGCTGCGACTGTGCCGCAGCAGCATCCTGCGCCCGTTGCGCAGCCTGAGGATCATACCTCACCACATTACTTACATAATGTGAGATCGCTGCTGCGCCCATATTTCTCTAACCGCCTACTCCAAAAAACCTGTTTAACAGAATTAAAATGTCATTCTCAAACCAATATGCCAGCCCTTGTCCAAATCCACATCCCGGTTCTGCGACAGGTTCGCCCGCACATTGCGATAACCGGCAAATACAGCGGCCTCCGGCAGAACTTCATACTCGACATGGCCAGTAAAATCCCAAAATTTTTCTGCATCACCAAAGGTGGTCACATCGGGGCCAAAATAAAACTGAGCAACTACGCCCATGCGATTTACCTTAGGCGGCACGAACCAGCCCTTGACACCCAAGGCAACACTACCAACATCATCACCACTGTCCAATGAAACACCATAGCCCTTAATGCCAACACCCAGGTGCATCCCAGGTGCATGACTGCCAGCCTCACCCATCATTTCAATGCCCGCGAGAAACATCACATTGTCTGACTCGGTGTACATAAAACCAAAATCAGCATCAGTGTGACCTGTTCCGCTATAGCTGATCGGAGTAGCATAACGCAGCAATGCCGTGTCATTACTCAAACTCAAACCCAGTTCACGCGCCCCCGCCTCAGCGGCAAACACACACAACAGCGCAGCAACACTCGCTCTCAATTTCATAGCCAAACTCCCTGATTAATTCCATCCGACCTACCCATCAAAACCGGGCAGATTTGCAGCAGGCTATGGTATCACGGCACAAACAGAACTCAGAAACCCTAAAGCTCCTGAACTTGTAATATTCCAATAGACTAAATTTAGACCACAACAGCCGCAGTTTCCAGGCGATCAAGCCCGCCCACGCAACGCCGCCCGCGCACAGACCCAGACATCAACCCGCGCCACACCGGCACGTTTCAATGCCTTGGCCAACATCTCTGCCGTGCTACCTGTAGTCATCACGTCATCGACTATAGCAACGTGGGATACGCCAGACATCGCCACCACCTCAAACACCCCCTTCAAATTACGACGCCGCGCCTTGGCATCTAAGCCAGTCTGCGCCGTCGTTGGCCGCAAACGTCGACAAAGGTCTGGTTTCAAGGGCAGATCAAACTCACGCGCCAACGGCCACGCCAATTCCAGTGCCTGATTAAAACCCCGCTGGCGCAGCCGTGAAGGATGTAGCGGCACCGGCAGCAACAATTCAGGCATCGCCAATCCGGCCGCAGCAAGCCGTTCAGCCATTAGCTCACCCAGCAAACGGGCACTGTAAAGCTTACTGTTAAATTTTAAAGATTGAATCAGATGATCGATTGGCGGCTGATAATCAAATGCCGCCCAGGCACTATCAAAGCTAAGCGGTTTTTGCTGACACTGACCGCAAACACCTGCTTGTGGCAAGGGAATCGCACAACCGCAACAGGCCACCTTAATATATGGCAATTCGCTGGCACAACCAGCGCACAGATCCCGCCCCAGCTGCCCCGCCCGGCCACATAATATGCAGCTGCTGGGCAACAACCACTCGTGAGTATTTTTTACCCAAAGGTTAACCCAGTGAAACTTTCCGGTTGACAGCAGCCGACCAGCCATTAACATCACCCCCATGACGCATACCTTCTGACCCTAGCACGGGCCTATAGATAAAAGGAACAGAAATGGACAACGCCACCTACAACAAAATTGACCAAATCACCCAGCGCATCCTCAATGGTGGCGAAATGAGCGCCGAAGAAGGCCGCTGGATGATTCACCTCGACGATGATTACACCCCATGGCTGATGGCCAGCGCCGACCGCATCCGCAAGAGCTTCCGCGGCAACCAGATTGAAGTCTGTGCCATCTCCAATGTCCGTTCCGGCAACTGCTCGGAAAACTGCTCCTTCTGCTCACAATCCGGCCACAACAAGACCACTGCCCCAGCCTATGATTACATCCCCGCCGAAGACCTTGTCGCCCAAGCCAAACAGGCACGCGAATGGGGTGCCAGTGACTTCGGCGTCGTCTCCAAAGGCTGGGGCGTGCGCTCCGACAAGGAAGGTGAAAAGCTGGAGGAATATTTCGCCGCCATGGATGCAGACTCAGACATCGGCCGCTGCGCCAGCCTTGGTGCCCTGACCAAAGAGTCAGCCACCAAGCTCAAAGGCATTGGCATGGAAAACTACCACCACAATCTGGAGTCTGCCGAAAGCTTCTTCGACCAGGTCTGCACCACTCACACCTATCAGGAAAATATCGACACCATCGTCAACGCTCAAGAAGCCGGTCTGCGCGTCTGTGCCGGCGGCATCCTCGGCATGGGTGAATCGTTGGATCAACGCATTGAAATGGCTGAAACCTTGCGTGGTCTAAACGTCGAGTCAGTACCGCTAAACTTTCTTAGCCCCGTTGACGGCACCCCCATGGGCAAGCAGACACCGATGAAACCCTACGAAATCCTGCGCGCCATCGCCACCTACCGCTTCATGCTGCCCAAGGCCGAGATCCGCATTGCCGGTGG
>CAMYNQ010000123.1 GCA_947259785.1 uncultured Chromatiaceae bacterium | reverse complement strand
TGGATGTGTCGGACAACGTGTTGATGGACTTACAGGCCGGTGAGTTTGATCGTGCCTTCATCATCTTGCATGGTCGCGGCGGTGAAGACGGCGTAATGCAGGGTGCCCTGGAAACGATTGGCATGCCCTATACAGGTAGTGGTGTGCTGGGTTCTGCTTTGGGGATGGACAAACTGCGTTGTAAACAGTTGTGGCAAGGGGCGGGAATGCCAACGCCTATATATGCTGAAGCGGATGAGGCAAGCAACTTTGCTGAGCTGGTTGATGTGTTGGGTTTGCCATTGATTGTCAAACCTGCCTGTGAGGGTTCAAGCATTGGTATGAACAAGGTGGCCGATCCGTCACAGCTTGCTCATGCGGTGCGTGAGGCTGCTAGCAGTGATGACAGTGTGCTGGTTGAGCAGTGGATTGAGGGTCCGGAATACACCGTAGCCATCTTGAATGGTGAGGCATTGCCTGCAATTCGGTTGCAAACGCCAAATGCCTTTTATGACTTTGCAGCCAAGTATCAAGCTAGTGACACGGTTTATCACTGTCCTTGCGGTTTGTCTGAGGATAAAGAAGCGCAGCTGCAAAAATTAGCAGTGCAAGCATTTAATTTAGTTGGTGCTCATGGTTGGGGGCGGGTGGACTTTATGGCGGATGGGGCGGGGGACTTTTATCTGCTTGAAGTAAACACCGTGCCAGGCATGACAGATCATAGTCTGGTGCCGATGGCAGCGCAGGCGGCGAGTCTGAGTTTTGAGAATCTTGTCTGGCGAGTGCTTGAAACTAGCCTTGGTAAGGGGGTGGATTGATGAAGCTTCCATGGCAGAAAACCAGCGCAAAGAAAAAGCAAAATCGTCGCCTGACTCAAGAGAAGCCAAAACCCCGTGTTCAATTTTGGCACTGGGGTTTTAATCCGCGTCTGATGACTCAGGCTGGCATGACATTGTTGTTGGTCGTTGTCGCCTATGCTGTGTGGCTGAAGTTGATGGATCCGCAGACTTTGCCTTTGCAGCAGGTGAAGCTTGAAGCGACATTCGAAAAGATTACAAAAGAACAGTTGCATGAGGTTGTCAGTGCGCAGGTTAATGGTGGCTTTTTTAATGTTGATGTTGTTGCAATAACAGACGCTGTTAGTGCTCTGCCATGGGTGGATGCTGTTGAGGTGCGTCGAGTCTGGCCGGACGCCTTGCACGTCACTATTAAAGAGCAAGTGGCACTGGCGCGTTGGCGTGATCAGGCCTTGGTCAATGTGCGGGGTGAGTTGTTTTCTCCTGCGCTAGAAAGTTTTCCTACTGGAATGGTGGAGTTACATGGTCCTGACAATAGTGTTGCCAGCATGGCGCATCAGTTCAGTGTTTTTAATCAGTCGCTTGAGCAGGCTGGTTTGAATATGAAGCGTATTGTTTTGTCACAAAGACGAGCCTGGGAGTTGGAGTTGAATGACGGTGTCACTGTTGTGCTCGGTCGCGGTGATGTGGAAAAGCGCCTGCAGCGTTTTGTGCAGTTTTATTCGCCGTTGTTGGCTGCGGCTGAGAATGTCAGGCGGATTGATATGCGTTATACCAACGGCTTTGCCGTGCAGTGGCGAGTTTAGTGCTGATGAGTACTGAAGAGAGAGTTATTTAGATGTCAAAGAAGGCTGAAAAAAATTTGATTGTTGGTCTGGATATTGGCACCTCAAAGGTGGTGGCGATTGTTGCTGAGGTTTCGGTTGAAAGCGGTATGGAGGTCATTGGTATCGGTTCTCATCCTTCACGTGGTTTGAAGAAGGGTGTGGTGGTTAATATTGAATCAACCGTGCAATCGATTCAGCGAGCGATTGAAGAGGCCGAGTTGATGGCGGGTTGCCAGATTCATTCGGTTTATGCCGGGATTGCTGGCAGTCATATTCGCAGTCTCAATTCACACGGTATCGTCGCGATCCGTGATAGCGAGGTGAATCCTGCTGATGTCGATCGGGTGATCGATGCTGCGCGTGCAGTGGCGATTCCCGCAGATCAAAAAATCCTGCATATCCTGCCGCAAGAGTTTGTGATTGATCAGCAGGAAGGGATTCGCGAGCCGGTAGGCATGTCGGGTGTCAGGCTGGAGGCCAAAGTGCATATGGTGACGGGAGCCGTGAGTGCTGCGCAGAACATTATTAAGTGTGTGCGCCGCTGTGGTCTGGAAGTGGATGACATCATTCTCGAGCAGCTGGCATCAAGTTACTCGGTGTTAACTGATGATGAAAAAGAGCTGGGCGTCTGTCTGGTGGATATTGGTGGGGGTACCACGGATATTGCTGTCTTTACTGATGGTGCGATTAGTCATACCGCTGTCATTCCGATTGCTGGCGATCAGGTGACTAATGACATTGCTGTGGCGCTGCGCACACCAACGCAGCACGCTGAAGAGATCAAGATTAAATACGCTTGTGCGTTGACTCAGCTGGCAAGTCCCGAGGAAACCATTGAAGTACCTAGTGTAGGTGAACGTCCGCCACGTCGTTTGGCGCGTCAAACGCTGGCTGAAGTGGTTGAGCCGCGTTATGAAGAGTTGTTGAGTCTGGTTCAAGCTGAGCTGCGCCGCAGTGGCTTTGAAAATTTGATTGCTGCCGGGATTGTGATGACGGGTGGTAGTTCAAAAATGGAAGGTGTCATTGAGTTAGCAGAAGAAATCTTCCATATGCCGGTGCGGCTGGGTTCGCCCCAGTACGTCACCGGTTTAGTGGATGTGGTGCGAAACCCTATATATGCCACGGGAGTCGGTTTGTTGTTGTTTGGGAGTCAACATCGAAATGATCGTGGCGGAGATTCTGTAGCCGGGGTGAGTGCAAAAGGTGTTTGGGACAGGATGAAGAATTGGTTTAAGGGAAATTTTTAAAAATTTTTATTTTTATCGGTAATTAAGGAGATTTTAGATATGTTTGAGTTAATGGATACCTATACGCAAAACGCTGTTATCAAGGTGCTGGGTGTTGGAGGCGGTGGTGGTAACGCCGTAGAGCATATGGTGGCGGGTAATATTGACGGGGTGGATTTTATTGCAGCCAACACTGATGCCCAGGCATTGAAAAAGTCGTCAGCCAAGACTGTGTTGCAACTGGGTTCAAGTTTTACCAAGGGTTTGGGAGCGGGTGCTGATCCTGAGATTGGTCGTAAGTCAGCGATGGAAGATCGTGAACGCATTGTTGAGATGATTGATGGCGCTGATATGCTGTTCATCACTGCAGGCATGGGGGGTGGTACAGGCACGGGGGCTGCACCTGTTGTCGCTCAGGTTGCTAAGGAATTGGGCATTTTAACAGTGGCTGTTGTGACGCGTCCTTTTTCGTTTGAAGGTAACAAACGTAATAGCATTGCCAACGCCGGGATTGAAGAGCTGTCTCAGCATGTTGATTCATTGATTACCATTCCAAATGAAAAGTTGCTGCACGTGCTGGGTAAGAATGTTTCCTTGCTGCAGGCATTTGCCTCTGCCAATGATGTTCTACTTGGGGCGGTACAGGGGATTGCAGAGCTGATTACCCGTCCAGGACTAATCAATGTCGACTTTGCTGATGTCCGTACCGTGATGTCTGAAATGGGGATGGCGATGATGGGTTCTGGCAAGGCTAGTGGTGAAGATCGTGCTCGAATCGCTGCTGAGACTGCTGTTGCCAGTCCTCTGTTGGAAGATATTGATCTGGCTGGTGCGCGAGGAATCCTGGTAAACGTCACGGCTGGTCTGGATATGTCGATAGGCGAATTTGAAGAGGTGGGCAACACGATCAGAGAATTTGCTTCCGATGATGCAACGGTTGTTGTGGGTACTGTCATTGACCCTGATATGGTTGATGAGCTGCGTGTCACTGTGGTCGCAACTGGTCTGGGCCAGGCACGGGCAGTGGTGGCTGATGCGCCTGTTAAATTGGTTTATCCCAGTCAGCAGAGTAGTGAACCCGTAGTTGCTGAAACGAAATACGAAGATTTGGATCGTCCAACAGTCATGCGCGCTCAATCTGCGGCTACAGCAGAAGATACCAGCCTGGATTATTTGGATATTCCAGCTTTTCTGCGTCGCCAGGCTGATTGATAAGTTGGACCTGGGTCACGGGGGGGCAGGCCTGTGGCTCGTCGCGGTTGGGGCGGATTTATGCTATTCTTTGCCGCAATTATGGCCAACCCCTAAGTGGGGGGGTGGTTATTGTAGCTAGAATATTGGAGTAAATGGTCAGAAATGATTAGGCAGCGTACCCTGAAAAACGTTATCCGTGCCACAGGTGTTGGTTTGCATACAGGTGAAAAAATCTATCTGACGCTTCGCCCTGCGCCGGTTGATTCAGGAATTGTGTTTCGCCGTGTTGACCTTGATCCTGTTGTTGAGATTGCCGCTCGGGCAGAAAATGTTGGTGATACGCGTTTATCGACGACTCTGGTTCAGGATGGGGTACGTATTTCGACGGTTGAGCACCTGCTTTCGGCTATGGCTGGGCTAGGTATTGATAATGCCTGTATCGATCTGAGTGCCTCCGAAGTACCAATTATGGATGGTAGTGCTGGGCCATTTGTATTTTTGCTGCAATCTGCCGGGGTTGAAGAACAGGATGCGCCGAAGCGCTTTATTCGCATAAAACGCCCGGTAACAGTTGAAGATGGAGATAAATGGGCGAAGTTTGAACCATTTGAGGGTTTTAAAGTCTCTTTTGCTATCGATTTTGATCATCCTGCCTTTCACGGTCGCTCCAAGGAAGCTAGTATAGATTTTTCTACGACTTCGTTTGTCAAAGAGGTTAGTCGGGCGAGAACCTTTGGGTTTATGCGTGACATCGAGGCGCTGCGGGCTAAAAATCTGGCTCTGGGTGGCAGCATGGAAAATGCGGTAGTTGTTGATGATTATCGTATTCTTAATGATGATGGACTGCGTTATGAAGATGAGTTCGTTAAACACAAGGTTCTCGATGCAATCGGCGACCTTTATCTGCTTGGCCGTAGCCTGATTGGCGCTTTCAGTGGCCATAAATCTGGCCATGCCTTGAATAATCAATTGCTTCGCACTCTGATGGCTCAGGAAGATGCTTGGGAGCTGGTGACATTTGAGGGTGATGAGCAGGCACCAATCTCCTTTATGCAGCCTCTATTGGCGACATAACACAAATAGATTTTAGATTTCCATCGCAGTTTTCAATTAAACTAGTAAGGTTGGCGTTAAGCTAGTTCCCTTGCTGGCCGATAACAATAATGGGTGGGCCAGCTAAGAGGTATTTTTGGCGCGCTGAGAGAGACGCTGAAGTGCCTGTTTTAGTTTTAGGTCTGATGTTGTTTCTGATAATTCAATCAATAGCTTAGATGTCTGTTGTGACATCACAATCGTAGGTTTTATGGGCTCGTTTATGTCGTTGTCAGCTTTGATTGGTGTGATCTGGATGGTCAGTGAATGGATCTGAAGATCTCGAAAACCTTTGATAATTTTGGCTTGTTGTAATCGTAAGCGCGTTGCCCATGCGGACGATGAGCATAATATAGTGAGTGATCCCTGCTCGATGGTTGCTATTTTATAGTGCTGTGCGATGGGGGTAGGTAAAATTCCGCTAAGGCGGTGGTTTAGTCTTTTCAGGGTATTGACCTGTTGTATAAGGCGCTGTGTATTGGGCTTGGAATTGAGGATTTTTTTTAGTGGGGTCGGTGTTTTCACGTTAATTCCCGGCTGAACAGTGACTCATGGATCGATGTAGGTGCTAAATTAAGTATGGCTATTATTCTACTACCTAAAAACTCAAAAGGCGCAACGCGGCGTTTTAGTCGTCGTTCAGTCTTATTTAGTTTATCGGTAATGGTCTTGTTAGTACCTGTTGTTGCTGTGTTTGTTGGTTATTCAATGGGTGTTAACGACGCCGTGGTACAAAAGGAGCGTTTGGCTGCAAGTCTGCGTGCTGAGCTGGAATTACAGCGTCAGGATATTGAGGGTGCAAAGCAAGGGGCGCAGGAGAACATCAATGCCCTAACCTTGCGATTGGCGGAATTGCAGTCACGCGTGGTGAGGCTTGATGCGCTTGGTGAGCGCTTGACTGAGATGGCTGATCTTGAAAAAGGTGAGTTTGACTTTCAAAGTGCTCCTGCTCAAGGTGGTCCTGCAGTGGCGGCTGATGGCTTGCCCGAGGCTGAGCTAAACGATTTTATGGTTTCATTCGCAGGTTTGAGTACGCAGCTGGATGACCGTGAGCAGCAGTTGGCGGTGTTAGAGTCACTGTTAATGTCAAAAAACCTTGAGGATGAGGTGTTTCCTGCGGGGTTTCCTGCGGAGAAGGGTTGGTTGTCATCATTTTTTGGTACACGGACAGATCCATTTACAGGTCGTCCAGCCAAGCATAATGGTGTAGATATTGCTGGTAAGCTGGGCACCAAAATCCTGGCTGTAGCGGCCGGTGTGGTGACCTGGTCGGGTGACCGTTATGGTTACGGCACGATGGTGGAAGTCAATCATGGCAATGGCTATGTGACCCGCTACGCTCATAATAGTGAAAACCTTGTTGCGGTGGGCGATACAGTCAAAAAAGGCCAGTCTCTTGGCCTAATGGGGTCAAGTGGCCGTTCAACTGGTCCCCACGTCCACTTTGAGGTGCTGCGTCATGGCCGGGTTGTAGATCCAGTCAAGTATGTTCGTACCGCTCGTCGTTAGAATCGTATTTCCCTCCTGATATATACCTACTTTGTTTTATAAATGAGACGATTTGCTTTATGATCGTCCTTCTATGCGCAATCCAGCGTAAATGTGTTTTCTAGCGAAGAATTCTAAAGACCAATGGTTACTAATTTATTGAAAAAAGTCTTTGGCAGCCGCAACGAACGGGTGCTGAAGAAGATGCATAAGCTTGCTGCTCAGATCACTTCACAGGAAGAGGCCTTTGCCGCGCTATCAGACGATGAGCTCAGGGCTAAAACGCTTGAGTTTCGTCAGCGCCTGGCAGATGGCGCTACCTTAGAGTCAATACTCCCTGAGGCCTTCGCTGTGGTTCGTGAAGGAGGCAAGCGCGCCTTAAATATGCGTCACTATGATGTGCAGATGGTAGGTGCCATGGTGCTAAATGATGGCAAGATTGCCGAGATGCGTACCGGTGAAGGTAAAACCTTGGTGGCGACTCTGGCGGTCTACCTGAATGCCCTTGAAGGTAAGGGGGTGCATGTGGTTACCGTAAATGACTATCTAGCGCGACGTGATGCCGATTGGATGGGGCAGCTATATACCTTTTTGGGGCTTACTGTCGGGGTTATTCTTTCGGGCCAAGACCCTGAGGAAAAGCGGGCAGCCTATGCTGCAGATATTACTTATGGCACCAATAATGAATTTGGTTTTGACTACCTGCGCGACAATATGGCCTTCCGTGCTGATGACAAGATGCAGCGTGAATTAAATTTCGCTGTGGTCGATGAGGTTGATTCGATTCTTATTGATGAGGCGCGTACGCCGCTGATTATCTCCGGTCCAACTGATGATAATTCAGATCTCTACGGTAAAATGAACAAGCTGATTCCCAGGTTAGAAAGGCAGCAGGTAGAGGGTGAGGACGGCGCTGAGGGTGATGGTGATTATACGGTTGATGAAAAGGCGAAACAGGTCTTTTTGACAGAGGCTGGGCATCAAAAGCTTGAAGATATGCTGGTGGAAAATGGGTTGTTGCAAGAAGGTGAGAGCCTTTACGATGCTTCCAACATTGCATTAATGCACCATATGAATGCCGCGTTGCGTGCCCATGCTTTGTTCCAAAAAGATGTGGACTACATCATTCAGAATGGCGAAATTGTTATTGTCGATGAGTTTACTGGTCGTACTATGCCGGGGCGACGTTGGTCTGAAGGTCTTCACCAGGCTGTTGAAGCCAAAGAAGGGGTGAAGGTGCAGAGTGAGAGTCAGACGCTTGCCTCAATTACTTTTCAGAACTACTTCCGTCTCTACAATAAGTTGTCAGGAATGACAGGCACAGCGGACACTGAGGCCTATGAATTTCAGGAAATCTATAGTCTAGAGGTATTGGTCATTCCGCCGAACAAAGCGATGGCCCGCAAAGACATGGGCGACCTGGTTTACTTGAATCAGCAAGATAAATTTAAAGCCATACTTGAAGATATTAAGGACTGTAATGGCCGTGGTCAGCCTGTGCTGGTTGGTACGACCTCAATTGAAGTGTCTGAGTTGTTGTCGGATTTTCTGAAAAAGGGCGGCATCACACATGAAGTTCTGAATGCTAAACAGCATGCCCGTGAGGCTGAGATTGTCGCTCAGGCAGGTCGTGCCGGTGCAGTGACCATTGCCACCAATATGGCCGGTCGTGGTACTGATATTGTGCTGGGTGGAAGTCTTGAGGCAGACCTTGATGGTGTGGGTCCAAATGATGAGGTTGCTGTTCAGCGAATTCGTTCAGAATGGCAGGAACGACATGATCAAGTCCTGGCAGCTGGCGGTTTGCATATAATTGGCACCGAACGACATGAGTCCCGTCGTGTTGATAACCAGTTGCGTGGCCGTTCCGG
>CAMYNQ010000122.1 GCA_947259785.1 uncultured Chromatiaceae bacterium | reverse complement strand
TAACCAGGCACAGTGAGAGCAATACCGTGGTGGTAATGAAAAGGTATTGGGTTTCTTTGTCGGTCAGGTCATGAAGGCCTCGCAAGGCAAGGCCAATCCTGCTCAGGTGAATCAGTTGTTAAAGGCCAAGCTGCAAGGCTAGAATTTTTTGTTTTCGTTTGGACTGTCATTCGCATGTAGTCTGCTAATGATAAAATACTGCTGACATTGATGGCTGAAGGAAACACAAGCACAGATGAGCAATGAAATAACAGTATCTCAGTCTTTGGCTGAAGCTGCTGCCCCCTTAAAAAATAAGCTGTTGGGGCTTGCTGAGCACGATCAGCGTTTTAAACTACACAATGAATTACATGCTGGTGCTGTTGAGCTGCTGGAGGCGCCGACACAAATATCACATCTGGTGCTGCTTTGTGATAATGATCTGGCTGGCCGAGAACGCAGTTGCATTGCCCAGTTATGCGAACGTTATGGTGTAACGCCACCAACACTGCATAACAATCATTTCAGTGCAACGCTGGGCATGTACCGGATGACCTGGGAGCGCCATACCGAATATTCCACCTATACTTTTTTTCATGGCGCACCCTTCGAAATACCCTTTGCTGAGCCAGCGATTAATCATGTGCCCAAAGAATGGTTGGAAACACTGCCCGGTGAGATTATCGTCGCCACCCATATTGCCTTTGATAACAAGCAGCGACCACGACGTGGGCTGAAAGAGTTGTCTGCTTTATTTGCATCGAACACCGTGATCGGTTCAGAGGTGGCAGCGGGTAATGCGGTTGTCTGGACTGATAATCAGATTCACAGCGATGGTTTTGGTCGTATCCTGATTCATGACGTAGCATTGCGTCGCCGCCAGGCAGGCCGTTTGGTGCGGCGTCTGCTTGAGATCGAAACCTATCGTATGCTGGCCATGTTGCCAGTGCCAATGATGCGTAGTTATATTCCTCAATTGGCTCGCTTTGATGAGCGTTTGGCGGCTTTGACAGAAACCAATATCAAACTTGAGTGTATTGAGGATGAACAACGACTGTTGAATGAGTTAACTCTCCTGGCGGCAGAGATAGAGCGCATCTCGGCCAAGAGTAGTCAACGTTTCAATGCCTCGTCTATGTATTACGATATTGTTAATCTGCGTGTATCTGAGTTACGCGAAAAGCGTATTCAGGGCTTGCAGATGATTAAAGAATTTATTGAGCAGCGCCTCACCTCAGCCATGGGCACCTGCACGCTGGTGAACAACAAACTGGAAACGCTCTCGACTCGCGTAGAGCGTGCCTCATCTTTGCTGCGTACCCGTGTCGAAATCTCCATGGAAAAACAGAGTCGTGACCTGCTGCACTCCATGGATAAGCGCGCCCATTTGCAGCTTCGTTTACAGGAAACCGTTGAAGGTTTGTCAATCGTCGTGCTCAGCTACTACCTGCTTGGGCTAACCTCATACGGCTTAAAAGCGATCAAGGCGGCAGGTTTTAAGCTAGATACAGAATTGGCAACGGGTATCGCTATTCCTATTGTTGTTGGCGCGGTGTTTTTTTTAGTCCGTCGCATACGGCGCATGGTTCATACCGATGGCGATTAAATCGGCGCTACGAGTCTAACGAGATAAGTAGCCCAAGTGGGCGGCAATCATCGCGCTGCAGTGGCGTGACATCCGTGCGAAAATCCTTACCCTAGTGAATTATTACATCGTTATCATTTAGAACACCCGGAGCACAAATCATGGGAAATTCACTTTTTGACCAGTTGAAAAAGAGTGGCCTGGTTGACAAAAACAAGGCGCAAAAGGTCAAGCACAGCCAATATAAAAACAAAAAGAAGAAGAGCCAAAAGGGTGCGGCTGTCCAAGTAGACGAGTCAAAGTTGCTGGCGCAAAAGGCCCATGCCGAAAAGGTCGAGCGTGACCGCCAGTTTAACCAGCAGCTTAAAGAGGAGGCAGAGCGTAAGGCTATTGCCGCCCAGATTAAACAACTGATCGAAAGCAACTGTGTTGAAGAGCGTGATGGTGATATTGTTTACAACTTCACTGATGCCAACGTGGTCAAACGTATTCATGTATCAGCGCAGGTACACAAGTCCCTCACCTCAGGCCGTCTGGCCATCGTCAAATTGGGCGAGCGTTACGAGTTGGTGCCCGTGCCTGTGGCAGAAAAAATCAAACAGCGTGATGAGCAGTGCGTCATCATGTCTGAACATGCCGCCGAACCAGAGTTGGATGAAGATGATCCATATGCCGACTATAAGATCCCGGATGATTTGATGTGGTAAGGGGCTGGGCCGGCGTGGTTTGTTAAAGAAAAAGGCGCAGAGGTTTATTCTCTACGCCTTTTTTGATTATGTTGTGATTGTCGTGGCCTTCTTTTTATCTAAACAAAACCTTGGTCAGGCCGACGTTGTATCTATAGAAAATGATAGGCCACGAAGGGGCAGGTATGGATAAGGCGGAAATTGATACGGTCAAGCAGAGTTTTGGTCGGGCGCTGGGTGATAAGGAGCTGCTGGGAAAGTTTTATGACCGCTTGGTCAGTTCAAGCCCCGAGGTTGGCAAGGCGTTTGTCAATGTGGATATGGAGACACAGAAGGAAGTCTTGCAGATGTCGTTGTCGATGGCAATCTTGTATCCACAAGATAATGTGGTGGCTAAACACGCGATGAACCGGGTGCGCCATAGCCATAGTCAGGCCAATTTAAATATTAAACCAGCGTTGTACCAGTATTGGTTGGACTCGCTGCTTGGTGCGGTGGCCGAATCTGATCCTGAATTCACGCCTGAGCTTGAGCAGCAGTGGCGCGCGGTGATGGGGGTCGTTATTGGATATATATCATCGGGCTATTTGGAAGACGGCAAGTAGCCTGAGTTTTCCATGAGCGAGGGCTTAAGTCAGTTCAAGTGTTATTTCATGGGCCTGTTTGTCTTTGATGCAAAAGGCTGTCATTTCTAAAACACCTATTGTGTTAAGTGACACTATCAAATAGGCGGCCTCTGGATATTCGGCTTCATTAAGGTCGGTCACCGATGGTTGTGCCGGGGCATGCGGGTGTGAGTGATAGATGGCGATTAACTCTTCATTGTTTTCGCGCATTTGCCGCATGGCGTTGATCTGTTCTTTGGGATCCATTTTGTAACGACAGCGTTGATCGGCTGCGGTGTTATCGATTGGGTAGCAGTGCTGGGCATTATGGTTCTGTCCGCCAATCAGGCCACAGATTTCGTTTTCAGGTGATTGTTGCGCCTGGGTCAGGATGTTGTTGACTAGCGGTCTGGGGAGTTTGAGTGTGTTCATTGTTTTTGTGTTATCGGGTTGCCTGGGTCATGCGTTCGTTACCCCCCAGGTCTGTGTGAGTGATGATTGCAGTGTAGCCTTGTTGGGCTAAAATTTCTCGTACTTGCGAGCCTTGATCATAGCCGTGTTCAAGCAGTAGGTGGTTCGGTGTGCTGAGGTGGGTTCTCATTTGCGCGGCGATGATGCGAATGGCAGCCAGGCCGTCTGTTCCGGGTGTTAGTGCATTTTGTGGTTCATGCGGCAGGCCGTCGTGTTGCAGGTGTTTATCGTCGGCGTCGATGTAGGGTGGATTGGAGGCGATGAGTTGAAACTGTTCGCCTTGCTGAAGTGCCTCATGCCAACTGCCTTGGCGGAATTCAATGTTGTTGATATTAAGTCGCTGGGCGTTGGCCTGGGCAACGGCTAAGGCTTCAGTGCTGATGTCGGTGGCAATCACGTGACAGCTTGGTCGTTCGCTGGCAATGGCTAGGGCAATGGCGCCAGAGCCGGTGCCGAGATCGGCGATGCGCCAGTCGGCATCAGTCGGAATTATTTTCAGTGCCTGTTCCACTAGCAGTTCGGTGTCCGGGCGAGGGATCAGGGTGGCGGGGCTGACCTGTAGCAATAATGACCAGAATTCGCGCCAGCCGGTTAGGTAGGCCAGCGGTTCGCCTGCTGCCCTGCGTTTGACTAATTGCTGGAACTGCTTGAGTGCTTGGTGCTCGATTTCTTGCTCGGGCCAAGCGCGGAAGTAGCTGCGATCCTTTTCCAATGCATGGGCTAGCAGGGCCTCGGCATCGAGCTTGTCAATCTGTTGTTTGGCTTGTTGCAGAGCGGCGGCAATGTTCATTTTTCAATATGTGGCCTGGATGGGGTGAAAAGGGGGCAACGTGGTGGTGTTTATCCCGGATTTCACTTTGCTTACATCCAGGCTACTCGTCACCCATGGAGGCCAACTGGTCAGCCTGGTACTCGCTGGTGAGTGGGTCGATGACCTGTGCCAGTCCGCCGGTCATCACGTCATCCAACTTGTACAGGGTCAGGTTGATGCGGTGATCGGTGACTCGCCCCTGTGGATAATTGTAAGTGCGGATGCGCTCGGAGCGGTCACCGCTGCCCACCAGCTGGCGGCGGGTGCTGGCCTGTTCGGCGGCGGCCTTGTCTTGTTGTTGCGAGTTGAGTTTGGCTTGCAGCAACGACATGGCGCGAGCACGATTTTTGTGTTGTGAACGCTCGTCCTGACACTCCACCACGATGCCTGTGGGCAGATGGGTCAGGCGGATGGCGGAGTCGGTTTTGTTGACGTGCTGACCGCCGGCACCTGAGGCGCGGAAGGTGTCTACTTTTAGATCGGACGGGTTGATGTCGATTTTTTCCAGTTCGTCCGGCTCAGGCATAACCGCGACGGTGCAGGCTGAAGTGTGGATGCGACCTTGCGATTCAGTCTCGGGCACGCGCTGAACTCGATGGGCGCCGGATTCGAACTTCATCTTCGAGAAAGCGCTGCGGCCGATGACGCGTGAAATGATCTCTTTGTAGCCGCCATGTTCGCCTTCGTTCTCGCTCATGACTTCGACCTGCCAGCCCTGTTGCTCGGCATAGCGTGAGTACATACGGAACAGGTCGCCGGAGAAGATAGCCGCTTCGTCGCCGCCAGTGCCGGCGCGGATTTCGAGATAGATGTTTTTGTCGTCGTTGGGGTCTTTCGGCAGCAGTAGCTTCTGCAGCTCGTTTTCCAGCTGGTCGCGGAGCACTTTGGCCGATTTGAATTCATCTTCGGCCAGCTCTTTCATATCCGGATCGGACATCATCTCTTGCGAGGTTTCGATGTCTTCCTCGGCTTGCTGGTGTTTATTAAAGCAGGCGATGACAGGGTCAAGCTCGGCATACTCCTGCGACAGGGCGCGGAATTTGTTTTGATCGGCGATGGTGTCAGGGTCGGACAGGAGTGCGCCGATTTCCTGCAGCCGTTCGGAGAGGTTCTCCAGTTTGGCGCGTATGGATGCTTTCACGATGGCTTAATTATCTGAATTTTTGAGTTGAAAGAGCAGGCGTGCAGCTTCCAGGAGTTCGTCGCGGCCTTCGAAACCGGCTTGACGCATCTGGGTGCTGGGGGCGTGGGTAAATTTGTTGGTTAGATTGTGGGCCAGTTTTTGCAATACCTTTTCGGCATTGGCGCCATTGCTGAGCATTTGCATGGCCTTGGCGACCTCGTCGTCGCGGATGCCAGTAGCGTGATCGCGAAACTGACGAATGGTGTCGACAGAATTCAGCGATTGCAGCCAGCCCATGAAATGGCTGACCTGAGTGTCGATAATCTCTTCGGCCTGTTCGGCCGCTTCTTGGCGTGATTTCAGGCCTTCTTCGATGATTTCTTTGAGGTCGTCGACGGTATAGAGGTAAACATCTTCCATTTCGCCGACTTCAGGCTCGATGTCGCGAGGTACGGCGATGTCGATCATTAGTATGGGGCGGTGTTTACGCTGTTTGATGGCACTTTCTACCGCGCCCTTGCCCAATATCGGCAGCTGGCTGGCAGTGGAGGAGATGACTATGTCGGCCTCGGCCAGGTGGGCCGGGATTTCGCTCAGAGCGATGGCATAACCGCCAAACTCTTCTGCCACCGCATGGGCCTTTTCGACGGTGCGGTTGGCAATGATGATGCGGCCAATGCCGCTGGTGTGCAGGTGGCGCGCAGCCAGTTCAATGGTTTCGCCAGCGCCGATCAGCAGGGCAGTGTGCTCTTCCATGTTGCTGAAGATCTGCTTCGCCAGGCTGACAGCGGCAAAGGCGACTGAGACCGGGCTGGAGCCGATGGCGGTATCAGTGCGTACCTGTTTCGCCACTGAGAAGGTGTGTTGAAACAGTTTGTTGAGCATCTTGCCAATGGTGCCGGCTTGTTCAGCCTTGCTGTAGGCGTCTTTGATCTGGCCTAAAATTTGAGGTTCACCCAAAACTAATGAGTCAAGGCCGCTGGCGACGCGCAGTACGTGGCGTACAGCCATTTGTTCCGGGTGGACATAAAGATAGGGGCGGACTTCTTCGGCTTTGAGCTCATGGTAGTGCTCAAACCAGTCGATAACTGTGTTGCCTTCGATTTCATCGCTGCAGCAGACCAGTTCAGTGCGGTTGCAGGTCGACAGAATAGCGGCTTCACTGACCTTGTTAGTCGAGGTCAGTTGGTGAAGTGCATCGGCCAGACGTTCAGGGGCAAATGAGACGCGCTCTCTGATGTCGACCGGTGCTGTTTTGTGATTTATTCCGACTGCGAGCAGACTCATTGCAACTTTACTGCATATTAATGGATCAAATAGATCGGGGATTCTGCTGCAAAAGCGCCGGAATGGCAAGCATAGCAAGCGGTTAGAGTTAATGTTTTGGGCTGGCTCGACTACGGGGTAGACTAGTCGTATACGATTTTTCAAGCACCGTCGAGAGACGTGTGATGGAGGGCAGGATGAAGCCTGTTGAATTATTTTTTGGATCTTTTTTAGCGATTTCAATCCTTTCGGGTTGTGCTTCGGTGCCTCAGTCGGTCCAGACGGGGGGGGGTGAGACGGTTCAGTCGCTATCGACGGGGCCGGTTTTGCCTGATGTCGAGTTGACGCCAGAACTGCTTAATGATCTGTTTGTCGCCGAGGTTGCCTTGCAGCGAGCTCAGTATTCGACTGCCGTTGCTTATTATGCGCGTCTGGCAAAGCAGACTCAGGACCCACGCCTGGTTGAGCGAGCCACCCGAATTGCTGTGTTTGCACGTGAATACCAGGTGGCGCTGGAGATGGGTAAGCTGCTGATCAAGCTTGACCCAACTAACGTAGGTGCTAGTCAAATATTAACGACTCTGCTGCTTAAGGCGGGTGATTATGATGCCGCACTAGAATCACTGGAGCGGGTGGTGCAACAGTCGCCTGAGGATGAGGCGGCCCGTCAGCTGATGATGATGCGTTTGTTGGGGCGTGAGCAAGACAGGGACGGGGCGTTGAAGGTGATGCAGCGCTTTGTCGAACGACACCCTGATGATAACGCTGGCTTATATGCCTATGCACAACTGGCGTTGCGGGCTGGCAAGTTGGATCAGGCTGAGCAGGCTGTTGATGATTTGCTGCAGAAGAAGCCTGATTGGCCTCAGGCTGTGATTTTGCGTACCGGGGTGATGCAGGCGAGTAACCGTGAATTGGCCGCGTTGGAATATATGGGGCAGGTTGTTGGCCGTAATGGCAAGGATATGGAGCTGCGCATTGCCTATGGCCGGATGTTGGTTGGTGTCGATCGGCCTGAAGAGGCGTTGGAGCAGTTTCGCAAGGTGTTGAAGGCTAATCCGGAAAATAACGATATTTTATTTGCCGCCGGCCTGGTGGCCTTGCGGATTGATCAGATCGATGAGGCGCGCGGATATTTTCTGAATCTGAATGACCGGGCAGTGCGGCTGGATGAGACCGGTTTTAACCTTGGTCGCATAGAAGAGATTAACGAAAATTATTCCCGTGCGATTAGTTGGTATAGCACGGTCAGTCGTGGTGAATACTATCTTAATGCCCAGATTCGCAGTGCTCTGCTGTACGCTCGTGAAGGCGATGTTGACGCTGCTCGCGCTCATTTGCATACGGCCCAGGCGCGGAGTCCGGGGCAGAAGTTGCGACTGTTTTTGGCGGAAGGAGAGATTCTGCGTGATGTTGGTCATTTTGATGAGGCGATGGCGGTTTATGATCATGCCTTGAAGGATATGCCTGAAAATACCGAGTTGCTGTATGCGCGGGCCATGGTGGCTGAAAAGTTGGGCCGTATTGATCTGCTTGAACGTGACTTGCTGTCGGTGTTGGAGCGTGAGCCGGATCATGTCGATGCTCTGAATTCGTTGGGTTATACCCTAGCTGATCGCACTGATCGGCTGGATGAGGCCTATTCCTACATAAAGCGCGCCATGGAGCTGAGGCCGGAAAGCTTTTATATTATGGATAGCATGGGCTGGGTGTTGTATCGGCAAGGTAAGTTGGATGAGGCCCTGGTTTATCTCAGAAAGGCGATGCAGGCGAGTCCTGATTCTGAGGTCGCTGCCCATCTGGGTGAGGTCTTGTGGGTTAAGGGCGATAAAGATGCTGCGCGCGATATCTGGCACAAAGCCTTGCAACAGTCGCCCGAGAGCAGTGCCTTACTGGATACGATTAAACGGTTAGAACAATAATGTCTTGGTGTTTGTCAATCACCCGGGGCCAAAAGGTTCTGGGTGTTTTTCTTGCTGGCGTGGTTCTGTTTGGCTTGAGTGGTTGCGCCACGGCGCCGCGGGTTAGCTCGATGCC
>CAMYNQ010000121.1 GCA_947259785.1 uncultured Chromatiaceae bacterium | reverse complement strand
GCTGCCACCTCGTCACCGTTGCCTGCAAGCGCCAAATCCATATGTACGCCAAAGGGTGAAAAGCCAAAACCGATTGTCGGGATACTAGTATCAGAATCACTCAGGTTGTGGCGGTAACCGGCACGAAATTGCACCCAGTCAAGCAGATCCATCTCAGCTCCTAAACCAAGATATTGTGTCTTAGACTCAAAACCCACAGGTTCATTTTCAGTCACATCTAGGTCAGCTGCCAGCGTCAACCACTCATTAGCATGCGACACACCCAGGCGTACTTGAGGGTCGACCTTGATCGTAGCAGGGGTGACAGTAAGACCTGGCGAAGCAAACGGGCTGGTTTCATATTCTTTGCCAATCAGATTTTTCACCACTAGCCCAGCCTTCCAGCCATTTCCGTAATCCTTGGCCAAACCGACATCAATATTGAAGTCACTATACTCCTTGGTACCCTTGTCTGAATCAAGATCAGCAGTGTTAGCATCTAAAATATAATGAAAAGTTTTCACCTTGACCACCTTGGGCGTAACTCCAACCGCTATATCATGACCACCAATATTGACCTCTCTTGATAGTGACAGACCAACCTCAGAGATCACAGCACCACGGACCCCCAAATTCGAAGTCAAATTAGACACCACATCTGTACCTGTACCCTGGGCCGCAACAAAGCTATCACCTGACAGTTGTGTAGGATCCGACAGAGTCGCAACAGCATCGGCAGCGGTAATTATCCCTTGCAGCATCGCGTCATCACTTCCAGCACCAGTCGTATAATCAAACACACCACCAGCAACAACGTAAGCGTCCAAATTTAAAGAAGCACCAACCTTCTTGCTCGGAATGCCAATCACCATTCCGCCAAAGACCTCACCCTGAATAGGCTTGTTATCAATTTTCATTAGCTGAGTCTGCACAGCCCTGGTTGCAGTTGCAACATTACCCGCTTCTGTAATCGCTAAAGGAACATTCGCAGCAGCAAATGCCGCATTAAAATCATTAACAGCCGTTGTTAAGTTGGCCTCCAGATTGGAATCCTGGTAAGTATCGATTTCATCCAGCAGGCTATCCGGGTCAGAAAAGCGAGCACCGAGAATAGGCAACTCAAGACTGAAATCCTCATCCTCCCCCGCTACTGACAACAGGGCCGGGTTCATAAAAGCGGCATTGGCACTGGAACCAGAGGCAACCCCTACCCCACCCATTGCTAGTGAGCGCGGGTCGATTGATTGGAACGGCAGAGCCGCTGCTTGAGTGGAAAACAGAACCAAAGTCGGCGCTAAGGCTTTCAGCAGGGTTGATTTACGCATGCTTGCTCCCTTTAAATGATTTAATAAGTTGGAATAATTATCGCCCTGCCAATAGCAGAACTCTGCACTCAAATATCGGCGCAAGACATACCAACTTTAGCTCATATAAAAGGCGTTAGTTAACGACGTAATTAGAAAAACAGACTTTTTAACTGCTGCCCTGGGTCATCAGCCCGCATAAAGGCCTCACCCACTAGAAAGGCATGCACATTGTGCTCTCGCATCAGCCTCACATCTTCAACACTGTGAATACCGCTTTCGGTGACAACAATGTGATCGTCACCAATATCCGCCAGCAGATCAATAGTGGTTTGCAGTGAAGTATCAAAGGTGCGCAGATTACGATTATTGATACCGATTAGTTTTAACGGCAGGCCCAAGGCCCGCTGCAACTCCTGGGCGTCATGTATCTCGACCAATACATCCATGCCCAACTGATCTGCCAGCTGACTCAATTCCAGCAACATGGTATCGCCCAAGGCAGCGACAATCAGCAGAATACAATCGGCACCCATGGCGCGGGCCTCATAGACCTGATAGGGGTCGATAATAAAATCTTTGCGGATCACCGGCAGATCACAGGCCGCCTGGGCCTGTTTGAGATAGTCTTCATGGCCCTGAAAAAAATCGGCATCGGTCAGCACGGACAAACAGGCAGCGCCGCCCTCTTCATAAGATTTAGCAATCTCAGCCGGATGAAAATCTTCGCGCAACAGACCTTTACTCGGTGATGCCTTTTTAATCTCGGCAATGACTGCTGCGTTGCCCTGGGCAATCTTGTCTTCAATAGCACGAACAAAACCACGCGCTGGCGCGACTGACTCAACCTGTTTAACCAAGTCTCGCATGCTCAGCGTCGAGCTGCGCTCGACTACCTCTTCGACCTTGCGACGCAGGATCTTTTGCAAAATATCGGGCTGACTCATTTTAATGACTATCCGGCTAACTGCTGACTCAGGGAGACCAGTGCATTCATCTTCTCGGCGACGGCACCACTGGCGACCACATCAGCCGCCTTGCTAACACCCGCCTCGAGTGAATCAGCCAGACCAGCAGCATAGATGGCGGCACCGGCATTCAAGACGACGATATCGCGCGCTGGACTGGCCTCATTGGCAAAAACTTTTTTAATCATCGCCAGGCTGGCCTCGGCACCATCAACCGCAATCGCGTTGATATCCGCGCGCTGCATACCAAACTGTTCTGGCGTAATGCTGTAACAGCTAATCTTGCCATCTTTTAGCTCGGCCACTTGGGTCGGCGCACCGATGCTGATCTCATCCATGCCATCATCGGAATGAACTACCAGCACATGCTCACTACCTAAACGTCCCAGCACCTCTGCCAATGGCTGTAGCCATTGCTCACTGAAGACACCCAGCACCTGATTTGGTGCGGCGGCCGGATTGGTCAAAGGACCGAGGACATTAAAGAGGGTACGCACCGCCATCTCCTTACGCGGGCCAATAGCATGTTTCATGGCGCCGTGATGTTTAGGTGCAAACATAAAACCAACACCCAATTCAGCGACGCAACGCGCCACTTGATCAGCGTTCAAATCAAGACTGACACCGGCAGCCTCAAGCACATCGGCACTGCCTGATTTACTGGAAATAGAACGGTTACCATGCTTGGCCACCTTGGCACCGGCGGCGGCAACAACAAAGGCCGAAGCAGTGGAGATATTAAAGGCACCCGAGGCGTCACCACCGGTACCGCAGGTATCAACCACGTGATCACCTGTAATGTTGACTGGCGTGGCCAATTCACGCATTACCTGGGCGGCGGCGGCAATCTCATCCACCGTTTCACCCTTCATTCGCAGGCCAATCAGGAAACCACCGATCTGAGCCTGAGTGGCTGCGCCAGTCATGATCAAACGCATTACCGCAGTCATCTCAGCGGCAGTTAGGTTTTTGCCTTCGGCGACTGCACGAATCGCACCCTGCATATCCATGAAGCGTTCCCTCTAAGTCTTTTGTTCGAGAAAGTTTTTCAGCATTTCATGTCCATGCTGAGTCAATATAGACTCAGGATGGAACTGCACCCCTTCAATCGCCAATTCCTTGTGGCGTACACCCATAACTTCATCAATCTCGCCCTCGGCCGTTTCGGTCCATGCAGTGATTTCAAGGCATTCAGGCAGAGACTCACGTTCGATCACCAGCGAATGGTAACGAGTCACCTCGAAGGGGTTCGTCAGATTTTTGAAGACCCCCGCATCATTATGCTTCACCATCGAGGTCTTGCCGTGCATGATCTGCTTGGCATGAACAATCTTGCCACCAAAGGCCTGGCCAATGCTTTGATGGCCCAGGCAAACCCCCAGAATCGGCAGCTTGCCGGCAAAATGGTTAATGGCATCAATCGAAATACCCGCCTCATTCGGCGTGCATGGTCCAGGCGAAATTACCAGCTGTTGCGGCGCCAGCTCTTGAATCTGTTCGATACTAATCTGATCGTTGCGATAAACCTGAACCTCAGTACCCAGCTCACCAAAATACTGAACCAGGTTATAGGTAAAAGAGTCGTAATTATCAATCATCAGCAACATAACTAAGACTCCTTACCGATGTTATCGAGACCAGCCTCGGCCATGGCCACAGCGCGGAAGATAGCACGGCCCTTGTTCATTGTTTCATCCCACTCATTTCTCGGCACTGAATCAGCCACCACCCCGGCACCCGCCTGAATGTGTAACTTGCCACCTTTGATCACAGCGGTACGTATAGCAATAGCCGTATCCATGTTGCCATTCCAACCGATGTAACCCACTGCACCGCCGTAAATACCGCGTTTAACGGGTTCCAGCTCGTCGATAATTTCCATGGCACGGATCTTTGGCGCGCCGGAAAGTGTGCCAGCCGGAAATGTTGCTCGCAGCACGTCCATGGCATTCAAACCCGGCTTTAATTTACCGGTAACGTTAGAAACGATATGCATCACATGGGAGTACCGCTCAATCGCCATCTTGTCGGTGACCTTGACCGAACCTATCTCAGCGACACGGCCGGCATCGTTACGGCCCAGATCGATCAACATCAGGTGCTCTGCCAACTCTTTCGGATCGGCAAGCAGCTCTTTTTCCAGCGCCTTATCCAACTCAGCGGTTTTTCCACGTGGGCGTGTTCCGGCAATTGGCCGCACTGTCACCTCCCCGTCTTCCAATCGAGCGAGAATCTCCGGCGATGAACCAGCCACGTGAAACTCTTCCATATTGAGATAAAACATATACGGTGAAGGGTTCAAACTGCGTAAAGCACGATATAGATCAAGCGGTTCGGACTTAAAAGGGACAGAAAGGCGTTGTGACAACACCGTCTGCATGCAGTCGCCCTCGACGATGTAATCCTTGATCTTATCGACGGCGGCTTCAAACTTATCGCGCTTGAAACCAGATCTGAAATCACGTTCTTTAACTTTACGGCCACGTTTTTTGCTTGGTGCCGGCAAAGGTGAATTACGCAACTGCCCAACCAAACCATCGAGGCGGTTCTGAGCCTGTTTATAGGCACCAGCCACCGATGGATCAACATGAACAACCACGTAGAGCCTGCCAAGCAGGTTATCAAACACCACCACTTCATCCGAAACCAGCAGCAGGATATCCGGTACACCCAGCTCATCTTTATTGGCCTTACCATCAAGACGTGGCTCTATATAACGGACAGTATCATAACCAAAGTATCCGACCAGACCACCGGTAAATCGTGGCAGACCTTCCACTTCAGGCACCTTGAATTGTTCACGAAAAACCTCAATGGCAGCCAATGGGTCGTCCGAGACGGTAGTGCCCAACTCCTTGCCTTCGTGCTCGACAGTCATCTTATGCCCATGAACACGTAAAACAGTGCGGCATGGCAGACCGATAATAGAGTAACGGCCCCATTTCTCGCCACCTTCGACGGATTCAAACAGATAGGAATATGGCCCATTGGCCAATTTGAGATAGGTGCTTAACGGCGTATCGAGATCAGCCAGCACCTCTCGCATCACTGGGATGCGGTTGTAGCCCTTGGCGGCAAGGGCATCGAATTCTTCGCGTGTCATTATCACTACCTTTCAAAAACAAAACCGAACAAAACCCAGAGCAAAGGTGGCCTCACCATCGTTTACCTACGGGTTTCGTCATATTTTGTTTTTGATGGGTAATATTCATTAAACAAAGATATTAAAACAGGTTCTTCAATTCCGCTAGCGAATCTATCACCTCATCTGGTTCGGCATCTCGAATATCGTGACCATGGTTGTAACCATAAGGCACACAAACAACTTGAAAACCGGCATTGCGAGCGGCTTTAACGTCATGCATTGAATCACCTATCATCAGGCAGTCTTCAGCCCGTTCGGCAAGTTTTTCGGCAGCATAAAGCAGTGGCATTGGATCCGGTTTTTTTTTCGCCGTAGTATCACCACTGACGACAATTTCAAACTTGTCAAAAATACCCATATCTTTCAATAACGGCACTGTAAACGCTTCAGCCTTATTGGTAACACAACCAACTTTAAAACCGCTGGACCTAAGGTAATCAAGCCCTTCCACCACACCATCATAAAGACAGCTGCGACCACTGGTGTTGTCAGCGTACAACTTCATAAAGATTGGTTGTGCTTCGGCAAATGCCTCGTCAGTCGGGTCATCCCAAAGGGTATCAGTCAAGGCTCGCATCACGAGACGGTCAACACCATTGCCAACCCAAGTACGAACCTTGTCTATATCCCAAACTGGCTTACCCAGCGCTTTCATCATTTCATCAATGCAAAAGGCTAAATCCGGCACGCTGTCTACCAGGGTGCCGTCTAGATCAATCAATACCAGCTTTGGTTTACGAATACTCATTACTCATTTTGCCTTAGCCAATTCATCACGCATTGCGGCGATAACAGAGTCATATGAATTTGCATCGCTGTCTTTGGCTGCGCCAAACACTGCAGAACCGGCAACAAACATATCTGCGCCCGCTTCAGCAATTTCACGAATATTGTTGACCTTTACACCACCGTCGATTTCTAGACGGATATCACGCCCAGATTCATCAATGATCTTGCGTGCTTCACGCAGCTTGTCCAAAGTCGCAGGAATAAAACTCTGCCCACCAAAACCCGGATTAACCGACATCAGCAGCACAATATCTACTTTGTCGATAACGTACTTTAAAACATCAAGAGAAGTTGCAGGATTAAATACCAGTCCAGCTTTGCAACCCTCGGCTTTGATCAGTTGTAATGTCCGATCAACATGGTCTGAAGCCTCTGGATGGAAAGTGATATAACTTGCGCCAGCCTTAGCGAAATCAGGAATGATTCGATCAACAGGCTTGACCATCAAATGAACATCTATATCTGCTGTGACACCATGCTTACGTAATGCCTCGCATACCAGAGGCCCAATAGTCAGGTTAGGCACGTAATGGTTATCCATTACATCAAAATGAACAATGTCTGCACCGGATTTTAGAACGTTATCAACTTCTTCACCCAAACGGGCAAAGTCAGCCGACAAAATCGATGGTGCGATCTTGAAATTTGGCATGGTAAGGCCTCTTCTTAATTACAATTAAATAGGGAAACTTTAAAGCCACAAGGGCAAACAGCCGCTAACTTTAACTGATTAGAGCATTTTTTTCACGCGATTAACTCTATGAAATACTGGCAAAAATTACCCTTTAAACCTGCAGGCTTTGCACCCAGGCCACGGCATTTTCGGCCGAACCTGATAAACCACTGTTTTCAAAAGAATAATCATATTAAGAAATACAGACTACTAATAATTTCAACATGTTTACTATTTTTTAGCAGCGCCACAACAGCTCAAAATACTAAGGCTGACTTCAACCTGAAAATTGGTCAGTCACTTGAAAAGGGCTTAACTAGTGGTAAGGCGCTATGGCTAGATGGTGGCAAGGCCAAATTCTTTGCTGTCTATGACCCCGACCAGAGCGGGCAGCCCAAAGGTGGAGTAATCATACTTCACGATGCCAACAGCCACCCAGATAAACCAGAGGTTATCCAGCCACTGAGACATGGTTTGCCTGCACATGGCTGGGCAAGCATTACCATTCAACTTCCTTACCTATCATCAATCGGTGACTATACGAATAAACAAACTATTATTAATCAGCGCATTAACAGTACTGTTAAGTATATGCAGTCCGTTGGCATAGGTAATATCGTCTTATTAGGGCATGGCACCGGCGCAATGGCGGCTACCGCTTATCTTTCTACCCAGCAAAAATCGTCTATACAAGCATTTATTGCCATTAGCTTGGGAATGCTTGATAAAAATAGAAAACCTGAATCCATACCCCAACAGCTGGAAAAAATAACAGTACCTATCCTGGATATTTATGGCAGCAACGATCTTGATCATGTCACAAGCACCGCGATGTCGCGCGCACTCGCAGCCAAAATATCAAGCGATGCGGTCGCGTCTTCCAAATATATAGATTCATATAATCGCTCTGCTATCGCCAAAAGTTCAACGCAAAATTATCAAGGTTACATTTCATATCGACAGATTGTTATCGAAGGCGCAAGCCACGACTATAGCGGCAGCGAACACCAATTGACTAAGCGCATTGCGGGCTGGTTAGAACGACACGCAAAGGGGGTTACCGTAAACGCATCCCGTTAAAACAAAAAAGGCGGACAAATGCCCGCCTTTTCACAACCGTTTGAATTGATCCTAGTTGTTACGAATCAAACCGTAACGTGTCAGGCTCCACTTAACAGCGAACCAACTAACAGCAAACACAACGACTGTAACCACAATATCAGTAATTGATGACATTGGTGTATGTGTGTACTCAGAAGCCACTGAACCTGAAATCCAGGTATAACGCTCAATCCATGTACCAAGCACAATGCTGCAAGCCACCATCACAATAACAACAGGGTTGTGACGATTTGGCGTAATTGCCAGTGTGCAGAATGGGATAATAAATTTCAGCGCTAAGAACAACCACCAAAGCCCACTCATCTCATTCATCATCGCATCATAACGGCCCATTTCTTCAGGTAGACGGCCATACCACATGATCAAATACTGAGTGAAATAGAGGTAAGTCCACAGGATTGTCATCGCCAACATAAACTGCGCCATGAAGTTGAAGATATATCCCTCAAATTGCCTAACCAGCTTGCCTGAACGATTCAGGAAAAACAGCAAGATGGTAAAGAAGCCCAGGAACATGTGAAAGTTACTCTGAAAGTAATATGCACCATAACTCGCACTATGCCAGCCTGCTTGCATAGTCATTTCGAAATCCCAAGCAACCATCGAACCGTAGCTGAAGTAAAAGAACGGAATCAACAGTGCTATGTTACGAAAACGACGCTGAACAGC
>CAMYNQ010000120.1 GCA_947259785.1 uncultured Chromatiaceae bacterium | reverse complement strand
GGTTGGCTCAATAGCAAAGGTATCAGTCATGCGATGCAAGCGATATTCAGTCCCGCATGATTTGCAATAAATTCTGTCACCATCTTTGCAATCCCTGTCGACAGCGATGATCGGGCCACACAGCTCACAATTTAGTAGTGGCATGTTTTCGTCGCTATGGGAGAGCACCTCGTCAAAATTTCCATTGGCTGCCAATGAAACAAACAGGTCAACCAGGCTGGAATCAAGCTGTGTTTCCTTCGCCTCAAGCAGACGCGCGATGGCCACCTGCCTGGTCATGCCTTTCCGATACGCACGGGTACTGGTCATGGCATCAAAGGCATCAGCAATGGCAATCACTCTAGCACTAAGCGGCAGGGCTTCTGCCGGTATGGAATCGGGATAACCGTTGCCATCGATGCGCTCATGATGATAACGAATGGCATCATGGGCGATGACCGACAGAGGGTGTTCCTGAATAATCTCAGCGCCCACCACTGGATGGGTTCTGATGACGGCAAACTCATCATCAGTAAGCACATCGGGTTTACGCAAGATTTGATCCGGCACCCCAACCTTACCTAAATCATGCAAATAACCACCGATAGTCATTTGCAAAATTTCATCATTGCTGAGGCCCAGCTGGCCCGCTAAACGCTTGGCATATTGCGACACCCGCCACAGATGACCACCAGTGTAGGGGTCACGTGCCTCAACCACACCGCCCATAACCATCAGGGTGCGCAGCATATCTTTGTTGATATCTATTTGCATGGCAGCCTCCGAAATCCAGGGAAATATAAAAAAAGTATAGACCCTGTACTGGAAACTAAATCATAGACAAAATTTGTGGATTAAACCGCTTAATAGCTCAACCGTTGGCTTAATCCTGTCCAGTGACAGATATTCATCCGGTTGGTGGGCCTGATCAATATCACCGGGGCCAAGGATAATGGTCTCGATACCCAGCTCATTCAGATAAGGCCCTTCGGTACAAAAGGCCACGGCATGGGCCTGGTGGTGACAATGCTGTTCGGCAGCCTTAACAATTTCGGACTCAGCATCTGTATGCATCGCTGCTGTGCCCTGAATCAGCGATAACATCTGCCAACGGATGGCGCTGTGTTTGAACAGGGTGTGTAACCGATCGCGAATCTCAACACGTAGCTCGTTCAAATCCATGCCGGGCAGGGCGCGTAAATCAAAATGCAACTCACATTGCTCGCAGATGCGATTGGGATTATCACCCCCCTGGATATAACCTAGATTCAGAGTTGGCACCGGCACGTTAAAGCGCCCATCCTTATATTTAGCTTGCAGCTGATCGCGCCACAGCAACAGGTCTGCAATCACTAACTGCATGGCCTCCAGGGCATTCACCCCCAAGGCCGGATTGCTGGAATGGCCACTTCTGCCCATCAGTCGTATCGACTCCATCATGATGCCCTTATGGGCATTCACCGGTTTCAGCCCGGTTGGCTCACCGATCACGGCATATCGAACATTGGGGCAGCCTTGCTCAACCAGATGCAGGGCACCATCCATGGAACTCTCTTCATCAGCGGTAGCAAGAATAAACAGCGGCTGTTTCAATTGCTTGGCATCGAACTGGCGAATGGCCTCAAGCGCCAGTGCAAAATAGCTTTTCATGTCCGAGGTACCAAGCCCATAAAGGCGGCCATCACGCTCGGTCAACTGAAATGGATCATGGTGCCAGCTGTGCTGGTCATAGGGCACCGTGTCGGTATGGCCGGCAAACATCAAGCCCTGGCTGTCTTCATTCACCTCGCCATAACTGGCTAGCAGATTGGCCTTATCTGGTTGGCTGGGCAGGGCAGTGACCTCCACCTGAAAACCGGCATCAGCTAGCCAGTTGGCCAGCAGGTCAATCACCGCCCGGTTGCTGGTATCAAATTCAGGGCTTACACTGCTCATAGAGGGCGTGGCAATGAGCTGTTTCAGCATGGTATTAAGGGTCAGTCTTTTGTTATCCATATGCTTTAGTGAAATTTCGCTCCAAGACGGCCCTATCTGAACGCGAGGTAGTCCACGCCATCCAAATGAGCATTCATAATCTAACTTTTACATTTATTTACAAAAATGTTGTGGCTGCCGACATATCATATATCTAAACCCAACTATTTAAACTTTATATGAAGTCGATAAAACGCCATATGCTTCGTCTACTGTCTTTGATAATCATTATCGGATTAGGCGCACAACTGTCTGGCTGCGGCTGCAGTAAAAATTCAAATTCATCAGCCGCAACCAGTCCCGAGCCGACCCTGCAAGGCCTAGAAATCAGCATCGAAAAAGAAACCTTGATCAGCGGCCTCAAAACCCAGGCATATACCTCAGCACGCTACTCAGACAACAGCAGTCAGGACATCAGTGCTGAGGCGCAATGGTTTTCGTCTGACTCAACGGTTGCCAGTGTCGACGCCAATGGCCAGATTACTGCACTGCAACCCGGCACAAGCACCATTGCCGCCGTGCTACAAAGCCACATCGCTTCAGTCCAACTGACGGTTGAAGACGCCCAGCTGATCGCGCTACGCATCATTCCCGGCAATCTACAGCTTGCCCAGGGCATTCAAAAACAGTTTAGCGCCGAAGGGACGTATACAAATGGCCAGACGACCCTTAACCAGGACGTCACCGAGCTGGTAACCTGGAGCAGCAGTGCGCCAAACAATATCAGCATTTCAAACGCCCCTGGTAGCAAGGGGCTGGCAACAACCATCGCCAGCGGCACGGCCGAAATCAACGCCGCGCTCAATAACCTAACAAGCAGCGCCCCGGCACAAATCACTGCAGCAAACCTGGTACGCATAGAAATCGGTGCGCCACAAACAACCGTGCCGGCTAACACCAAGCTGCAACTACAAGCAACTGGCATCTTTTCAGATGACAGCGAAACGGATCTAAGCAGTCAGGTCAGCTGGAGTTCAGCTAACGAAAGCCTTGCCACGATCAATAACACTGGCCTGATATCAACCTTAGCGCCAGGCAATGTTGGACTTTCGCTCAGCTACCAAGGGCAGACCGCCGCCATCGCGCTCAGCATCAGCGACGCCAGTCTGGCCTACATCGAGATCTCTCCCAGCAATCCAAACCTGGCGGCTGGCAGCTCAGAGCAACTCTACGCCACAGCCATCTATACAGATGATTCACACCTGGATGTGACCGAACAGGCCACCTGGACATCTAGCGACGAAAACATTGCCAGCATAGGCAACACCAGTTTGAACCAAGGTGAAATTACAACCATCGCCGCCGGCAAGACCACCATCTCGGCCCATTTTAACGATCAGACGTATCAAACCAGCCTAACCGTCACCGCAGCGCTGTTAAAGAGCATCGAGATAGAACCATCCAATCCAAGTATCGCCATCAACACTCAGCAGCAGTTCAGCGTCACCGGGCATTACGATAATGGCATGACCCGCGACCTTACAGAACACGTCAGCTGGTCCAGTACCAATACCAGCATTGCAGAAAAGCAGGCCAGCGATGGTTATTTCAAAGGCTTAACCAGCGGCACAAGCAAAATCATCGCAATTATGGGAAAGACCACCGCCTTTACTGAACTAACAGTCACGGCAGCCACACTAGACAGCATCAGCCTCTCTCCGCTGGATATCAATATTGTTAAAGGCTTTTCCACCCAGCTCAGCGCAGCAGGGCACTTTTCCGATAGCAGCACACAAGACATCAGCAATAGTGTTATCTGGCAGAGCAGTGATCAAGCCGTCGCCCGTATCAGTAATGCAAATGATGATGTCGGCCTGCTCAGCAGTCTTGCCACAGGCAACAGCACTATCAGTGCTTCGTTTTCCGGCATTAGCAGCAGCACCTCTGTCACCGTCAATGAGGCGCAGCTAACCAGTATTTCTTTACAGCTGGACAACAAGCAAATGCTTATCGGCGAGCAGCAGGCAATCAAGGCAATCGCGCATTTTTCTGATAGCTCCAGTCTCGACATCAGTTCAATGGTGACTTGGTTCAGCTCAGACCACAGCATCGCCAGCGTCAGTAATGCGGAAAATGATGCAAAAAATGTCTATGCACTTGGCAGCGGCAGTGTCACTGTCACTGCTTCACTCGGTGGCATTGATGGCAGCGCCGGGCTAAGCATCATAGATGATCCTAATGCACCGGTTTCACTCAGCATTGTCGCCTCACCGAATGTCATCCTTAACGATGCCACTGACAGCAGCACGATCACTGTCATTGTCCGCCCAGCTGGCAGCAGTGGCAACATCGCTGATAACACGGCGATTAATATTGTGATTACAGAGGGCGCGAGCGTCAGCAATCAAACCATCAACAGCAGTGCTGGCGGTGCCAGCTTTGTCTTCACATCAAACTATGCAGGCTTTATTAAAATCAATGCGACGGTTGGCAACATCAGTCAAAGCGCTTATATCTATGCCGCGCCAACCTTTGATAACGTCATACCCAGAACAGCTTATCAATTTACCGCATATGACAATAACACCTTGTTGGCCGGCAGTTGGTTTTCTCAGGTTGTGCGGAACCTATCCAGCCGCAGCTTTACTATCGATCAATATCAGTTCAATAATGGCGTTCAAAGCGAAACCTATCCAGGCACGGATTTCAATAACAGCCAACTCAGCGCGGGTAGAACGCAGACAATTATTACAATCATGGCTAATGATCAGATCGATGATGGCATCAGCGGCGAATTAAGCTTAACGGATGGTTTAACAGGACAACAAATCAACATTATAGAAGCATTCACCACCCCATAATAAAAAACCTAATTTCATTTCACCTGCTGCGATGTTTTAATCACATGCGCAGCCTGTGCCGGTAAAAAATATTGATACAACGGTGCCGAATGGCACGGGTTGCTGGCATCATACTTCAGACCATAAAGTGAAAAATATTTTTTTGCCTGTGACGGCCCCATTTCTTTACGCGACACCAATTCCAAAAGTTTGGCATTATCAATAGAATTTTCAAGATTATCACCATGGGCAATGATCTCAGCCTTTAGTTCGAGGGGGATATTTTTATTTTTTTCTGGTCGGGTGAAGACCTGCAACAACAAACCTTCGGTGTAATGCCCTGTCGGTGTAAGGATATCGACACCGGCTTTTGTTAACGCCTGCATTACATCAGCCAATGGCACTGCCATACGCACACCATCAATGAGTTTGGTTGCGCGTATACCCAGGTGATGGGCGCTGTAACCATAAACACGATTCCAGTGCTGGATGATCTGGCTTTCATCTTCAGCATCAGACTGATCAACAAACACCCGCAATACCTGGCCATTTTCAAGAATCTTATAAACAGGGTAGGCATTCCAGCCATCTGGAAACTGATAATAGGCCTCGCCCTCAAACTGGGTTGAGACGTAGCCGTGCGCATCTTTTAACAAAGTGGAAATTCGCTCGGCATCTTTATACTCCTGACTGCCACAGCGTATAGCCATATGATCAAACACCACATCCCAGCCATACTCTGGCGCAATCTCCAGCAATTTCAAATCAGCATGGCTATTCAATAATGATTCCACAGACTTGACCGCACAATAGATATCCAGGTGCTTAACCCAGTCGGCAATCAGCAGCGCCTGGCGGTCAGTCAGGGCGGCATTGGCCCTGGCCAATATCTGACTAAGAAAATCTTCGGCATAACCTGAGATGTTGTTACGCGCCTCAGCTAAATCCATCTCAAACGGCAAACTTTGCTTTGCGCCCTGATATGCCGATAACAATCTTGAGACACAGTTAACACCGTCAAACCATTGCATGGCGCTAACCGCAGCAGGCGTGGCAATAAATGGTCTCAAGTCCAGGGCAAACACCTGCTCGTCATTGCCGTGCACCTGAACCAGCTGCTTTTGTTTATTGTCAGAAAAGAATGTAGGCTCGTGTTCAAGCAATTGCTTGGCGAGTGTTGTGGCAAAACGGCAATAAGGATCTGCAGACATAGGGCCTCCTGATACATCTGAGGCCACGCGAAATGCGCGGCATTGTCTTTACATTATTATCGGCAGAAAGGAGGTAACGTTTATGAAGCGTCAAGTCTTACTCTTAGGATCTGGCAAGATCGGCTCATTGATTACCTGTATGCTGGCAGAGTCTGGTGATTACGATGTTCATATCGGCAGCCTCAACACCGATGCGGCACAAAAGTTATGCCAGGAAACCGGGCTGTGTGATGTGAATGCCTTTTTGCTTGATGCCCAGGATGAATCCGCCCTGGCTGAAGCCATGCAAAAACACAAGTTCGATGCCGTTATCTCCGGTTTACCTTATTACTGTAATACCTTGGTGGCTGACCTTGCTGCACGCTATAACCTCAACTATTTTGATTTGACTGAAGATGTTGAAGTCACTCGCCATGTACACAAAATCAGCGCCGGTAAACAAAATGTTTTTATGCCCCAGTGTGGTCTAGCACCCGGTTTTATCAGCATCGCAGCCAATGACCTGATGCAACACTTCGATGAACTCGACATGGTCAAGATGCGTGTTGGCGCCTTGCCTGTTAATCCCAATAATGTTTTGAAATATTCGCTCACCTGGTCCACCGATGGCCTGATCAATGAATACGGCAACACTTGTTACGGCATCGAAGAGAGTGAGATGATTGCACTGCAACCACTGGAGGGTTATGAAACCATTACCCTTGATGGCGTGCTTTATGAAGCCTTTAATACCTCGGGTGGACTCGGCACCCTGGCTGAAAGCTATGATGGCAGGATCCGCAGCATGAACTACAAGACCATGCGTTATCCCGGTCACTGTAAAGAAATCAAACTGTTGATGAATGACCTGCGCCTCAACGATGACCGCGATACACTCAAGCGCATTCTTGAAAATGCCATTCCTAAAACACTGCAAGATGTAGTGCTAGTCTATGTCGCCGCAAGCGGGCGTATCAATGGCGAGCTGCTGGAAGAAAACTATGTCAAGAAAGTCTATCCTCAGGACATTGCTGGTAAACGCTGGTCTTCAATTCAGGTCACCACAGCCGCAGGCATATGTAGCGTCATGGATATCGTTCTGAATACCAGCGACAAATTCCACGGCTTTATCACCCAAGAAAGCATTTCACTAAACGATGTCATCAACAACCGCTTTGGCAAGTACTACGCATAGGAGAACAACAATGGATGTATTAAAGGCATTAAACCTCAAACAAGAAAATGCCTCGACCTATGGCGTCAATGGCTGGGCTGATACTCATGCAAACAAACTGCTTGAATCATTTAATCCAGCCACCGAAGAGTTAATCGCCAAGGTTCATACCTGTTCAGTCGATGACTATGAGACTGTGATGAAGGCCAGTGTCGCAGCGCAAAAAGAGTGGAGCAAAGTTCCTGCGCCTAGACGTGGTGAAGTCGTACGTCGTATCGGCGACGCACTGCGCCAGCACAAAGATTCCCTCGGCACCCTGGTAGCAATGGAGATGGGAAAGATCAAACAAGAGGCTGATGGTGAAGTCCAAGAGATGATCGACATTGCCGACTTTGCTGTCGGTCAGTCGCGCATGTTGTATGGCAAGACCATGCATAGCGAACGTCCTGAACATCGAATGTATGAGCAATGGCATCCACTCGGTGTGGTCGGTGTCATCAGCGCCTTTAACTTCCCTGTTGCAGTTTGGGCCTGGAATGCATTTCTCGCTGCCATTGCCGGCAATACGGTCGTTTGGAAACCTTCATCAAAAACACCTTTGTGCGCGATTGCTGTACAACACATTTGTAACAGCGTTTTGGATGAGATGGGTTATCCTGGCGTCTTTTCATTATTCATTCCTGAAGACAATGCCATTGCAAAACGGTTTGTTCGCGACAAACGTATCGGCCTGATGTCGTTCACCGGCTCCAGTAAAGTTGGCCATTACGTCGCTCACACCGTAGCAAAACGATTGGGCCGTTATCTGCTCGAGTGCAGTGGTAACAATGCCATCATTGTCGATGAAACTGCCGATCTCGATCTCGCCGTTCCCGCCATCGTCTTTGGTGCCGTTGGCACCGCGGGGCAACGCTGTACCTCAACAAGAAGACTGATCGTGCATGAGTCCATTTATCATCAACTGGTAGCACGCCTGGTCAATGCCTATAAGCAAGTACGCATTGGCAGCCCACTAGACAGAAATACGCTCATGGGGCCCTTGATTGATAGATCAGCAATCAATGACTACCAAGCGGCCATCGCACACATACAAGGTCGTGGCAGTAATATTCTTTATGGCGGCAAGGCCATCAATGACAAAGGCTATTTTGTTGAACCCACCATCGTCGAAGTCAAAAAACAAAACACCATCGTCAAACAAGAAACCTTTGCGCCAATTTTATATGTCATGCGCTTCCGAAATCTCGAGGGTGCAATCTACATGCAAAACGATGTGCCGCAAGGCCTGTCCTCCGCCATCTTTACCAACTCGATAAAAAATGCAGAACTGTTTTTATCTCATCGCGGTTCAGACTGTGGCATTGCCAACGTCAACATCGGCACATCCGGTGCTGAAATTGGCGGTGCCTTTGGTGGTGAAAAAGAAACCGGCGGCGGACGCGAGGCCGGTTCCGATTGTTGGAAGGCCTATATGCGCCGACAAACCAATACCATTAACTGGGGCGACGCATTGCCACTGGCACAGGGGATAAAGTTCGACCTTTAGCAACCATTAAAAACTATCA
>CAMYNQ010000119.1 GCA_947259785.1 uncultured Chromatiaceae bacterium | reverse complement strand
GCATCTGGATGTTTGATCTTGATCGCCCGGATCAAACCTGACGCCAGCAAATCGCCGGAGGCTTCGCCTGCAACAATCCCTATTCTCATAAGCGTGTTAACAACCTGGAAAAACAAAAAGGAGTTCAGCCCTGCTCTGACGAGTGGCAGATACTCCCGATATAACTGAAAATTATCGAACTATGCCTCGCTCAGATTTAGCCACAAACTCGGCAAACTGAGCGACTTCAGCAAATTCCTGTTTCAATTCTTGCAACTGCTCCAAGGCTTTACCAACAGTAAGACTGGATCGATAGACAATTTTATAGGCCCGGCGCAGAGCCTTGATTGCCTCAGGGCTAAACTCGCGACGACGCAAACCTTCAATATTCAAACCGTGCGGCGCGGCTGGTTGGCCAGAGACCATCAAATACGGCGGCACATCCTTGGATATATGACTGCCCATACCAACAAAACTGTGGCCACCAACAGTACAAAATTGGTGAATCAGGCATGCCCCACCGAGAATGGCATAGTCCTCAATATAAACATGACCAGCCAGGGTGGTGTTATTGGCAAAGATAGTATTATTACCGACCACACAGTCATGAGCGATATGGACATAGGCCATGATCCAATTATCATCACCCATCCGAGTGTAGCCCAAATCTTGAGAGGTACCACGGTTAAAAGTGCAATATTCACGGATCACATTACGATCGCCAATCTCCAGAAAAGTTGGCTCACCCTTATATTTTTTATCCTGTGGTTCTTCACCAATCGAGGAAAACTGAAAGATTTTGTTTTCTTTGCCAATCCGGCAGGGGCCATTAATGACCACATGCGGACCTATCCAGGTATCTGCACCAATTTCAACATCGGCCCCAATGACAGAAAACGGACCAATTGTGACACCATCAGCAATTTTTGCGCTGGGATCTACAACTGCACGACTATCAATCACGCTTCTACATCCCTCTCTGCACACATCAACACAGCTTCACAAACCACCTTGCCATCAACAAGGGCCTTGCCATCAAATTTCCAGACACCACGCATGGTCTTAACCACTTTAACTTCAAGCTGCAACTGGTCACCTGGCTCAACAGGTTGTTTAAAACGCGCCTTATCAATGCCAACGAAATAGTAAAGTGATTCATCAGATGGTGTTTTACCTGTGCTCTTATAAGCCAGAATACCGGTCGCCTGAGCCAGCGCCTCAAGAATAAGCACGCCCGGCATGACCGGGCGATGAGGAAAATGCCCCGTAAAATAGGGTTCATTATAGGAGACATTTTTGAGTCCGGTGAGATACTCGCCTTCCCTATAGTCAACGACGCGGTCAACCAGCAAAAAGGGATAGCGGTGTGGCAGATGCTTCAACACCTCATAAACATCCATTGAGTTCAACGCGTTAACTTCAGACATAAATAGTTCTCAGTAAATTCACTTTTCTTTAAGCTGCTTTTCTAAAGCCCTTAAACGCCGCGACATATCATCCAGCTGACCAAAACGGACCGCATTCTTACGCCATTCTTTATTGCCAGCCAATGGAATGCCAGATGAATACAAGCCAGACTGCTTAATATTACCAGTGACCAGGCTCATTGCGGTAATGTGAACATCATCAGCAATCATCAGATGGCCGACGATACCTACTCCGCCACCAATCTGACAACGCTTGCCAATCGTAGTACTACCAGCAATTGCCGTTGCGCCGGCAATGGCCGTATGGGCACCAATGCGGACGTTATGGGCAATCTGTAGCTGATTATCTAGCTTAACACCCTCTTCGATCACAGTGTCCTCAAGGGCACCACGATCAATGGTGGTATTGGCGCCAATCTCGACATCGTCGCCGATAATAACACTTCCAAGCTGCGGCACCTTAAACCACTTGCCCTGATCAGGCGCAAAACCAAAGCCGTCGCTACCAACCACCACACCGGAGTGAATCAATACTCTCCGCCCTATCTCCACGCCATCGGCAATTGAGACATTGGCCGCCAGACGACTGTCAGCACCAATAGTGACGCCCTGACCAATGGCGCAGCCAGGCCCAATCTGTGCTCCCGGACCAATGTTGGTATCAGCGCCAATATAACAGTTGGCTGCGATGGCAGCTGTAGAATCTATTATCGCCGTCACCTCAACCACAGCACTGGGGTGACACCCCGCCGCCTGCTTTGTTTGCGGATTTAACAAGGTCGCAGCGCGGGCATAGGTCAAATAAGGATTAGCAGAAACCAGGGCATTGCCCGGGTATGCATCACCATCTTCAGGGCGGAGAATTACTGCACTTGCTTGGGTCGAAACCAAATAACGGCGATAACGACTATTTGCCAAAAAGCTAACCTGACCAGAAGCAGCCGTTTGCAAGGTAGCTACAGCAGTAATGTTGCAGGAGCCATCACCAACCAACTCAACGCCAAGCTGACTAGCTAATTCACCCAGGCTAATCACCGTTACCTATCCTCAAAAACTATTTAAGACGCTTTAACACAGCGTCGGTCACCTCAACCTTAGGACTGGCATAGGAAACACCTTCGAACAAAATCAGGTCAAAATTCTGGTCTTTTGCATATGCCTGAATAGCCTCACGCAGCACCTCCCAAACCTTAGCCATTTCTTGATTGCGACGAATAGTAAAATCCTCACGCAACTCAGTATCCTTCAGTTTCAATTCACGCTGTGCTGAAACAATCTCGCGCTGTTTTTTCTGTTTTTCTGTCGCACTCATAAACGCGCTATCTTTCAGGAAACGTTCTTCACGGTCACGCAGCTGTTGTTGCGCCTGCAAAATTTCCTGCTGACGCGGTTCGAATTCCTTCTTGATACGCTCGGCAGCTGCCTGTGCCTGTGGTGACTCTTCAACCAGGCGCGTACCATTAACAAAACCAATTTTGGTATCTTCCGCATTTACACTAACAGGCATCAGCAACACACCAGCCATCAGCAAACTTGCAAGCATCTTATTCAAAACAACTTCCTCCGCAATTAAAAAGAACTTCCCAGCGTAAACTGAAATGATTCAGTACTATCACTTGGCTTGTCATTCAAAGGATTAGACAGGCTAAACGATAAAGGCCCTATGGGGGATAGCCAGATCAATGACAGCCCAGTTGACTGTCTCAACTCAGCACTATTGTAATAGCCAATATCATCAAAGACATTACCCACATCCCAAAACAGACTCATTCTGACGGTACTGCTTTCTTCTGTAAACGGCGGCACAAAAATTAGTTCGGCACTACCTACTACGCGAAAATCACCGCCTAGGGCTTTGCTATTCTCTCTAGGGCCTAGACTGCTCGAACGATAACCACGTACCGAATGAGCGCCACCGGCATAAAAACGCTCGAAAAATGGCAATTCAGTGGTGTCACCATAGCTGTCGCCGTAGTTGATTTCCGCCTCAACAGAGGTAGTCATCTTCTTGGTCAACGGATAAAACCAACGACTACGTGAAGCAACCTTATAAAAATTCAGTTTACTATTAGGAAAAGCAATATCCGTTGACAAAGTCTGCATAAACCCTTCAGTCGCAAAAATCGTCTTATTACGTGTATCGTGACTCCAGCTCAGGCTAAGTTTGAATACATCAAAAGCATCCGTATTATTCTCTAAAAACTCAAGATATGACTGAGGTGTTTCTGACGTAGTTTTGATCACAGTATTTTCATAGCCGACACCCAACCTAACGGTGTCATATTCAGACATGGGAATACCAAATGTAACTGAGCCACCCCAGACATCAGCAATGTAATTGGCCGCATTTAATTCAGAAGCATCCGTCTGACGATACGATAGCCTGATGCTTCGACTCACACCATCCAAGCTGTAATAAGGGTTTGTGTGCGAAAAACTGTAAACTTTATTGGCCTTACTGGTATTCACCTCGGCACTGATGCGTTCACCCGAACCAAGAAAATTATCCTGACTAACACTGGCATTCAACAACATGCCATCACCACCGGAATAACCAAGTCCCAGCATCAAACTGCCTGATGGCCGCTCGCTGACAGACATATTGACGTCGACCTGATCACTTGAACCTGGTACTAAAGGTGTTTCAAGCGTTACTTGGTCTAGATAGCCCAAACGTTGAACACGGACCTGGGAACGATTCAACTTAGTCGTCGACAACCATGCCCCTTCCATCTGACGGAACTCACGGCGAATGACCTCGTCATCGGTTTTTTCATTACCAGCAATATTAATCCGACGCACATAGACTCGCTTACCTGGATCAACAAAATAGGTCAGACTGACTTGTTTGCCTTCAGTATCAACCTCGGGAACGGCATTAACATTGGCAAAGGCATAACCTTCGTTACCGAGACGGTCACTAATCGCGCTGCTGATCGCATTTACCTTACGACGAGAAAAGGTGTCGCCCGCATCAACAATCATCAATGCCCTAAGCTCAGCCTCGGGAACGATTAGATCACCAGCAAGTTCAATAGAACTAATACTGAACTGCTCACCCTCATCGATATTTAGCGTAATGAAAACCGACTCTTTATCTGGCGTGATAGACACCTGTGTCGATACAACATTAAAATTTATATAGCCGCGGTCAAGGTAAAACGATTTCAGTGTTTCAATATCTGCAGCCAACTTCTGTTTTGAATACTGATCACGACTACTAAAAATGGAATACCAAGCAGGAATACCAAGCTCAAATTCATCTAACAAATCATCTTCATCAAACTTACTCGCACCAATGATGTTGACCTGCCGAATCAAGGCAACCTCACCTTCCTGAATCGTGATATTGACATCAACCTGATTTTCACCGGTCTCCGTAACCTCGGTCTCAATTTCAACAGCATAAAAACCACGAATCACATATTGCTGCTGTAAATCCAGCTCAATACGATCTAGCAAAGAAACATCAAGAATCCGTCCCTTGGTAAGCCCGGCGTTCTCCATCCCAGTTTCAAGGTCTTCACTGCTTATCTCACTGTTACCCGTGATGCTTATCGAGGCTATGGAAGGTCGCTCAAGAACTTTTACAATCAAGATACTGCCATCACGTAGCAGTTCAATATCTTTAAAAAAACCTGTTTTATACAGCGTTGAAATTATTTCAGCTGACCTTGAATCACCAAGCTCATCACCAATTTCTATTGGCAGATAATTAAAAATGGTGCCTTCACTAATCCGCTGCAAACCCTGAACACTGATATCAGACACTGTAAAACTTTCGGCAGCATTAACGGCACCTGCCCATAGAACAACAAATAACAAACATACTTTTGACAATAGTCGTTTCATACAGATAGCAGATTTAATTAACAAAGAAACGTAAAATATCGTTGTAGAAAGCAAGCAACATCATACCCAATAGCATGGCAATACCAAGCTTTTGCCCTATTAACTGGGCACTCTCCGACACTGGACTGCCTTTAAACAATTCAACCAGATAATAAAGCAAATGACCGCCATCCAGCATTGGCACAGGCAGCAAGTTTAAAACACCAAGACTAATACTGACGATAGCCAGAAAGGTCAAAAATGAAATAAAACCGATACTGGCTGAATAACCGGCATAGCGGGCAATACTAATCGGGCCACTAAGATTCGAAAGAGAAATATCACCTGTCACCATTTTGCCCAACATACGTAACGTCAGGTAAGACATGTCCCAGGTTTTAGTTGCTGCATTGAGCAAAGCAACACCCGGTCCATACTTTACTTCGGACTTTAGATCTTCCGGCATGGACTGCATTCGGACGCCGGCACCTATTTTTCCTACGCTGCCCTCAACACGCACCGGCGTAATAGAAAGTTTCAACTGCGCAGTAGCGCGTTCAACACCAATATTTATCTGTTTCTCAGGCCTGGCCCGGACATAATCAACCAGCTGTTCCCAGTCATCAATAACCTCACCATCAACAGCCACTATCTTGTCGCCGACTTCTAAGCCGGCACGACTAGCGGCACCATTAGGTGCCAGCTTGCCAATAATGGCAGGAATCGCAGGTCGGTATGGTCTGAGGCCAATAAAATCGAGCAGACCACCACGATTAAGATCCTCGGGAATGCTATCGAAGCGAACCACCCGCTCTATCTGCCCGGCCGTCTCAGGCCGTTCGACCGTTATCACCACCTCACCAGAGCCAATCGCATCATCAAGCATGGAAACCACAACAACTTCCCAGGTGGGCGTCTGCCTATCACCGATAGCAACAATGTGCTCACCCTGCTGTAGTCCGGCCGCTTCAGCAATCGAATCTGGGCTCACCTGACCAACAATCGGCTTCATACCCGTTACACCAATAACAAAGATCAGCCAGTATGCAGCAATCGCCAAGATAAAATTGAATAGTGGCCCAGCAACAACAACCGCAGCTCTTTTGGCCAATGACTGACGATTAAAGGCACGATGGACTTCTTCTTCTGCCACATCAGCTTCACGCTCATCAAGCATGCGCACATAACCACCCAGAGGAATAGCAGCCAGCACATATTCGGTGTTATCCGGGCCAGCTGTTTTCGTCCACAAGGGTCTACCAAAACCAACCGAAAAACGCAGTACCTTGACACCTACTTTTCGCGCAACCCAGTAGTGACCAAATTCGTGTACGGTAATCAATATACCGAGGGCAAGGATGAAAAAAAAGATTGAAGATAAGACTGTGATCATACCGTTCTAATAATTATTTATTGCAGCAACGCACGGGCAACACTTCTTGCCTCGGCATCGGCAGCCAGAACCTGCTCAAGACTTGTCACCTCTTGCAACTGTACAGCCTTCATGGTTTTTTCTACAACTGACGCAATGGCCGTGAATTTTAAGGATTTATTCAAGAATGCATCGACAGCAATCTCATTGGCCGCATTTAAAATTGCAGGTGCCGTTCCACCTTGCTGCATTGCCTCGTAGGCCAATCTCAGGCAAGGAAACCGTTCAAGATCCGGCACTTCAAAATCAAGCCGAGCAACATCAAACAAATTAAGCTTATTCACACCGGCATCTATCCGTGCTGGCCAGGCCAAGGCATTGGCTATCGGTGTGCGCATATCCGGACTGCCCAACTGTGCCAACACTGAACCATCAACATAATCCACCAGTGAATGAATCACACTCTGGGGATGTATGACCACTTGAATCTGGCTTGGTTCGGCATTAAACAACCAACAGGCCTCAATCACTTCCAGACCTTTGTTCATCATGGTAGCGGAATCAACCGATATCTTACGCCCCATTACCCAGTTTGGATGCGCACAAGCCTGTTCTGGTGTTACCGTATCAAGCTCACCAAGCTCACAACTACGAAACGGTCCACCTGAGGCGGTCAGTAAAATTTGTCTAACACCGGAAGCCGTCATATCGCCAGCATAGTTGGCGGGCATGCTCTGAAAGATCGCATTGTGTTCACTGTCGACCGGCAGCAAGACGGCATTATTGCTTCTGACCTCGTCCATAAAGATCTTGCCGGACATCACCAGGGCTTCTTTATTTGCCAGTAGTATACGTTTGCCAGACTTGGCTGCAGCCAAGCTTGGCAGCAAACCAGCAGCACCAACGATCGCCGCCATGACACAATCAGTTTCAGGCATTGAAGCCACTTGAACCAGGCCAGCCGCACCAGACAAAACGTTTATCTGACCCAGTCCCGCCTGACGCAGCCGACTTGCCAATGCCTCGGCCGCAGCCTCTTCAGCCATGACTGCATAATCTGGTAGACAAGCACGACACTGCTCAAGCATCTTGGCCACATCACTATTGGCCGTTAACGCAACAGCACGATACTTGTCTGAATGTCGCGCCAGAACATCAAGGGTATTAACACCGATAGAACCGGTTGAACCAAGTACTGTAACGCCGATCATGAGGCAGCTTCAAACACGGCCAAAGCCAGAGCAAAAGTTGGTGCGGCTGCAGTCAAACTATCAATCCGATCCAGCACACCACCATGGCCGGGCAACAACTGGCCACTATCCTTCACACCTGCGCGGCGTTTGAACAGACTTTCAAACAAATCACCAATCACCGACAACAGCACCACAACCACTGACAATAAAACAAAACTGATACCACCGAGCACAGGCAAATCAAAGCTAGTTGCACCAATCACGGAAAACAGCGCTGCAGCGAACAAACCGCCGACAACCCCTTCAATGGTTTTGCCCGGACTGACCTGTGGCGCCAACTTGTGCTTGCCAAACTTGCGCCCAGCAAAATATGCACCACTATCGGCGGCCCAAACCAACACCATCACAAACAACAGCATGGCCGGGCCACTTTCTGAAAAGGCATGAATATAGGTCATCGCCAGCCAGGTAGGAATCAGCACTATCACGCCGACAAACAAACCAAACTGAGTATCAACAGGTTTAAGGCCAGTCTTACCACGGTAAAGAAACACCCAAACGGTGCCGATCAACCACCACAGTCCTGCTGCAACCAGCGATGCAAAGATAAAGTTTTCAGATGTAGCCAGTAAAAATTTTGACAGGTACAACAGCATCGCAATAAAGGACACATAAGCCGACCTGGCAAGTGTTGAATGCAAGCCAATCAGACGTGCCCACTCCCAACTACCCAGCAGCACGAACAGGGCCAAGATAAGCCCTAGCACGGTGGTACTCAGTTCAAGTACTGCCCAGACAACCAGGGGAATAAGAATCAGAGCTGTCAGCAAACGTTGTTTAAGCACGCTTCATCTGCTCCACTTGATCACCAGTGCGGCCAAAACGACGCTGTCGTCCGGCAAACCACTCTAGCGCAGCATCTAACTGTGGCTTGTC
>CAMYNQ010000118.1 GCA_947259785.1 uncultured Chromatiaceae bacterium | reverse complement strand
GAATCCAGCGGATTGTTGACATCGCTGCCGACTTCGGTGCCATCGACAATCCCATCGCCATCGCTATCCGCTAGGTTTGAATCCGTGCCCAAAGCGATTTCATCCGCATCACTGAGACCATCACCATCACTGTCGCTATCCAGTTCGTTGGTCAGGCCGTCATTGTCAACATCACTATTGTTTGGCTCCACGGCATCAATCACGCCATCACCATCACTGTCTAGCGGATTATTGACATCGCCACCGATTTCAACACCGTCAAGCACCCCATCACTATCACTGTCTGCCGAATTAGGATCCGTGCCCAGTGATGCCTCTTCAGCGTTGGTCAGGCCATCGCCATCGTTATCTTGCGACAAACAAGCCGCACTATTCAGGTTGGGGATACAAAAATCTAAGTTTGCAGGATCAGCCTGATCACTGACACCATCGTTGTCTGCATCACTGATGTTAGATTCCAGCGCATCGATAGTGCCGTCAATGTCACTGTCACTTGGAGAACTTAGATTACCTCCAACCTCAGTTAAGTCACTGATACCATCACCATCAGTATCATCCAAGTTCGGATTGGTGCCCAGTGCTGCTTCCTGGCCATCGGTAAGGCCGTCACCATCACTGTCCTCTGCCTGGCAAGCAGTACTGTTGACGCTGGGCAGACAAGGGTCATTGTTGGCGGGATCAGCCTGATCACTAACGCCATCGTTGTCTGCGTCATTGATGTTAGATTCCAGCGCATCGATAGTGCCGTCGTTGTCACTGTCGGCCGGGCTGTTGACGTTGCCGACTTCGACACCGTCATTGATGCCATCACCATCGGTATCCGCCGCATTCGGGTTGGTGCCCAGTGTGGCTTCTTGGCCGTTGCTTAGGCCATCACCATCACTGTCCTCTGCCTGACAGGCCGTGCTGTTGGCATTCGGGATACAAGGATCATTGTTGGCAGGATCAGCCTGATCACTGACGCCGTCGTTGTCTGCGTCATTGGTATTCGATTCCAGCGCATCGATAGTGCCGTCGTTGTCACTGTCGGTCGGGCTGTTGACGTTGCCGACTTCGGCACTGTCATTGATGCCATCAGCGTCGGTATCCGCCGCGTTCGGGTTGGTGCCCAGTGTGGCTTCTTGGCCGTTGCTTAGGCCGTCACCATCACTGTCCTCTGCCTGACAGGCCGTGCTGTTGGCATTCGGGACACAAGGGTCATTGTTGGCGGGATCAGCCTGATCACTGACGCCATCGTTGTCTGCGTCATTGGTATTCGATTCCAGTGCATCGATAGTGCCGTCGTTGTCACTGTCGGTCGGGCTGTTGACGTTGCCGACTTCGACACCGTCATTGATGCCATCAGCGTCGGTATCCGCCGCATTCGGGTTGGTGCCCAGTGCCGCTTCCTGGCCGTTGCTTAGGCCATCACCATCACTGTCCTCTGCCTGACAGGCTGTGCTGTTGGCATTCGGGATACAAGGATCATTGTTGGCAGGATCAGCCTGATCACTGACGCCGTCGTTGTCTGCGTCATTGGTGTTAGATTCCAGCGCATCGATTGTATCGTCGCCATCACTGTTGGTCGGGGCGTTGACGTTGCCGACTTCGACACCGTCATTGATGCCATCAGCGTCGGTATCCGCCGCATTCGGGTTGGTGCCCAGTGTGGCTTCCTGACCGTTGCTCAGACCATCATTATCAAGATCAACCGGCCCAAAATCTTCTTCATGATAAAACTGCTGTGTCTCAATATCCTGCTGTTCCAACACACTACCATTCTTATAAAAAAGCTGTGCCTGAATCGTAAATACACCGCTATCTTCTTCCAGGTCATATGAAACGGTATGATTGATTTGTTTCGTTTGATTGGCTGCTGCCGACAAGTTTTCAGTAATGATGTTGCTGGCACTGCCATCTGGATGGATCAAGCTGATTTCAAGGACGTAATCGCCATCGACAATGGATTGCAGCGTAGTAGTGGTATTAAGTGTCACTAGATCGTCATTGATATTGTATTGAACAATATCAACACCACTGGTATCGCCCTTATCAGCGGCACCACCATCAACAAGCAACTGCCCCCAGTTAACCGTTACCGCCCAGTAGGCATTCGATGTAACACGTGGATAGCCTTCATTAACAACAACCTTTACTAAATTATCGCCACTCACAACCCAGGCAGGCTGTATTTCAAAAGCACTAGTGTTCCACTTCTCATTCTCGCCGCGCAAAAACCCAAGGGAATGGCCATTGAAATAAACCCCATCAATCTCGCCCCGCTCTTCATCAATATCCCAGGCATGAATGGTCAGGTATGTGGAGGTATCAGGCAAAGCGCCAGTGACATTGATATTAAACTCAATCGGGGACTGCCAATCATCCTTATCTAGATAGACACCCATATCGCCGTCAGCAACACCGGTGCCGGCATTGTTTTCATTATCACTGCTGGTCAAATAGGTCGCACCTGCAAACGCCGGGGCGGCAAAGATGAATGATGACAGCAGGACGGCGACTAAACTTAAACCACGCACAATTGATACGAGCATTTTATAACCTTCGTTTCGCTTTAATATGCAATCACTATTTCAGCTTCTTGCACTGCAGTGCTTTTGGCATAGGCTATGCCAAATTCAAATAGGGAGATCCAGATTATGAATCTATATCTCTAAAGGTCTCGTAAAGTACCTGTAACCATTAAAGATTTCAGCAAGATAATCCAACACGCTAGTAAATAGCTACCACTTAAGATTAAGCTTTTACACTTCTTTGCAATCCGGGCCATTCTCACTACTCACAGCCTCGAAGCCAATACATCCACGCAAAAAACATGCCTATATTTTTTATATCTAAAAATCAATAAGTTGTCGCATCACAGCATTAACGAGTGCTAATACTGTAAATTATTTCGACACCAAACGAATGCTGGTAAGTTCTAAAAAAACCAAAGAACCTAGTTCGAGCACTTTATACAAAAACACACACCAGACCAGCAAGTATGAAAAAATAGCCCCATGATTTTTTATTTTAAGATGAAATATACTGTATCTAGCACAGCCCAATCAAAGTGTGATCAGCCATTGTGGTTTTAGCAATTTTATTCTGCGCCTTTATAATCACCAGACATATCACCGCGACCAGATAGCAATCGGGGTATATCAAAACAGCATGGATACTGGTTTGACCAACACATCGACACTCTTCCAATTTAGATACAACTCTGCATGATCAGAACCATCCTGCTTTTATTATTATGTGTGAGCAGCCCGACATATGCTGCTGGCATTAAATCATTCACCTCTGATGGCTGCAGTGCCTTTCCTGACGGAACCCTGGATCAACAGAATCTGTGGCTACAATGCTGTATTGAGCATGACAAGGCTTACTGGAAAGGTGGCACCTATCAGCAGCGTATAGATGCAGATGAAAGATTGCGCACCTGTGTCGCTGACGTTGGTAAACCCCTAATTGCCGAGTTGATGTTGGCAGGGGTGCGGGTGGGAGGATCTCCCTACCTACCGGCCCAATTTCGCTGGGGCTATGGCTGGCCCTACCTCAGGGGTTACCAAGCACTGACAGAGGAAGAAAAGGCCCAAATCACAGCGCTGGAAAGCAAATAGCCTGCGCTTCCTGCGCGAAGCCCGGTTTTATATTAAAATACCGCCTCTTTTACCTCAGACTCAGGCACAGATTCAGAAAAGATGGCTCAGGATCCCGCACAAGATCCAGTAAAACGCATCATTGTCGGCATGTCTGGCGGCGTCGACTCGTCTGTCACTGCACTGCTATTGCAGCAACAGGGCTATGAGGTGAGCGGCCTGTTTATGAAAAACTGGGAGGACTACCCCGACGGCGAGTGCCCGGCGATGCAGGATTCCCAAGATGTCATCGATGTCTGCGACCAAATCGGTATCGAGATGGACGGCGTCAACTTTGCTGCCGAATACTGGGACCGGGTGTTTGCCTATTTTCTCGAAGAGTATAAGGCCGGTCGCACCCCCAATCCGGACATCCTTTGCAACAAAGAGATCAAGTTCAAGGCCTTTCTCGACTATGCGGTGGAGCATGGCGCCGACAAGATTGCTACCGGCCACTATGCCAAGGTGGCGTTCCGCGAAGGCTATTACCGTCTGTTAAAGGCCAAGGATCAGAACAAAGATCAGACCTATTTTCTCTATACCCTGGGCCAGCCACAGCTGTCTAAGACGCTGTTCCCGCTGGGTGACATCCCCAAGCCAGAAGTCCGCAAAATTGCCGAAGAAAATCATTTTCTGAATGCCAAGAAGAAGGATTCCACCGGCATCTGTTTTATCGGCGAGCGCAAGTTTAAGGACTTCCTCAGCCAGTATCTACCGGCCCAACCCGGCGAAATGCGCACCCCTGAGGGTGAGCTTATCGGCAAACACGACGGCCTGATGTATTACACCCTCGGTCAGCGCCAAGGCCTAGGCATTGGTGGCCGTAAGAATTCCAGCGGCGAGCCATGGTTTACAGTGGGCAAGGATCTAGATAACAACGTATTGTTGGTGGCCCAGGGTGAACACCCCCTGCTCTATAGTGAATCATTAGAGGCCAGCAAGCTGGACTGGACCACCGGCGTAGCGCCGACAGCCCCGTTCCGCTGCGCCGCCAAGACCCGCTATCGTCAACCCGACCAGGCCTGCACCATTACCTGGCTGGAAGGTGACCGCTGCCGGGTTGAATTTGATGCCCCACAACGGGCGGTAACGCCTGGGCAATCAGTGGTGTTTTACAAGGATGACGAGTGCCTCGGTGGCGGCGTGATTGAAACTACCGCCAAAACACAGCGGCTCGAAAGCAAGACAGGATAATCGGGAATAAAATGGAACACACTTACCGCGAACAAGTGCTGGCCTTTGCTGGTGTCTGGCAGGCAGTCAAACTGGTGCAGGATGTGGCGCGCACCGGCACGCTCGACAACGACGCGTTTGAGGCCTGTATCAAGACCCTGTTTGTGACTGACCCCGATACCACTGAAGAGGTTTATGGTTCAGTTCAGGCTATGTCGCTGGGACTCAACACCCTGCTGGATCAGTTTGGTGATGCCACCAATAACCGTGACCTGGAACTGACGAAGTACGTCATGTCGCTAATGCACCTGGAACGTAAGCTTGATCGTGAACAACAGGTGATGCAAAAGATTGGCAGCGGCATTGAGCTAGCCAAATCACAGACACAACACTTTGGCTCGGTCACCCATGAAACCGTGGTCGCCAGTCTGGCCGAGACCTATGCCAACACCATTAGTACCCTGACGCCAAAGATCATTGTCCAGGGCGAACAAGGCTATCTCAGCAACGCCAACAATGCCGCTAAGGTGCGCACCCTGCTGCTGGCCGGGATTCGCTCGACCATGCTCTGGTATCAGTGTGGTGGCCGCCGCTTAGGATTACTATTCAGCCGTAAAAAGCTTTTAAACCAAGCTAAAGAATTATTGAACGAAACCATTTAAATACAAAGTTAAAACAGGAATGACCATGCAATTATCAGAACTAACGGCTATCTCCCCGATTGATGGCCGCTACGGTAACAAGACCATCGACCTGCGCGCCATCTTCAGCGAATACGGCCTAATCCGTCACCGCGTATTGGTAGAGGTACGCTGGTTGCAGATGCTGGCTGCCGAGGCAGGCATTATCGAAGTACCGGCCCTGAGTGAACACGCCAATACTGTGCTTAACAACATTGTCGACAAGTTCAGTGAAGAAGATGCCCAACGGGTCAAAAACATAGAGAAGACCACCAACCATGACGTTAAGGCGGTCGAATACTTTCTCAAAGAAAAGATTGCCGGTAACGATGAGCTGGAAGCAATCAGTGAGTTTATCCACTTTGCCTGTACCTCGGAAGACATCAACAACCTGGCCTACGGCCTAATGCTGCGCGAAGCGCGTACTCAATCGGTAATCCCGATGATGGATGATGTCATCAAAGCGATTTCAGGTTTAGCACAGCAATATGCCGAAACACCGATGCTGTCACGCACCCATGGCCAACCTGCCTCGCCAACCACACTCGGAAAAGAGATGGCCAATGTCGCCTTCCGCCTTAAGCGTCAACGCGAGCAAGTCGTCATGGTACCCATGCTGGGCAAGATCAACGGCGCGGTAGGCAACTATAATGCCCACCTGTCTGCCTATCCTGAGCTGGACTGGCAGAGCATGGCGAGCAAGTTCGTCACCAGTCTGGGACTGGACTGGAACCCCTACACCACCCAGATCGAGCCACATGATTATGTCGCCGAATTCTTTGATGCCGCAGCACGTTTCAACACCATCATCATCGACTTCAGCCGTGACATCTGGGGCTATATCTCGGTCGGTTATTTCAAGCAAAAAACCGTTGCCGGTGAGATTGGTTCATCCACCATGCCGCACAAGGTCAACCCAATCGACTTCGAGAATGCCGAAGGCAACCTGGGCATGGCCAATGCCATCTTCCAACACCTGGCGGCCAAGCTGCCGATCTCGCGCTGGCAGCGTGACCTGACTGACTCGACCGTGTTGCGTAATCTGGGTGTCGGCCTGGCCCATGGCAGCATTGCCTATCAGTCATTGCTGAAGGGGATTTCAAAACTAGAGGCCAACCCAACACGTCTCGCTGAAGACCTGGACAACTGCTGGGAAGTGTTGGCTGAGCCGATTCAAACTGTCATGCGTCGTTATGCCATTGAAAAGCCTTACGAGAAGCTGAAAGAGCTGACCCGTGGCAAAGGCATCGATCAACTGAGCATGCAGGAATTCATTAATAATCTTGAAATTCCGGCGGAAGAAAAACAGCGCCTATTGGCGATGACACCTGGCTCTTATATCGGTAATGCCATTAGCCAGAGCCATAATCTATAAAAATTTTGACCCGATTCATTTCTGTGAACCACTTCACAGTTTTTTGTTTTTGGATATCCATAATAAACACCATGGCCATGCGACAACATTCCCCGCATCCACCCCGACGCTCCTTGTTGTTCATGGCCTGATTTAAACCTACCCGAATTACCTCCCCCTGGTAATTCGGGTTTTTTTATGCCCTAAACAAAATAAAATCAAACATGACTGTAACTGTGACTTGCTTCACAGTTTTTTGTTTTTGAATGCCCATAATAAACATCACGGCCATGCGACAACATCCCCCCGCATCCACCCCGACGCTCTTGTTGTCCGTGGCTTGATTTAAAACTTGCCCTAATTGTCCCGCCGACATTTAGGGCTTTTTTCTTTTATCATCCCCAAAAGCGGCATACAATGATTCAACCTATTGGCCAAGTGGGAGCTGTGTATGTCAGTAATGCTGGATGAATATATTCTGGGTGAGAATGATGAAAACATCAAAATTGATAGCAGCCAGGACTGCAGTGAAGCAGTATTGGCGCTGACACGACAAGCAAATCGTTCGCTAACTATTTTCACTCACACACTAGACCGCCGCATCTACAACAGCCAGGGCATTTATGCCGCGGCCCTCAAACTTGCCTCCCGCAGTCGTCACTCGCAGATACGCATTATTATTAAAGACGCTAACGATGCAGTTAAACGTGGCAGTCGGCTAGTCGAACTTAGCCACCGCCTCAGCAGCCGGGTTCACTTCCGCGCACCACCGACTGAATATAGAGATTTTAGTGAAGAGTTTGTTATCGTCGATGGGATTGGCCTATTACATCGCAGACTGGCGTCACGCTATGATGCTGAGCTTAGTTTTCATGCCCCCAAGAAAAGCCGTCAGCTGCAAAAATTTTTTGATGAGTGCTGGGAAAAAAGTGCTCAAGACCCCAACCTACGTCAACTACACCTGTGAAAAAACAACAATACCCGCTGCTTCAATCTCTACTGGCCATGTTGTTGATTGCTGTGACGACAATTGCTCAGGCCGACGAACGACAAATTGAAATTATTTCCCTGCAACATCGCCTGGCTGAAGAATTGCTACCAAGCCTGCAACCTTTCATAGATAAAAGTGGCGTCATGAGCGCCAAAGATAACCAGCTTATCATTCGCACCTCAGGCAACAACTTCAAAGAGTTAGCAAGGTTGATCCAACGCCTAGATCAACCAATTAAACAATTATTGATTGAAGTCAGACAACCACTGTCACCATCCCGCCACAGCACTAAAACAGACATTTCAGGCAGCGTTAGTCTAAACGATAATAATACTCATATACGCCTGCGTAGCTACGGCACCAGCAGCCGTGATGCAAGCGCATCTAATCAACAAATACAGGTACTGGAAGGCCACACCGCCCTGATCAAGACCGGCCAGTTAGTGCCTATGGCCAAGAAACAGCTGCGCAGTGGTGGCCAAGTGGAAACTATCATCGAACAACAGGATGTCAGCAGCGGTTTCAAGGTAACACCACGTTTGAGCGGTGAGATTGTGCTACTTGAAATCATACCCTTTAACACCAGTCCAGCCAATACTGGCGGCGGCATAATTAATCAGCAACAGGCCTTTACCACTGTCTCGACAAAACTAGGTGAGTGGATTGAAATCGCCGGCATCAGTTCCAGTCAGCAACTAACCAGCCGCGCAACTGTCTATAAAACTCATGAACGTAATCAACAGCAACGCCAGATTCTGATTCGGGTGACTGTGCAGTAACGCCCTGCGATGGATATATTAAGCAACCTGGCAGAAATCTTTTTCGATGCCGCCCCCTGGCTGCTGCTAGGCTTTGTTGCCGCTGGCTTGATTTCGGCGCCCCCTTACCCTTGTGTTCCTGCGGTGTTTTACCTGCGGCTATGAGCCTGCGCCGCGGCGGTGCCTCGCGCAGTTCAACCGTTTCATTTCTGATTGCCACACCTGAAACCGGTATTGACTCCATCGCTTTATCCTATGCCTTGCTAGGACCAGTCATGGCGGTAATCCGGCCTGTTGCGGCAATTATCAGCGCCATCTCCACTGGGGTTTTGACCTCATTTATTCCAGCAACTGCGATCGCACATCATCAGGATGATAGCGCTGCCTGTTGTGGTGACCATACTAAACCCGAGACAGACAGTTGCTGTGACAACCCAGAGCAAGGCCAAACCAGCTTTCAAAGTCGCAGCAAAAG
>CAMYNQ010000117.1 GCA_947259785.1 uncultured Chromatiaceae bacterium | reverse complement strand
GGGGAGAAAGCTATTACTTTTTTTCAATATCGGCTTTATCTATAAGCTGGTGTTCGGATATGTAATTCTCTGGTGGCTACCAGAGGTAAAAGTGACCGATGTATACGGTTTTGGCTATTTGTTAGCCACCCTTTTAGCTATAAAAATGCACGACAAAGGCATTGCCGCCCGCCTTACTCGCGCAACACTGCAAACATCTTTTGTTGCTATTGTGTTTGCTAGCATCATCGGTTTTTTTCTCACATTGCTTCCTAGTTGGAACCTCGCATCGCCAGAGTTCGCAGAGGCGGACATATTGCATAGTTCTGCCACAGATGACCGACGGCTACTAGATATCATACGCAGAGACAAAATTGACCTTTACCGCCCTCGCGGTATAGATGGCGTAGCATTACCCTCACCCGTTGAAATTCAAACTTTTCGTAATGCTTTAAAGTCGCTTAAACGTTATGCATCTTCAAAGAATCAACAGCATTTAATCAAAGCAAAAACCTTATTCGAGCAAGTAAACTACCGCATAACGCTGGTGGAGGGCCAATACCTTTATCTACGGGAAGCAGATGTCAACCGTGGATGGGGAATATTTGTATTTAATCCTGAATCTGAAAACGAGCTAATTTTCGAGGTGCCCGCCTCATTAGAAGAGCGAGGCGCTGTTGAAGCTGGGACATTGCTAACGAGTATAATGCAAGCCAAAGGATTGGCCATAGCCGGCTCTCGCCGCACTGCAAATATCGATGGCTCGGCTGACGTATTACGAAATCCTCAAAGCTTTTTTCAGGTGTTTCACCATGAGCTGGCGCGACGAGATGTCGTTCAAGTGAGGGGCTACACCACTGAACGCACCCGCGCAATCGCCGGCTTGCGCAAAGACCCTACGGGATTTCGCCCACCCTCTCTGGAAAATGCAATCTGGGTAAGCGAAAGCCTTCCGCCGAGCTTCGACTTGGTAATAATGAAGGAACTCGTTGACAGCTTTGATATTCACTGGGGCGAAACTTCTTTTGCTAACCTTCAGCGCGAAACCACACAATCGGGATTTGCAGAGCTTGTCTTAAACCGAGAGTCAATGCGAAAACTAGTGGCGCGCTCTGTGGCTAGCGACTTAAAAATGGATGTCCAGCTAGAAGAACAGCGCATAGATGGATACCTTCAGCAATGGCTACTTGAAACTAAAGACCGAATCGCGGGGCGAGGAACAGGTCTGTATGCCAGGCCAAAACCTGAAGAGTTACTGTTTTTTGATGAGGAAATACTCACGCCAATTTGGCAAATAGCGCATAACGAATATCAAAATGGTCAATGGACTGCAGGGGGGCTGGAGGAGCTGCGGGCAATCATCGCTTCCGCCTCAGTATTGGAGTACAAGCTGGTTCAGTATCATCACACATCTACCAAACAAGATTATCTCATTATTGCCGAAAACGATGATGCCAAACATAAGCGATACTGGGGCACACTAATCTTACGCCTTGGGAAAAGTAATAACTTTGTCGTTCATGTGCCACGTCCCTTATACGAACTTAACAGTTATGAATACGGTGTTTCATTATTTGAGCGATTGTCTGCCAAATCTTTGATTATCGCCGGCGCCCATCCAAATGCCAATTTTGATGGAACGTCAGACGTCATCAGACCGATCAATGCCATTTCACTTTTCAATCTTTCTCATCAAGTAATCATGCGCGAAAGCCACGACACAGCAATGATGTCGATTCAGGCACGTGCATTTGGTCATCGCCCTGACGTGTCTATGCCACATGATGACATACTTGTTGCATTTCCCAACGGAATTAAAACGGAGCAAGAGACAAGTCCATTAGGAAAACTTCTGACCGATACGTTTGTCAGGGATGGCCTCAGTTTTAAAGTAGTTGATGGCTCCAAAGAAACTGCAGGGTACGAGATCAGCAACTCTCCGCAAAAACTATATTTAGATGCAAGTAATAACAAAGAAATCGTTACGCTATGGATGTCTCCCGTTACACGCTCGAATATGCGTCAACAAAGTGCAAACCGCCAAGAGCTTCTCCAGTTTAATGCACTTAACATAGAAACACGCGAGGTAGACCTCATCGATTTCATAAAACAATTACAAGGGGAAACCTCTAATTCCGTTTCAAATGCATTTCGTGAACAAATTAAACACTATGTCATCTCTCACGATATCGTTAGCCTGTCTAACCTTATATATCGCTGGCCCCAGCTCGAGTATATGCGTTTGATCGATCAAGACACTCAACAATCATATTTGGCTGTTATCTCAGGCAAAAGCCATCGACTGCTCATATTGGCCAATCTAGCGCCACGTGGCTTGTCCGAAACTCGAATTTCTGCAAACGAACCTGATCATGAGCAGCTACGTAAATATATTGACAGTCGCTCAGGTTTTTTATTTTTTAAAGGTGGCATATGAGACTGCTTGGCCGCCTTTTGACATTGCTGGTACTCTTGCCATTGGCTTACTACGGCTACCAAGAGACCAAGCCATTGTTTGCCTTAATCAAAAAAACGCCACATATCGAAGGGCGACTTGCCTCGGCCACTCCAAGTACCGTATACGTACTTAGCGAGGAAAACTGGACCGAGTTCGACATCACTTCGCCGGGCGAACATATAAAGGTGCTTAGCAGCGCCAATATACCCATCGAACTTTCGTATGACGATCTCAGAATCTGGCGCTACGCACTAGAGTATGAACTCATCGATGCAGACGGAGAAGTGCTCGAATCGGGCATTTATCATCATCGTAGCAAAGTTATTTATATCACCGATCCTGAAACGAATGACATTTTCACACGCGGCTTTTATCTTGGTAAAGCGTTCGTACCCACCACGAGCTCCAGTTTACTTGTAGGCGTAAAAGATGCGAATTATCCTTTACGCCTGCGCGTAAAAGCCGTCATTAGTGATACAGAGATCGTAGACATCGCCGTCCGGGTGTATCAACCCAGCCCCACGCTCGAACACCGCCTCGCCGTTGTTTGGCAGCGCACAAATATTAAGGCCAGAGAATTCCTAGCGCGCGGTAGCGTCTACTCGCCAGAGTATCTGCGCACACACGAAATCGCTAATTTATTACGTAATCGTACAGAGCCCATTGGCCCCATCGGTATTCGAGGCGAAGACTACCATGATCGCGACTACTATTTTCTCGGCGATATTGGAGAAGAATTTATAGGTGTTGGGGATGCTAATATATTACCCGCTGGAATATTTATCGACAATTGGCTACGCGCAGTTATTCCGGTGCCAATCGGGGGTGAAAGTTATGACTTGCGCTTCAAAGCCCTAGGGCCACCCATCGAAGCGAATGAAAAAGTACTAGTCCGCTGGTATGGAATAGAAACGGATGAACGTAAACAACAATGGATAATCGCCTCAGAGACCAAGCCAACACAAATTAAGATGCAGGAAGGGGGGCTTATTGAAATTATTTCATCACGTCCGTTGGTGGTGAACGCAACCACACAATCCAATCAGCTAAGTGAACAGCCGGTATCTGCTGCATCAGCATACATGCGCGGCTTTGTCACCACACCTATTGATGCAGTTGAATACAGAGTCGATCACGTAGAAAAAGACATCACACCGTTTCGCGTCGATCTACGGGGCTATGCCGAACAATCTCAGCAACAACCTCCCTATACTGAAGTGGCCTATGAGTTAATTGCAGATAACGGCCGTATCATTAAGACAGGGAAATTACCGATCGATACTGAGCTAACGCCCTATGATCGTTTCTCTGGAGACATTGAAGGACACTACCTAACTGAGCCTGCACGCTATTATTTCGCCCTACCTAAGCAGATTGCTGCGATAAGGTTTTACAGCCATACTCCAGCACTGGTTAGCGCCTACACGAGGCCGGATAATTTGATTCGACAAGTGCGTATACCAGAAGATTATTACGACATCACCAACAGCGATGACAACCGTCAACCGGCCTGGTTTATCGTTAAACCTAAAAATCAAACAAATCTTTCCTTGGCTGACCGTAGCAAGCCACTACTCATTCAACGCCGTCCACCCGAAGACAATGAAGATGTAATGGCAGGACGTTACGACTGGCAAGACTTTCCGCCTCAAGGAAACGGGCTGGCGCAATATTTACTAGTAAAACGTGAATCACGCGCACCTTTACGAGATCAGTCACTATCAACGGTATATCACCAGGTTTCAGTAAACAATAATTACAACTTTGAATTCCGCGGCACTACCCACCGTCCTGATATTAAGCCTCAGTTAGTAGTTATACGCGGCAACAACGCCCCTATTGAAGTTGAAGTTTTACTCGATGGCATTCGCGTCCTTGATGCACAGCTTGTTGGCCAAATAGATTCCTTTGAATTACCTAGGATTGTCGCAGGTAAACATAGCCTTGAAATCCATTCCTCAGGAAAAGCAGAATTCTTTATCAATCATGTCCGCGCGAATGAAGAATTGTATATAAAACGCCGCGCTAACCGTTTAGATAATAATCGCCTTGATTTCCTGTATGAAAAACTCGCAGAAGAAGAATTGGTTTCTGCCCAAGTATTTTTACCGCATGATGCCAAACAGCGTGCTCAGGTGCGCGTACAGGTCGAATCAACTGCCCGGCGCGGCATTGGCCCGTTTCGAGATTGGAGTTTTGCATCACGTTTGGGAAGCATCACTCATCAGCATAAAGAAACAAACATTGTACTTAATACTCAAGACGCAATTGTTGGGCAAGCACAACGAATGTTTATCCCCCTAGGTAGTGACCTACCCAATGGCGTATATCGGATCAGCATCGAGGTTGAGCAAGGTGAAGTGGATTATCTGGCCCTCTACCGCTTGCTACCCGGCAGCTTCGATCGACGCAATTTTTTCATAGAAAGCTTATTTGATGATGTGGCGATTCCTTAGACAAATATTGTGGATAACCATGCTGCCGTTGATTTCAATGGCGGACGAAGGCCCATTGTCTTCAAAATGGCTATCCCAATGGGCAAACAAATATCAGACTCCAAGCGGAGATCAATTGAAGCACGCAGAAGACCTTTTTTATGATTTATTTACGACTCAGCACATTGATAAGCGCAAGACCGAATGGGACAAACTTGGCTTTGAAATTATAAATACACTGATTAGCGACTCGAGAATACTGATCATCCAAGAAAAAGCAGATCGTCGCCAAGGTGGAGGTTTTTTTATATTTTCGCTCGGTAATTCATCTCGCACCATCATCCAAGCGCCCCACGCCAAGAGTGATCTTTACACCGGAAATGTTGCGATTGAGTGGTTTATGTCTGGCAACTATTTAGCCGGGGCATGGAATACCGCGCCCCGTCGCGAGGCGGATATGGCGCATACCACCCAGAGTTATTTTGCCGCATTTAGTGAGGCATTTTCCAAAGCATTTAGTGATGGGCGCATCGTTCAGCTACACGGTTTTGCCTCCGCTAAACGGCGTACCGTGCTCGCGAAGAATGCAGACATAATCATCAGCTCATCAAGAAAATGGCCTACTTACGAAGCGCGCCTAATGGCCCAGTGCTTGCGAAACATACACAATGATTCAGTGCTCTTATACCCAACTGAGGTGCAAGAACTAGGCGGAACGCAAAACACAATCGCAAGGCTAGCGCGCAGTTACTGGTTGGACGACTTCATTCATCTTGAATTAAACAAATCAATCCGTAATAAACTCTCCCATGACAGCGACCTACGAAACAAATTTAACTCATGCTTGTCGGAGGGGAAGAGATGAGACCGCCGAATCTACTGCTTTCATTGTTAATTGTCATGGCGCTGTTGTGCAATATACCAGCAAAGGCTGAGATTGATTCACTTGAACTCGAATTAAGCTCTCTCGCCCCTCATGCATTGCGCTGGGATAACGTCGAGGGGCCTCCATTACACATGAACGGCAAAACACCCCGTCATGACTCGGGCATCGATTTGGACCTAATTCGATTAGCAGCTGGCGAGCATACAACAATACGGTTACCTGCCAACGAAGCGGTGCGCATTCATCAACCTGGCAAAAAACTAAGCCCTAATGCGTTGGAGATATTCATCTCAAACGGCAGCGGTTTAATGTTAGATTCAGCAAGCGCTTTTTCAGATATCGACGGCGACTTAGTATTAACCGCGCTCGACACAATCGATCGCGTGCTACACATAACAAGGCCTGCCACTGCCGATGAAGCTATTAGTTTAGCAATCTATGTATCACGTCGAGAGAAAGGCAAGAACTACCTACACTATCGTAACGTAATCCCCCTTAAAGGAAACCGAGTCAAGATCCAACGACAGTCGCTGGAAGCCCCCACCACCTATTGGCAGCTAAGCTCAAACAACGTAACTCACCTAAATGTAAAAGGCCCTATACGCATAAAAGTCGATAATCACCTAAATTATCCACCATCAGAATCGTCGCGCTCACAAGCATATCGAATTGAAAGTTTATTGAATGACTCGCCTTGGCAAACAATGGAATTCGAAACTGGGGCGGAATCCATTTTCTCCTTTAAAGTAAACGGAGAACCACAGCCCCTCGGCCGATCCGAACAAGGCTTCATCGATGTTCCAGAAGGCGAACACAAACTCAGTTTAATGAGTTCGGCAGACTTATTCGTTCGACTGCTTGCTCATGAGCATGACGATTACTTTTTACCTAATCATAATGCGCCTGATCTTAATATTGACACGATACAAACGAGGTTGGGGCTCACGGAAGCACCTAATTCAATTTGGCGTGCCACTCCACACATAAATGCGCTCAATTCCAACCCAGGGAAACTTCAAGCCGCAGCGCTGCGCATCGCCCAGGATAACAGCCACCGTGAAGGGGGTTTGCTCGCCTCTCAAATAATGGAAACGCCTGCAAACAATTACTCCGATATACCTGATATCGCAAAAGAAGCAAGGCGCCTACGCGGAACCCATGGCTTTTTCCGTGATGCATTACCAAAGACTAAATCAACAGCAATAGATCAGCAGTTTGCCTGGTTTTCCATTCCAAAACTTATGCCTTTGAAAAATAGCGGTCGCACACTCAGCCTGGCAGATCAACATATCGCATCAACCCAAAAAAGCCTGGCGAGCGGCTGGTTTGTAAACTTACCCAAAACAAACGCGAATGCTTTTCAATACGCCCTACCCGATAGGCACGTGCCTTCACACCTTAGGCTTGCCATCGACCGATCGAAGCTCAACACATCGGCCGAACTATTTGTTCAGTTTGACGAACAAAAGCCAGTTCGCTTGCGTTTCGATCCTAAAGAAATCGCAAGCCACTCGCGATGGCTACCCGGATTAGGCGAAGCCGCAGTCACACTATCCAATGAACGCCATGGACAGCATCATTCGACGCTGGATGGTGCATTTTCGCTCCATCAACCACCAGCCAGGCTCATCGATGCCGCGACAATTGAATTTCCACTAGCAAGTAATGTTCAAAAAGTTAGCCTCTGGAAAAACGCTGACGCTGAGTCACCTGTACCTGTCGCAGTACAATACCGTGCCAGTAACACCTATGCGGTGTCAGAAATGGCGTATATAAATGCTCTCGGTCGCTCAACATTCCCCCACTCGTTTAGCCCCCACACATTGAACAAACGTCTTGATTTATCGACCAATGCGGACGGCGATGAACAAATGATCATCAACCATTGGCGTCCGTTCGCCAGATTTTTACACTCAGCCATTACGGCGTTTGAACAAAAGGCTATTCAAAAACCATCTAAAACAATCCAACTTAAATTAAGCGATAAAGAATCTGAGAAAGACATCAAACTTGCCAGGCGATACGAACAACAGGGGCGCTGGCTCGATGCCCTGAACGTTTGGAGCCACTTAGCTCGTCACACAGAAGGAACTACCAACTACCGTGTTCAACTTAGCCAGGCTGATGCGCTGATTAAACTGGGCGAGTCGAATCTGGCGAAACAGATCTTACAGGGCTTATTGCGGTTTGCCCAAAGCGAACATTCACAGAGAGAAGCGTTTGAACGCCTAGAGTCATTATATTTGAGAGCCAACAACATAAATGGCTTGCAACGTTTATATGTCAGTTCCCTTAACTCAAATACTACTGTGCCCGCAGTAAAACGTTACGCTCAATGGTTGCTTCAGAATCGAAAACCAGAATGGGCCCTACTGTTACTGCTTGAATTACCCGGTTCTGTTGAAGTTAGAGAGATGACCTTGAACGCCGCTTACTTAACCGGTTGGTGGAAAATATTTGAGACTACACTTGCACAACTAACAGATGAAACACGCGCATCCTACTGGCGTGGCTATCAATCCCAATACTTTGGTGATTACCAATCTGCCGCATCGCATTGGCAGAAGGCCGGCGAGCCTGGAAAGGAGTTGCTTGCACACCTGCAAAAAGCGCAATCGATTCGTAACGACCTAAATTCCAAAAATGACTCACGTCGCCAGCAAGCATTAAGGCGCTGGGCTGAATGGCAGCACACGTATCCCGGCCCCAAAACCTGGCAAGATGCAAATCACGCTATCACCTCACATGGTGGAGGCGTTGCTCTGCACCTTGTCGAGCGCGACCTGTTTATCCCCACATTTCGCAGCACCCCGAACCAGCCGGTTAAGACAAGGATTCAAGGGCCGGCCACACTGCGATTTTCAGTTCGCCCCATGCATAACGCTGACGACGGGCTGGCATCAAAAAAACAAGGCTGGATAACACTCAATCACAATGATTCCAAAACCATAATGCCGATCATCGACAATCCACCGTCACAGGGTCTCCAAATGTTGGGATTGAAGAAACTGACTCCCGGTGCTAAAACGCTCATTGATTATTCCGTTCCCGCAGGAACACATAGCATTGAAATCTCAGCCGGCGAACTCGAGGCATTGGTTTCCGTGTCCGCGCTTAAACCTCAACTGCCATTAGCCGTGCTCCCGCCCCTCTCCGAAGGCATTGTTAGTACAGTACTCTTGGGAGATTTTGACGAACCACGCTTGTTAGCAACATATTGTGATGAAGTTCGCGACCATCAAGCACGAATTTTCTCATGTCGTCGAGAAGCACCTCGATCTACAAAGAAAATAAATAGCTTTGAAAACAACACTTTGTTTGACTGGGAAACGCAGCCAGATTCCATGTTTAATTCGACATCGTT
>CAMYNQ010000116.1 GCA_947259785.1 uncultured Chromatiaceae bacterium | reverse complement strand
TGTTTGCCAGCCGTGAGGTGTGACATGACTTCTTCGGCAGAGAGGTCCTGGCGTGTGCAGCGCACCACGCCGCCTTCTTCTTTGGGATCGCGTAATTCACACTGATCTTCGATTACAAAGCCGGTCGGCGCGGCTTGGCTGCTCAACCATTGCGTAAGCTCTCGAGTCGGCGTGTTGTTTACCGACGGCAGTACTGCTGACAGGCCACCCAGGCTCTCACGCAATAGACTCACCAGGTCTTCAGCCTTGCTGGCCGATGCGGCGTCGACCACCAACCAGCCATCTTTGGGTGCCAGGTAGGCAAAGGTGTGGGTAGAGCGGCTAAAGGCCCGAGGCAATAAGTCGAGTAACACCTCTTCTTTGATCTGGTCGCGCTCTTTGCGCCGCACAGTGCGTGCCTCTTCTTCCTCGATCGCCGTCACCTTCTCCATTACGAACTCGCGGACAACGCTGGCCGGCAGCACCTTCTCCTCACGCCGAGCACAGACCATGATGTAACCGTTGGCGCCGTGGGTCAGAAGTTCGCCGTGTCGCCCCAGGGGCGAGACCCAGCCATAGCTGAAGGGGGAAATGTTGCCACAGGGATGAAACGCCTTAGCCGTCAGTTGCTCGTGTAATGCCTCAGCAGATAGTGTGAACGGTTTGGTCAGGCGATACAGTCGCAGATTTTTGAACCACATGAAGGGCGGTGTCCTTGGAGAAAAAAGGGGAGGAATTATGAGTTCAACAGAGACCAACATCAAGCGGCTTGAGTGAACAATTGCGGCTGGCTTGTTAATTGATTGGTCTTGTTGTGGCCGCGGAAAGGGTATTGCAGTTTTATTTGCCGATATTTCCTGGCCCAGAGAAGTTCTGCGAGGCATCCCTGTAGTTCTTCCAAGTTAGTAGGTCGATATTCACGCCGCCATCCCAATAGCTATATGTGCCGTTGCTGCTGCCATTTCCTGAGCCGTTGGTATAGGTGTAGCGGCCTGCGGTGAGAAAAAGTATGGGTGAATGCCCCCGCTGTGCCCGAGGTGCTGTAGTTCAAACTGCTCATGTCGATAACGACATGGCTGTTGATATTTGCTGTTACAACATCCTGTGTGATTTTGGGTTTAGTGGTGAATACATCGCCATCACCCTTGGCGAAGCTCTGATTGACTTCGCTATCGGTGAGCAGCTGTTGTAGCAGCTCGAGCCCTGGCTATAAGACTGCGGTGCGCATCTCGTATTTGCCCTGATGCAGTCAAATATTTACCTCTTGAGAACTCATTGGCCAGGGGTGGCTTTTAATGGCTTTGTCCATTGAGAAAATACGCTGTTTCTGGTAGTCTGCCCTCCCGTCTTATTCATGTTTTTTCCGCGGCGCAGGTTTTCATAACTATATGACTAAATTCATTTTTGTCACTGGCGGGGTTGTCTCTTCCCTAGGTAAGGGGATTGCCTCAGCTTCTCTGGCAGCAATTCTCGAAGCGAGGGGCTTGAAGGTTACTCTGCTCAAACTCGATCCTTACATCAATGTTGATCCTGGCACTATGAGCCCGTTTCAGCATGGTGAAGTCTATGTCACCGAAGATGGTGCCGAGACGGATCTGGACTTGGGCCACTATGAGCGCTTTGTTCGCACCACCATGGGCCGTCGCAACAACTTCACCACTGGCCGTGTTTATGAAAATGTTATTCGTAAGGAGCGTCGTGGTGATTACCTGGGTGGCACTGTGCAGGTTATTCCCCACATCACCGATGAGATGAAGCGTCTGGTGATGGAAGGTGCTGAAGGTGCTGACGTGGCTATGGTTGAGATTGGCGGCACTGTTGGTGATATTGAATCCTTACCGTTCCTGGAGGCGATTCGCCAGATTGGCGTGGAGCTGGGTCGTGATCGAGTGCTGTATATGCATCTGACTCTGCTGCCTTACATTCCCACCGCCGGTGAGCTGAAGACCAAACCGACTCAGCACTCGGTGAAAGAGTTGCGCTCGATCGGTATTCAGCCGGATGTGTTGCTGTGCCGTGCCGAGCAACCCGTTCCGGCCGAGGAGCGTCGCAAGATCGCCCTGTTTACCAACGTTGCCCAGCGGGCGGTGATTGAATGTATTGATACCGACACGATTTACAAGATTCCTCGTCTACTGCACGAGCAGGGGTTGGATGAAATTGTGATTCAGCGCCTCAACTTAGATGCTGGGGCGGCGAACCTGTCTGAGTGGGATGAAGTGGTGCATAACCTGTCTCACCCTGAGCATGAAGTAAAGATTGCCATGGTCGGTAAATATATGGATTTGACTGAGGCCTATAAGTCGCTGACCGAGTCGCTGATCCATGCCGGTATCAAGACTTTGACCAAGGTTAAGATCACTTATATTGATTCCGAAACCATTGAACAGGAGGGTGTTGATCGTCTCAAAGATGTGGACGCTATCTTGGTGCCGGGCGGGTTTGGTGAACGTGGTGTCGAAGGTAAAATCAAAACGGTTGAGTACGCGCGTACGAATAAGATTCCATATCTGGGTATTTGCCTGGGTATGCAGGTGGCAGTGATCGAATATGCCCGCAACGTGGCTGGTCTGGAGGGCGCGCACAGCACCGAGCTAAACCCGCAGACACCCCATCCTGTAATCGGCCTGATTACTGAGTGGACCACCGAGGATGGCAGTGTTGAACAGCGTTCAGCAGACTCGGACCTGGGCGGCACCATGCGTCTGGGCGGACAGCAGTGTCGTTTGACTGAGGGCTCCATGGTACGTGAGATGTATGGCGAAGAGGTGATCACTGAACGTCATCGTCACCGTTATGAATTCAATAATAATTATATGGATCAGCTGGCTGAAGCGGGCATGCAGTTTTCTGGCAAGTCCATGGATGGCTCTCTGGTTGAAGTGGTTGAGGTGGCGGATCACCCTTGGTTTGTTGCCTGTCAGTTTCATCCTGAATTTACTTCAACGCCTCGTGACGGCCATCCGCTGTTTAGCGGCTTTGTCACTGCTGCGATTGAGCACAAACGCGGCGCTTAAGGAGTTATGACTATGAATCTTTGTGGTTTTGAAGTGGGTTTGGATCAGCCGTTTTTCCTGATTGCCGGGCCTTGTGTCATCGAGAGTGAAGCCATGGCGTTGGAGACTTCAGCTGCCTTGAAAGAAATGACCGATGCGCTGGGTATTTCATTCATCTACAAATCTTCGTTTGATAAGGCCAACCGTACCTCCAGCCAGAGCTTTCGTGGCCCAGGGCTGGAAGAGGGTTTGCGCATCCTGCAAAAGGTGAAAGATGAGATTGGTGTGCCGATCCTGACCGATGTCCACGAAGATACACCACTTAATGAAGTCGCATCAGTGGTCGATGTATTGCAGACGCCGGCGTTCTTGTGTCGTCAGACCAACTTTATTCAGAACGTCGCCCGTCAAGGCAAACCGGTCAATATTAAGAAGGGCCAGTTTTTGGCACCTTGGGATATGGCCAATGTAGTGGCCAAGGCAAAAGAAGTGGGTAATGAGCAGATCATGGTTTGCGATAGAGGCACATCCTTCGGCTACAATACTCTGATCACCGATATTCGTGGTCTGGCGGTGATGCGCGAGACCGGTTGCCCGGTGGTATTTGATGCCACCCATTCGGTGCAGCAGCCGGGTGGTCAGGGGCAGGTCTCCGGTGGCCAGCGTGAATTTGTACCGGTGCTGGCGCGTGCTGCGGTGGCGGCGGGTATTTCGGGCCTGTTTATGGAAACCCACCCGAACCCGGCCGAAGCCCTTAGTGATGGTCCTAATGCCTGGCCGCTGGGCAAGATGAAAGCACTGCTGGAAACGCTGCAACAGCTTGATAAGGCGACCAAGGCCGGTGGCTTTTTGGAACAGGGTTTGTAATCTAGCTGTCGTTTTTAGCTGAAATAATGCATCACAGAATTCAAAACTTTTAAATATTAAACATTAGATAAACGGAGTAATAAATGTCACAAATTAAGGACATTCGTGGACGTGAGATCATTGACTCACGCGGTAACCCAACAGTAGAAGCCGATGTCATTTTGGAATCAGGTGCCATGGGTCGCGCCGCAGTACCTTCAGGTGCATCAACCGGTTCACGCGAAGCGATCGAGCTGCGTGACGGCGGTGACCGTTTCATGGGCAAGGGCGTCTTGCAGGCAGTTAAAAACGTCAACGAAGATATTCGTGAAGCGCTGCTGGGCATGGACCCTAAAGATCAGGCCAAGATCGATCAGGCTATGATTGATCTGGATGGTACTGACAATAAGGAACGCTTGGGCGCTAATGCAACGCTTGCCGTTTCTATGGCTGTGGCCAAGGCTGCTGCGGCTGAAGCTGGTCTGCCACTGTATCGTTATCTCGGTGGTGCCGATGCTAAGACCATGCCTGTGCCAATGATGAACATCATCAACGGTGGCGAGCATGCTGACAACAGTGTCGACCTGCAGGAATTCATGATCATGCCTGTTGGTGCTTCAAGCATTAACGAAGCGCTGCAATGGGGTGCTGAAGTATTCCATACCCTGAAGAAGGTACTGAGTGACAAGGGTTACAACACCGCTGTTGGTGATGAGGGTGGTTTTGCCCCTGATCTGAAATCCAACGAAGAAGCGATTACCGTTATCCTGGAAGCGATCGAGAAGGCCGGTTACAAAGCTGGTGGGCAAATCATGATCGCTATCGATGCGGCTGCCTCTGAGTTTTATAAAGATGGCAAATACGTGCTGGCCTCTGAAGGTAAGAGCATGACCTCAGAAGAGTTTGTTGACTTCATGGGTGTGTGGGTAGACAAGTACCCAATCATCTCTATTGAAGATGGCTTGGATGAAAGTGACTGGGCTGGCTGGAAGATTATGACCGAGAAGCTTGGCAATAAGATTCAGCTGGTTGGTGATGATCTTTTTGTGACCAATCCTAAGATTCTGGCAGAGGGTATCGAGAAGGATATTGCCAATTCGATCCTGATTAAGGTCAACCAGATTGGCACATTGACCGAGACTCTGGCTGCGATCAATATGGCAAAAGAGAATGGTTACACCGCCGTGGTATCGCATCGCTCAGGTGAGACTGAAGATTCTACCATCGCTGATTTGGCTGTTGCGACCAACGCGGGTCAGATCAAGACCGGTTCAATGTCGCGTTCAGATCGTATCGCCAAGTACAACCAGCTAATTCGCATTGCCGAAGAGTTGGGTGATAAAGCTACTTTTCCTGGTAAGAGTGCTTTTTACAACTTGTCGAACTAAGGAGTTGAGGCCCCGCTGTGTCATGACACAGCGGGGCTGTTTTTTATGAAATGGATTGCCGCCATCCTCTTTATACTGTTGCTGGCACTGCAGTATAAGCTCTGGGTTGGGCAGGGCAGTCTGGCCGAGGTCTCGCGTCTGAAACAGGCGATAGAGCAACAGACCGCAACCAATGCCAAACAGCGTGAACGTAATGACGCCCTGGACGCCGAGGTGCAAGACCTCAAGAAGGGTGTTGAAGCGATAGAAGAGCGTGCCCGTAGTGAGCTGGGTATGATCAAACAAGACGAAACCTTTTTCCAGATTATCGATGAGCAGCCTGAATAGATATTGGTCCGTTGTGCCCGCTGCCGGTGTCGGTAGTCGCATGGCTGCGGCTGTGCCAAAACAATATCTGCATCTACACGGTAAGACGGTGATTGAGCACACCCTGTCACGCCTTTGTAATCACCCACAGATGAGTGGTGTGGTTGTCTCTATTAGTGCTGGTGATGAACATTGGCAGCAACTCGATTTATCTAGCCATAACAATATTCATGTCGCCACGGGTGGGGTTGAGCGTTGTCATTCTGTGTTGAATGGTTTGCAGTTATTGAGTGGTTTTGCCGATGAGAATGACTGGGTGATGGTGCACGATGCCGCTCGTCCTTGTATTCATCATGATGATCTAAGTCATATGATTGACGTATTGAAGGATCATCCAGTCGGTGGCCTGCTGGGTCTGCCGATGGCCGATACCATGAAGCGCAGCAACGCAGCAGGTGAAGTGTTGGAAACGGTCAGCCGTGAAAATCTTTGGCGAGCCCTGACTCCACAGATGTTTCGTTTGGGACAATTGCAGCAAGCGCTGCAAGTTGCATTGGCCGATGCTTTTTTGGTGACAGATGATGCCTCAGCCATTGAATATATTGGTCTGAAACCACGTTTGATTGCCGGTCGTGGTGACAACATCAAAATCACCCGCCCTGAAGACTTATCACTGGCGGAGATGTATCTGGCTCAACAGGAGAAAAGCTAATGCGCATCGGCCATGGTTATGACGTCCACAAGTTTGCCCCTGAGCATGATCTGATTCTGGGTGGCGTCAAGATTGATTATGAATTGGGCATGCTGGCCCATTCCGATGGCGACGTAGTGATCCATGCCCTGATTGATGCGCTGCTTGGTGCGGCTGGCATGGGCGATATCGGCAGACACTTTCCCGACAGCAGTGACGCATTCAAAAACATCGACAGCCGTGTTTTGCTGTGTGATGTGATGAAAAAACTCAGCGCCGAGGGTTATAGTGTTGGCAATGCAGATATCACCATCATCGCCCAGGCGCCGAAGTTGATGTCGCATCTGCCAGAGATGAAAAAGCTGCTGGCTGCTGATCTTGGAGTGAATCAATCGCGTCTTAATATCAAGGCCACCACCACCGAAGGCTTGGGGTTTGCCGGTCGCAAAGAAGGCATTGCTACACATGCAGTTGTCTTGCTCAACGAAGCTGAAGATTAACACTATGTCTGCAACTGAATACCTTGCCTATGCCTTGGGCAAACCTGTGGCGAGTGGTGTTATTCGCACTCAGCCGGAAGATTTTCAGGTCGATGAAGAGCTAGGTTTTGAGCTGACTGGCGAGGGTGAACACGTTTGTCTGCATATTCGCAAACGCAACGCCAATACCGACTTCATTGCCAAGCAGATTGCTCGCCTGGCCGGTGTTAAAAACATGGATGTCAGCTATGCTGGTCTCAAAGACCGCCATGCGGTGACGACGCAATGGTTTAGCGTCTATCTCTCTAGCAAGCCTGAACCCGATTGGTCTCAGTTGAATAGTGATGAGGTCGAGGTGATTGAGGTAAAACGTCACAATCGCAAACTGCGTCGTGGCAGTCTCAAGGGTAATCACTTCAAGCTTGTTGTGCGTGACTTGCAAGGTGACAGCTCTTCGCTTGAACAACGCCTACAAACTATTAGCAGCACAGGCGTGCCAAACTATTTTGGTGAGCAACGTTTTGGTCGTGACAATCTGGCCAAGGCCACTGGCATGTTCAAGGCTGAGTTCAAGGTCAAGGATAGAAACAAACGTAGCATGTATCTCTCGGCTGCCCGTTCTGCCATCTTCAATGAGCTGCTTTCAAGACGTGTCGCAGCTGCTAACTGGAATCAGGCGCTGGTAGGTGATGTGATGATGCTTGACGGCAGTCATAGCGTGTTTTCAGCTGAGACTGTGGATGACGAGATAAAACGCAGAGCCGCTGAGTTTGATATCCATCCCACCGGGCCGTTGTGGGGCAGGGGGCGCTTGGCCAGTACTGCAGACGCGCAGCAACTGGAACAACAGTGTGCTGATAATTTCACCTTGTTTTGTGACGGCCTTGAGAAGGCGGGTATGAAGCAGGAACGTCGTGCCTTGCGTCTTCCGGTCGGCAAGCTTGAATGGCAGCTTGATAACAATAGTTTAAGTCTGAGCTTTTTCCTGTCATCGGGCAGTTACGCTACCTCGGTGTTGCGCGAATTGATTGTTTCAAGTTAGCTGTTTTATTGTTGATAGCTGATTGCTTTGCCGCGGTAGATGAGAATATGATCTGAAGTCACAACACTCTGGCGTTGTCTGTCTCTGACAATATGTCTTGGCTCATGCGGTTCGGTTGGGATAAGTCGCGCCCTTCCTGTTCCCCCCCATGTGTGGGTGGTAATGACCTTGTCCCCTATCATCACCTCTCGAACAACATCCGTGACACCATTGGCGCCAATGCTGGCGGACTGTCGGCGTAGTTCTTCAACTAATTCAGCTTCAAATTCGGCGATATAAATAGAGCTTCTAACGGTAGTACTGGCGTTCAACAGGGCAACTACCTGGTATTCGTGTTCAGGCGGCTGCAGAAATATGGTGACTTCGCCAGGGGAAATGGCCGGAGTAGTGCTAGCGGGGTTAAGGACGACATACGAACCCGAGATATGGCTGGTTATGCTGCAGCCATAGAGCGTAACCAGTAGGATAGCGACGATAGTATGTTTCATTCGGTTTTGTCTTCCGCTTGCATCTTAATACTATCTTAGCATTTGCGCGTCGGGAACGTTTTTATCATTTCTATTGGGGGAAAAACTCAGGTGTTGCAGATGTGAATATTGCTTTTCGTGCAGAACGTATGCTTTTTAATGGGATGTTTTAATCTGCCTAGTCAGGCTTGGCCGCTACAGGAGCGGTCAAGCACAGGCTCTGGCTCATTGATGGTGACTCTTTTCATTACCTGACAGGCTGCAGTCATAATCATCATTACAAGTAACATCCTTCCCCACCGCAGACTCTACTTCGAAGGGGTAGGTACCACATTTGTTGTGAGATGATGTGTCACAGCTTTTGAAATGGCCTGCGGCATAGAGTGGATCCCAGCCAAGTATGCCGGTTAATAAGGGATAGATTGCAATGATAGGCAAGTATGCTTGCCAGCCAAGCGTGTTGCCCTGTCCTAGTTCCATCAGGACAACGGCTACTAAAACAGCCCCAACAATTAAGCGTACAGAACGGTCTAGCCAACCCAGGTTTTGGACTGGACCGATTGATTGATGTAATGTGCGCATGATTCACCTCCATTCGGTTAGCAATGCATCATCAATCTAACCCCTGAAGCGGTGATTTGTCTGTGACAATGTCACAGATGGTGAGAAGAAATTTTCTTTAGTTCAGTGGGTTGTTTTATAAATATTCTGCCGCGATTTAATTGAATGTATTGATTGTGTTCAAAGTTTTTTAGTAGGCGACTTATGACTTCACGGGCACTACCAAGCTCAGTTGCTAATGCTTGATGTGTGATGCTGATAGGGTTTTCATGTTTTCCATACTGTAGCAGTAGTGTTGCCAGCCGCTGATCCATATGACCGAATGCAACTTCCTGTAATTGATATATTAATTTATGCATATCATGCTCGATTTCACTAAATAGTTTGTGCCGGAAATCAGGTGCTTGTTCTAAAATCTTATAAAACTGTTGGCGTGGCACTAGCAGACATGTGCTCTCGGTTTCT
>CAMYNQ010000115.1 GCA_947259785.1 uncultured Chromatiaceae bacterium | reverse complement strand
ACGAAGTTCACAACCCAATTAAAAAAGTGGAGTCGCATCATGGCCTTTGAGTCAGTGCATAATTACTACGAAAATCTGGTCTTCACGGAAATCAGAAAAACCCTGAAAAAACGCAAGCTAAGCAGCGAAGATGACTACGTCGAAGACATTGCCTGTGTCGCACTCAATCGTTTGCCGAGCCGCTACGTCCGCCATCATGTTGATCTGGTCTTTTATCTGACGGCCGAGGAACATGAGATGATCAATGACTCAGTCAAGACAGCTGTTGCCGATGCTTTTACCTTTGTCGATCGTCATCGCCGTTAAGTCTCCCTCACCGATGCGTCAAGGATTGCCGTCGCAGCCGCCAATGCAAACTTGCGAAACACCAGCGCCACCGGCGACAAACGCCTGCTCTTAGGATGCACCACATACCGATGGCGCATGATAGGAAAATCCTGCACACCCAGTACCGCGCTGCGGTTGGTCTCCAACGCCAGCTCCAAGGTATGAGTTGACACCACCGCCAGACCCAGCCCCGCTTCTACCGCCTGTTTAATCGGATCGCTAAGCGGATCTGAGCCCGAAGGAAGAAGATCTGATTGCTGCTGGTTTACGGCCACATCGACTCTCCAGCTGCTGGCGCAACACCTCTGTATCGAGCGTACGACTGTTGGAAACAGGGTGCAGTTCCAATCGGATACGCCAAAGAGCTCAAAGAATTTGCTCGTGCGTTCGAATCTTTCCCTGGCGATGCCGACAAGATCTTCCCAGGCTGGCGCAAAAACTGGGCGTACACAAGCAAGCAGTACGTTTCAGTTAGCTGTATCAAAAATCCGCACCAGTGTCACAAAAACTTCACCCACCTGACACAAAACCGTAGAAAACTCGCACCACAATCACTGCAACAAATAACGCTATTGGAGATAAACATGAATTTTTATATTAAAGAATGGCCAGACAGATCCGCCAGCCTAATGACCGTTACTGGAAAGCGCCTATTCACATTCAAAAGTGTCGAGAGTGCCATGACCGCCTGCGGTGATTGGTATGGCATCAGTAAAAACAAAATCATCCCAGCACTTACCATCAACACACTCCACGCACGGTAATTTCCCAGTCCATCAGTGTAGCTTTATCATAAATAATTACTTATCCTGCCATTGACCGGCCATCGTCGCCCCCTGCCATTGGATAAGAAGGGCTAGCTAATCGAAGCCCACCTTGATTTTCAATTGGTAATCTCCTATAAGCCTGCTTATCAAAGCCTGATGAAGGATCTCAAGCAGTCGACCAAACAACATTTTACTGGCGGATTTCGATTGTGCAGCGGAATCTGCTCGACTCTCGACCATGCCATCGACCAGATCTTTGGTTAAAGAGATTGCCAGGACAGGTGCCCCCTTGCCCTAAAAACAATACGTCGAATTGGATGAAAAAGGAATAAAGGTCACACCTAGGTGCTATCATTTCCAACCCCAGAAATAAGCCTCGGCCCCAATTACCCGAAGCTGATACATGAGGAAGCTGCCTATGTTTGGTGATACTGACGTTGATGCTATTTTGGCTGTAGTTGAAACTTGTCATCAAGCACACCCAAACAACCATGGTCGTCTGCTAGGTTTTGACAACTTTGCAAAGTCGGCTAGTGCTGCCATGGTTATTTATCGCGGCGTTGCTGTTTAAATCAGGCTGGGTAGTTCGGTAAACTAGTACCCCTGCCCGTAATAATGCGGACAGGGGGTTTTTTATTAGCAAAGAGAAATGATTATGGCAAAGCCGAACACCTATGTAGGTATAGATAAAGATGTAAATGGTGGCATGACGGCCATCGGTAAACTGATTCGTGATGCCTGGGTTTTTGGGATTATTCCTGAAACAGAAACTTGCGAAGGCTGGAACTTTGCTGGGCTTGATTCTTTATCAGATAAGGTAAATATCGAATGGGATAAATATGGCTGTCTAGTCAGCAACTTGCCTGATGATTTGAGACAGCGCCATGAGAAATTTCATGACCACGCAGTTGCCCATGCCAGAAAGTCTGGCTGGGCAGGTGAACAAGAAACTGACGACGAAGAGTAATTAATATACCTCTGGTGTTTTCTGATTAAGAGACAGGTGGGCCGGCAACTTAAGCGACGCTATTACTTAACCAGAGAGTTCCTGGCCAGATATATAGTTAATGACCTCCGGCAGAGCCGGAGGCTTATTGGGTGACACCCTCAAAGGGCTTTATTTTGCGCCCAAGGCGCTCATATTTCCAGCTTCGCCTGGTCTCGATACTCATCGCGTCGTTCCTGCCCCCGGATATATTCCCTTACCACAAACTCATCCAAACCAACCGTCGCAACAAAGTAGCCGCGAACCCAGAAATGCTCTCCGTTGCCGACCTCGAAATTTCCTAGCAATCGCGATAGCGCTCTTGCCCTTCAAGTACCCGACCACATTAGAATCCTCCGCTTACTTGGGCGGAATGCTGAGACACATATGCACATAATCCGCCATCAAGTGCCATTCCAATATTTCAGACCCTTTCCTGCCAGCCAGCTCATGAAACATTTCTCCCAAATATTTCAGCAACTTACTGTAGATCACCTTCTGAAGCCTCTTGGGAATGAATACCACATGGTATTTTCAGCCCCACCGTGTGTGAATCAAACTTTTGTAATCCGGCACAGGTTTCTCATTCTCATTTCTTGGACGAAATTCGAAGCTTAGAGTTACCGACGTATCGGTCAAACCTATGCGAGCCCCTCGGCATAGCCGGGGATTTACCTAATGATTAATTCTTATCACTTTGCGGCATCAAAGGTATGTACCCCCGCGCTGAAAACCATGGAACAGTGTCGGCATGATGACAGCAGCGATGCATCTCAATGTAAGATGTTTCAAACGTAACGACAGCAAGACAAAAGGGCGGGGTAAGCAATGGCACTGGTCAATATGCGCGACATGCTCTACCACGCACACGAAAACAGTTACGCAGTGGGTACTTTTGATTTAGTCAGTCTGGACTTTCTTGAAGCCGTCATTGATTCGGCCGAACGTTGTCGCGCACCGGTGATTCTCAGTATTGCCGAACCCCATTTTTCCCATTACGACTTTGAATTGATGATGCCAGCGGTTGAAGCCGTAGCCAAACGCGCCTCTGTTTCCGTGGCCATTCAACTGGATCATGGCAGCAGTCTTAATTCAGCCATTAAAGCCATCAATCTCGATTGTAATGGGGTATTGCTTGACACCAGTAACATGAGCCTGCCAGACAATATCAACGCCACCAAGGCCGTTGCCGACATGGCCCATCGCTGTGGCGTGCCGGTCGTCGGTGAACTGGGTTACGTCGCCGCCATCGAGGGTGAAAGCGCCAAGCAACACCCTGGCGAAACAGAGCTGACCATTCCCGCTGAAGCCCGGGCTTATGTGGAACGCACCGGCGTGGACTGTCTCGCCGTCTCGATCGGCACCATGAAGGGTCGGGGGAAACTAGACTTTCCTCGCCTGAAGCAGCTTAATCAGACAGTTAAGATTCCGCTGGTGATTCACGGCGATACCGACCTCAACGAAGACCAATTTCGTCGCCTGCCTTCCCTAGGCATTGCCAAAATCAATTATTTCACCGGCCCTTCAGATGCCGCTGCTCAAACCATGCGCGAATAGATGAAAGTCGATCATGAAGGCAGTTTCACAGATTTAAAACAAGGGGTGCAAGAGGCTATCGGGAAACAAGTGAGTCTTTGGTACTCGTTAAAGAGTTGCCTCGTCCATGGGCCAACTCCACTGCGTTCCTCGACAACTTTTTTAGGCCTCGGCCGGGATCAAAACCTCGCTATCGCGTCGACTCTCAAGTGGCTGACGGGGCTAGTAGCGACTGTCCACTTTCTTCGAAAGCTGGTCACGTCTCTCTGGCCCCTACCGAGGGCTTGTGATACACCGCTCGCTATTCACATAGCTTCCATGTATCACGACGCGGGAAAGAGGTGGAACGTTGTATGCGGCAGTGGGACAGCGCCGGACGTGCGGCTGAGGTTTTAGCGCAGTGCGAACCTTGGGCACCAGTGGAACACCTGATCATCTACACCGTCGAGCGAATGAATGATGATCAAGCTCACGCAATGATGGCTAAAGGTCGGCGTATCCTGGCCCGAATCCCAGGGGTACGTGAAGTATTCACCGGAGAAGCAATCAAAGAGGGCGCCAAATATCGTTTTGCTGGCTGGTGCGTTTAACTCACAAATCCGTGGTCGACAGCTATCGTGATCATACCGACCACGTTGACTTTGCAGACAACATGTTCCGCCCCTTTTGCGGAGACCGCATCAGTATCGACTTTCAAGACAGCTCAGCGAATAGAAGTAAAATGGAATGGGCAACGATGGCACCAAGTGCACCTCAAAACAGTTACCATGACAAATGACCGCTGCTGGAGCCGTCTCAGTTTCAAGCATTGATGATGGCTAAAGACTAGTGTTGTGACAATATAAAAGCCCCCTGCTTGGCGCAGCTTTATATATGGCTAGGGGGCTTTTTATTAAACTACAATCAAACAAAACTAAACCGGCGTCTGTCGCGCTGGCAACATATGATCCTCCGCCAAATACTCATGCAGTTCCTGCGGCGCTAATTTAGTTAAGTCTTTAACCACTTCTTTAACCTGTATGCCACCCACACTTAAACTCATCGCTTCACGCAGATGGCCCATCATGTGAGGATCAGCGCTAACCACTAGGCAACCAGGCTTTTGTCGCACAACCGCATCAGTCGCAGCCGCTGCAATCTGCTTGGCAAAACGGCGTTCGCTCTCTTCGATATGTTGATCACGATGATCATCATAGCCATGCGCACCACCACCAGCAGGGCCAACATTACGGCCAGACTTAACATCACTATAGATCGCTTGACCTGCTGCCTCAACCTCAGAATTGGTCAGATCTGAAAGTTCAACCAGATCAGGACCGCCTTCGCCAATGTCAACACCAGCCTCATCCAAAGAAAACAACCGCGCTCGTGCCCCATCAGCAACCACCACACAATATTTACTCATTATGTTCCCCCATACTTATCAGAAAGTGCATATACAGCCACAAACCTACTAGCGACCTAGTATCGTTATAGCTCAACCACTAGCAACTAACAATGGTATCTTGCATCCGGGCAACCCAACTGAAATACTCAGGATATCCACCTCAACCGGAACGATATGATGAGACGACTACCTGGCTTTTTTTTATTATTCATCACACTCATCTCAACCGCCCATGCTATCGACAGCAACTCGCCTTATATTGAAATCACCGTTAACGGCCTTGAAGAAGTTGCACCGCCGTTAAACCGCTTGGCTGATGCCGTTGAAAAACTATCTCAATCAGACAAATTAAGCCCTGAAGACCAACAAAAGATCATTGCCATTATCGACGAGATGAAACTGCTCACAGACAAACTAGACAACAGCATCGAAACCACCAAACAAAAGGTTAGTCAGACCCAAGAAGAAATCAGCGCCTCAATCAAGCAAATGATATTCCTTGTACTGCTTGGATTGGTGGTAACTGTAATCATCATTTTCTGCGCAATCTTTATTCTGTTTCGATTGCAGATTTCACCGCTGGTTAACACAACCTCTTCAAGTCTGGATAAGTTTTCTGAAGCCATGGAAAACCTCTCAACGGCCACCAAAATCATTAGTGAAAACAAGCAAAACTCAGTTGACTCTGGCGACACAAAACAACAGCCAAAGGCCACAAGCTCATCAATGGAAAAACAAGCCTAAACTTAACCCCTCTATCTTAGGTAAAATGGCTGACCTGATTAACACCGTAATTTAAATCTTTGCTATGCCACAAACTCCAGCCAAAGTCGGTTTCATCAGCCTCGGCTGCGCCAACGCCCTGGTCGACTCAGAAGACATCATCACCCAACTACATAGCGAGGGTTATGAGGTCACGCCTGACTACGAAGACGCCGACATGGTGGTGGTCAACACGTGTGGATTTATCGATGCCGCAGTAGAAGAGTCTCTCGATGCCATCGGCGAGGCCCTGAACGAAACGGCTAAGGTTATCGTCACCGGCTGCCTTGGCACCAACACTGGCATCATCCAACAGGCCCATCCACAGGTACTGGTCGTCACCGGCCCCCATGCGACCAACGCAGTGATGAATGGCATACACCAGCACCTGCCGCTGCAAGGACTACAGCGCAACCCAGTTCCGCCGCAGGGCATCAAGCTGACACCGCCGCACTATGCCTATCTCAATATCGCCGAGGGCTGTAACAACCGCTGTCGTTTTTGCCTCGTCCCAACGCTGCGTGGCGGCCTCAGCAGCCGCGCCAGTGGCGATGTGATGCAGGAAGCCGAAAACCTGGCCGATGCCGGTGTAAAAGAACTGCTGATCATTGCGCAAGACAGCATTGCCTACGGTGTAGACATTAACCACCGCACCAGTTTCTGGGGTGGCAGGCCCATCAAAGCCCGCCTGACCGAGCTGGGCTCAGCTCTGAGCGAACTAGGCATCTGGATCCGACTACACAAACTCTACCCCTACCCGCTTTTAGACGAACTCATCGCCCTGATGGCTAAAGGCAAGATCTTGCCTTATCTCGACATCCCACTTCAGCACGCCAGCCCCCACATCCTCAAAGCCATGCAACGGCCGGGTAATCGCGAAGCCAGTCTGGCGCGCATCCAGCAGTGGCGTGAGTTCTGCCCTGAACTAGTGCTACACAGCAACTTCATCATTGGTTTTCCTGGTGAAACAGAAGATGATTTTGAGCAACTGCTGGCATTCATCAGTGAAGCCAAACTCGACCGTATTGACGCCTTTGCCTATTCCAATATCGATGGAATCAGCGCCAACCACCTAGACAACCACGTCGCGGAAGCGCTAAAACAAGAACGACTGGAACGCCTTATGGATCTACAAGACAAAATCAGCGCCGAAAAGCTGCGCGACCGCATTGGCCAAACCCTGGAGATTCTCATCGACGAGAGCGATGGCGAACAGGCCGTTGGCCACAGCTATGCCAATGCACCTGAATCAGACAACCAGGTATTCCTAGAAGACGCCGCCGACCTTAGCCCCGGCGACATGGTTAGCGCCAAGATTATTGAGGCCGATGAACACAACCTGTGGGCCGAACTCACCGATTAGCGAGACTCTGTTAACATTGAGCCAAACATATTGTCATAAAAGATTATGCATACAAAAACCACGCTCAAATCCATATTTCACATCACCGCCCTGGCGCTGCTAATCGGCAGCCCCGCAGCACAGGCCGGCTGTGATGATCCAGCTGCCCCCCGCGTTAATTGGAAGGGCTGTGACAAGGCCGGCATCGACCTCAGCGGCATAGACCTGCGCGGCGCGGTGCTTAACGGCATCAATCTCGAAGGCGCCAACCTCAGCAAGACCAATCTGCGCAGCAGCCAGCTTGGGCGTGCCAACCTTAAAAATGCCAACCTGAACAAGGCAAATCTGATTGAGGCCAATCTGGTGGCCGCTGACCTGAGTCAGGCAACAATGGAAAAAGCCCTGGCCAAACAAGCCAAATTTGACCGCGCCAATCTAAGCGATGCCAACCTCAATGGTGCCTTTCTTGAAGCGGCCCATTTCTACGATGCCAATCTAAGCAAGGCCCAATTGAAAAAAGCCAACCTCAGCAAGGCCATCATGAACCAGGTCAATCTCAGCGGTGCCGACTTATCATCCAGCATCATGAGCAACGCCGAACTATCACGCGCCAACCTGGAAGATGCCAACCTCAGCGGCGCCAACCTGGAACGCGCCCAGCTCGACAAGAGCTTTTTGGTCAACACCGACCTATCCAACAGCAATCTCAGTCGCGCCAATCTGGCCGAGGCCGAGATGATCAACACCGATGTAAGTGGTGCCCAACTGGATTACACCACCTGGAATAATCGCAGCCGCTGCCGCTCAGGCTCAATCGGCCAATGCAAATAGTTAATAGCGCAATTAATCAATAACAAGGAAAAACACACATGTCAGAGACGTCACCCCTGGTAGAGGCGCAGCAAAAGTTCATCAACGCTGTTCCAGCTCAAAGCATGGCTGCCGAAACAATGGCATTAGACAAAGCACTGGGCAGAACACTCTACAGCGACTTCAATGCCCCAGAAGATTCACCACCCTACCACCGCGCCATCGTCGAAGGCTTTCTGGTCAACACCGCAGAAACGCGCGACGCCTCGGAGGAAACCCCCGTCAGCTTCAAAGTGGTCGGCAGGGTCGCCCCCGGTGATGCCGAATGCCCAAGTTTTGGCACAGGTGAAGCCATTGAAGTACAGACCGGCAGCATTCTACCCGATGGCCAAGTATCCATCGTCCGCATGTGGGAAGCCAAACGTGACGGCGACAACGTCAGCATTAGCCGCCCATTTCCACCACGCTTTTTTATCGAAGACCAAGGCTGCGACATCAACAAAGGTGACACCATCATCAGCGCCGGCACCCTACTCACACCACAACACATCGGCACCATCGCCAGCCTGGGCCTCGGTGAAGTCGCTGTTGCCAGTCAACCGCGCGTCACCGTGTTTGCCTCAGGCGACGAAGTCATCCCCTACACCGCACCGTTTAAACCCGGCATGATCCGCGACTGCAACAGCCCAATGTTAGAGGCCGCAGTCAGCGCCGCCGGTGGGCTGCCAACACTGGGCGGCATCATGGGTGATAATTTCGACGCCTTCGTCAGCGCCGTACGTAATACGCTGAACGAAGCCGATATGATCGTCATCTCCGGCGGCACCGCGGTAGGTGGTCGTGACTTTATCTCAGACCTGATTAGCGAAGTCGGTGAGCTATTAATCGATGGCGTACCGATGCGCTCCGGTCGCCCCTTGATCATGGGCATCGCCAACGGCAAACCGATTGTTGCCGTGGCCGGTCACCCGCCCGAAGCCCAGCGTGGTTTTCAATTGTTTGGCGCACCGGCGATTGCCAAGCTGATGGGCCAAACCATCGAACTGCCTGAAGACCAGGCACAACAACCACCTCAGTAATGAGGTGGTGGCGTCTCTTCTGACAGGGGGCGAACCAAATCGCCGCCCTGTTCTAACTGTTTTTTTTGTCGCTTGACCGCCTCGGTCAAGGCATCAACCTGATCCTGCTGCTTAATCACCACCTGATTCAACTGCTCCACCGTCGCCTCAAGATAAGCCATCCGAATCTCGATATCCTCAAACCTTTTATCCATAACCACCTCAGCGCAAACCACAAAGGCCAGATTATATAAGTTTGGCCAAGATTAGTTGGCGGTTATTTGATTAACAAAGAGATTGGAGGGGGTATAAGAGAGACTGGTTGGGAATATAGGACACTTTGTTTGTGATTAATCACACCACAGTGGTATCTAATTATAATGTTGAACTAACCCGCTTGCGCGGGGCTTTCTCCCTTCGATAACCTTCCTGCTCACCCATACTTATCTCTACCCATTCAGGGTTAATCAAGGAGATAAGTCATGACAGCACTCAG
>CAMYNQ010000114.1 GCA_947259785.1 uncultured Chromatiaceae bacterium | reverse complement strand
TTTGATGTCTTACACTAGTGTTTGGCAACTATATTCTGCAAAATACAGTCAACTTAGTTGCCGTTCCAAAATAACTTCTTAGGAATGTGAAAGTGATAATTAAGTTAATATAATATTTATTAACCACTTTTGACACTTGTGAGTATCCTCCAATTCCGCCAAACAAGTAAGCCCATATAAAACAGGATTAAAATATTTCAAGGGGAATAGCTAATCAGAAACGGCCTCGGATTACTTAAATATTGTTTCCAACAAATACAATAAACCATGAGCTATACAAACTTGGGGGTGATTTGTCACAAACCTTTCATGACTCAATTACTTCAGGCTTTCAATCTTGCCTTTTATCCCAAGTCGGTATGTCGTAATTATCAAAGACAAAGGCGAAGTCTTTATCTATCTCCTGCCGTGTTATACCGAACATCTCCAGGGGCAACCCTTTATGCTCAGGTTTATAGTCCTTTTGACGCCTGGCTTGATCAGCTACTTTTTCAAGCATCACCTCATTGGCCTGTATGCCTGTAAACCGGATTATATTTTCAACTGCCCCTTGAAGGTCAGTAAGAAGCTGTGTGTAGGGCAATACCAGCACACGTTCTTCTGGCAACTCATTGTTTTTCTGTAGCTCATAAAAATACCGATACAGGTCTATCATTGCCTGGTAGCGGCGCCGGTAGTAACGATCTAATACTGTCTGCGGGACAGGCTTCAATCCCCAGCGCAGATCAATGGTCTTATATAACAAGGAAAGAAAAGATGGCACTACCTGATGTGGGTCACGCACAACATAGATAAACTTGGCATCAGGAAAGGCCTCCATCAAAGTTTTGATTCGATGAGTGGAAAAGTGGGTCTGGGCAATAATCTTCTGTTTGCCAGTAGCAAAGATCTGACGCTTAAAGCAATCACGCAAAAAATTTGTCGAACGGAATCTATGGGCATCTGGCTGATGATCATGCCATTGAAGTTCTGGATACTCCTGCTCATCAAACCCCAACAGCCCGGCGGCCATAAATTGGGTATCGTAATTATTGAGAAAAAGCATTTCCTCTTCTTCCGCCTCACGAAGATCTATTTTGTGACCCGTCTCTTTCGGGAAAACTTCTGTAAGACCTTTTTTGCATAGTATATTGTATAAAGGTCGCAACAGAATGCGTGCCGTAAGAGCGGGAAACATCAACTGCCATGCAGTAAAAACCACCGTTTGTTCCGAATAGCCCAGCAGCTTGTGCAAAAAGGTTGTACCACTGCGTGGATGGCCGAGGATAAAAATCGGTCGCTTTACCTCGACATTTTTATATCCCGAAAAAAATAGCTTATCCAGAAACAAGGTAAAAAAAACAAACCCCCTGAGCAAAGGCTCAATAAGCAGCCACTGAATGAAGACTTTATTGACACCATAGATACGCCAAATTATCTTCAATATTCGTAAATATATTTTTGTCATTGTCATGTCTGGAAATACAACTTAGTCTGGTGAAAGGCACGTGTCATCAATTGAACTGTCTAAGGATGTTCAAAATAATATTTCATCACAGTGCTATAAAAAATCCGAGGCTTTCGAAAAGTTCTACTCTGGAAGATTACGAATTGGCTTGCCAATATATTCAATATCATTACAGCGCTGTGTAAAAAAACTTTCGGCAGGTTTATCCATGCAATCGACATAACATGCAGTGATGCCACTGGAAACGAGAATAGCTAAAAGTCGGTATAACTCCCGAGGAGTAAAATCATTATCTGTAAGAACAGCTGAAAGATAGCCATTGAAGTTTATGGTTGCATCAAAATCACGACTGAGGATGTCATTGATTTTGTAGGCAAGCTTCTGATGATCTCCAAGGGAAATATCAAGCGTATTTTGCACCGCCTCCATAGCTGAGATACGTTCATCCCCTTTGGCGATGGGGCGGGCGTAGCCCATAATATGTGGCTTACCACCATGTTTGGCACACTCATTTTTAACAATCTCATCAGCGCTAAGCCCACTCTTATATTGACTCATCGCTGACTGAATAAATTCCACCCCCTCAACAATTGTTTTAGTACCATAAGAACGTGAATCATTAGCAAGCAAGCCTGCGCTGGTTGCGGCAATCACCGAAGCACGGTTCGTCCCTGCCAAAGCACCAATTTGATTACACCAGATCCGTGAATCAGGCCAACTCATACAGATATGTACCTGCTCAACCCAGTCGGCAATCTTACGCTCGGGCAGACGACCAGTGGCATTAAGTATCACTACCTGCATATAACTTAGCTTGCCTACGAAGTCATCCATCATGGAGTAACCGTGGTTATATACCGCTTCTCCAACTTTCCAACCACCGATACTGCTGCGAATAATCCTGCGGTTTCTATCCCACAGTTCAGTGTTATTATTTTTGATATTCGATGACATAGTCTTCATCTTTTGGAAACGGCATGGCTGAAACAGGTTTGTTAGCGAATTCTATACCATGGGCAAGCAATCCCGGCGCTGCAAACAACTGTAATAGCCCAGCACCAGAGCGCGGTGGAAAGCCAAGATCGGTTAATACGGCTGCCACAACGCCAGTATTTAGCCAGCCTTGGTTATGGTATGAAAGCACCTCAGCAAATTGGTCTGCCCACCTTAATGTGTCACCAGCACCATTCAATTTGAGTAACTGTTTAGCGATCTTGGCAGGCATTGGATCTATGCCATTAAAACGCGAGCCAAAGCCAGGAGCAATATGCCAGTCCCCTTCTTCTATTGGTGGTTGATTGGATGCAATCAGTTCTTCGGCAACTTCATGTGCGGGCTTGCGACGGTGTTTGCGTAAAAAACGCATTGCCGGCTCTATACTGGCACCGCCAAGATGTTCGCCACCGTATATGGTCATGCTAATGGGAAGGATATGTGCGGTATCTGTTTTTCCTACCCCGGCATTCATCGCTGCACGTGTGGCTGGATGACGAGGGCCAGGGCTGATTAGGGCAATCATGAGATGTTCAAGCAGCTCAGCCTCGTCAGGAGTAGGTAATTCGCCCCTGAGCAATAAGTAAAGCACGTCGACAAAGCTGCGTTTTTTCATCAACTCCAGCAGACTGTAGCCGTGACAGTAAGACTCTTCTGTTAGGTAGGGGTTTTCTTCTGAGGGGGTTTCCAACCAAATCTTGGTTGAAACCTTTTCAGCAAACTGTTCATCACGTCGCTCTTCTTTGCTTGACTCAGCCAACATGCGTTTATCTCGTCCTTTGTATTAAACATTGATAACTAAGCTAGAATTCATTTTTACATCACCAGAACAATAAGCTTTAAGCATTAATCCGTTAAGCAGATTAAACTGAGAACTTAAGATAGGTTTACAGATGATATATAGCTTCTAAATAAAAACTGCGACCTTCAAGCGGGTAATCATCGGCTATCGTTCCATCACTTGGCTCTCGCGCATCTTTATCAAACAGGTTTCGTATTGCGCCAGTAAACGCCCAATGCTCCATTACATTGCTACGCCGCAAGGCCAAATCAACCAGGGTATAATCAGCAATCGCTGGACGGTCATCACCTGTGAGCCGTTTTCTATCGGCTACCCAGTTTGCTTGTGTGGCAAGACTCCATTGTGGTTTAAATTTCCACAAAGCCATCAAACTGGCTTGTTGGCCTGGCGCATAGGCAACATCCATCCCTGTTGCTGCATCTTCTGAATCTTGCCAGGCATAGTTTCCTTTCAGCACAGTGGTATCACTAATATCCCATTCCATTTCCGCCTCTAAGCCATGACCATCCTGGTTGGTTGCATTTTGTGCCGTCTTTGTCCCACCACCGCTAGGCATGTAATCAATAAGATCTTTAATTTCATAAGCGAAAAAGTTAAGCCGCGTACGCATATCAAAATTTGGATGGTGCTCAAAGGCCAATTCTAATGTATCAATCGTCTCGGGTTTTAAATTCTTATTTCCCAAAGCCACCGTATTATTCTGGCCAAACTCTTCCCCAAGACTCGGGGCACGAAAAGCACGGCCGTATAATAGTTTTGTTGTCAGGTTGTAGTCGGTTGCCCAGACTAAAGCCAAGCGTGGATTGGTGGTATTGCCAAAATCAGAGTAATCGTCATGACGAATGCCTGCGGTTAAAGTCCAATCACTCGCCAGCCGCCATTCATCTTGCACTGAAGCAAACCAAACATCTCGCTCTGAGTCTGGCATAAAGACATAGGGTGTATCGGTTATATCTGTCAATGTGCCAAGTGTAACGCCCGGCCCAAAATTTTTGGTTTGCTTGGTTTCTAATTCTGTGTCGACATAACCTAATGAAAACCGCAACTGATGGTTTATTAAAGCCTTGTAATGTCCAACCAGCTCATAACTTACATCACGGCTCACACCGCCCGGGTTACCTTTAAGACCATTTGCTAAAACGCCAAAACCCACATTAGCATCATCTGGATAAAGGTTCATGTAGCCTTGCTCATCCAAATAGTAATAGCCTAGCCGACCTTCAAAATCCCAATTATCGATTAAGTTCGGTGCCTTATAACTCACATCTAACAAGTAGGTATTATTTTCCAGACTACCTTCTGTATCCAAGGCCTGGGCACCACCAGCACCATTGCCACCATCATTCAGCTGCCAATTCCATAACCGAATCGTCCACTCATCACGTGCCAGCTCAAGCTGGGTATTGAATACCTCATAACGCGTAACCAATGCACCAGGAGCCAAAGAGGCAGTTGTACCAAATGCTGTGTCTAAAGCAGACTGCGCATCTGAATTGATAATCCGCTCATCATCACCATCGCTATCCATATATTCAAAGGAAAAAGCAATGTCCCAGTCATTTAAACTATTTCCCGACTGCAGCCATACACTCTGCGATCCAAATGAGCCACTGCGGCCGCCGGCACTGAAACCCGCTAAGCTGTCTACATCTTTGGTAATAATATTGATAACACCGGCAAAGGCATCGGCACCATAAACAGCAGAGCCTGGGCCACGCATCACTTCAATGCGCTCGATATTTTCTACCGGATAATGAAAACCATTTGGCCGCGCACCGGAATAGGCACTTCTAAACGGAATACCATTCATTAATATCAGAGTCTGCGGATTCTGACCGGTATGGATGCCGCGAATGGAGTAAACGTAATTCAGACGATTAACTGTAGAGAGTGAAACGTGGATACCCGGAACCATCTCTAGAACTTGGTCCAACTTAGTCGCACCGCTAGATTTAATTTCCGCTGCGGTAATAACGTGGGCTACTGATGGTGCCAAACGAATCGGTTTATATGTGCCGGTGGCGATGCTGATCATTTCTTCATCACCGTATAACAACATCAAGTCTTCTTCACTCATTGCCAGCATCTCTGCCTGCAACTGGCTCGACCCTATAACGAGGATAGTTGCTAACGCGATTTTTGAATATTGCATGTACACCCCTGCTCGATCGTTTTCTTTTTAGGATCGACCCCCATCGTCCATTTAAAATCCATATAAATAACTAAGTAACTGTATTTATAACCTTTTTACAATAATATTGAAACACCGCTATTTATGTCGGTTTATTCATCTCGCTTAATTTATTTACTCGCGCACCGATTGGCGGTACTGCTTCTGGATCTATATGGATATCCAATAACGTTGGTCCGTTAGTAGTGCACAACTGCTCAATATCCAGGGACGCAAAATCTTCAACATTACGAATCTTAATTCCTTGCGCTCCCATGCCCTTAGCTACCATGGCAAAATCAACTGCGGGTAATTCATAGCCTATCGGCTCTGCCCCACCCATTCGTTGTCCATGTTTGACCATACCAAGCGCACTGTCATTCAATACAACAAATATAACCGGTAATTGTTCTGCGACAGCCACGGTTATCTCTTGACCACTCATCAAGTAGCTACCATCACCCGTAATACACACAACCGGGTGTTCCTTATTACCCAGTGCAGTCCCAACGGCTGCGCCAATGGCCCAGGCCATAGCGCCAAATCCAAAGCCAGTTCTTTGCAAACCAGGTTCTTCCAAGAACAGGTAATGGGTTGCCCATGCCCAGGCATTACCGGCATCGATCAAATAACGCGTATCTTTGGGGAATCGTTGGGCAAGCTCACGCATGACCGCCTGCGGCATGATTAATGATGCTTTTTTATTGAGACTGTCTGGCTCCATGACTTCTATATTTTCTGGCAAATAGTTAGCTACATTTTTATTGAGCCCAGCCCGTTCAAATACAAACTCTTTTTTATTCAGCATGGAATCTTTGTGCATATTGGCAAATATTGTCCTGAGATCACCAGCGAGATGCAGGCATGCCATTGGGGTGCGGCCAAAATCTTCTGGTGAGGCTGAAACATGCACCAATTTTTTACTCATCAGTTGTTTATCCCAGCCACTGGTTGAAAGCTCGCCCATGGCAGTACCGACTGCGATAATCAAATCCACTTCTGGGTCTGACAATGTATCAAAGGCTGTTTGATGACCAGAAAAACCAAAGACACCGCGATTAAGTGGATGATATGCATTCACCCAACTCTTACCTGTGGGTGTTGTTACGATTTGTGTATTGGTTAATTCAGCATAGAGCATGATGATTTCTATGGCATGACGACAGCCACCACCGAGAAACAGAACTGGTTTTTTGGTTTCACCTAATCTTTTTTCTAATGCCTGATATGCAACATCATCCATGGACTGTGACTGACGAAATAAATGCGCTACTTGATAACTACTGGTCTCCCCCGTAATAGGTGCGTTGAGAATATCCATGGGAATACTGAGATGCACTGGACCACGCGGGCGACGATAGGCATTCAACAAGGCTGTATATAGTTTGCCTTCAAGCTGTTCTGGGTGTGAGACAAGGCTGTTGTATTGGGTGCAATGCTCAAACATGCCGACTATATCAACTGCATCACTTGTGGATTCTTGCAGGCCACGTTTGCCAAAATCTGGCAAGGCCGTCTGTGGCGTGATCACCAACATCGGAATGCGATCGGCATAGGCTGAAGCGACACCGGTAATCAGATTGGTTGCGCCCGGTCCAGTGGTTGCACAACACACACCTAGGCGCCCGGTTTCACGGGCATAACCATCGGCCATAAAGACTGCCCCGGCTTCATGCCGGGCAATCACGGGTTTGATATGTGCCTTGGTATCACGCTGCCGCATTGGCACCAGGCTGTTTACTTCCATGCGTCGGGTTGCCTGGTCTGCCGGCTGGGATAAATGCCGGGCAAGGGCATTGTAAAGTGGTTCGATTCCTCCACCTGGAATACCAAAGATGTATTCGACATCGATCTGCACCAGATAGCTGACTATCAAATCAGCATATGTGAATATTGGCGCCGCCTCTGTAGCTGGGGTTTCAATTAGGCGTGTCACGGAACTCATAAGACCTCTCATTTAAGCATTCTGCCCATGAACACTTATCGGGGCATATTCACAATTACTTAACAATTTAATTTCAACGAATTATTAGTTATAATTAATATACTTATGCAACCTACACTCATCCACGCTAACGTAATAATTAACTTTTTAAATTATCAAGCCAATTAAGTAGTTAGCAATAAAGATTGTATCGCAAAATAAATATAAGAAACTTGTTATATATATGGTCTACAACGACCTGGCGGTTTTAAATTCAGCCGTTCATCCCAGCTTGCAGTGTATAACTTTTAAAGTTCTAGCACTCAATCACCATCTCGGTTAAAGGTACTACGCATTATTTATAACAGACTAACCCCCCAGTGAATATGGTTATATTTATCCGCATAATAAATTCCATAATTATAAACATATATATACAAAGTTAATTCAGATTATAACGGGCTTCTAAATAGACGCTCCGCCCTGCCAATGGATAGTCTCCTACAATATTGCCATCACTGGGCTCTCGGTTATCTTCGTCAAATATATTTTTGACATTGGCAGAAACTTCCCAGTAGTCGCTTGCAGGTTGATAGCTTAGTGACATATCCATGCTTATGTAATCATCTATGGCTAAACGAGTATCTGAACTTAGGCGATTACGATCCATAACCCAATTGGCCTGGCCATATAATATCCATTCGAGTTCCGGGCGCCAGTTGGCTGATAAAAATAACTGTCGTCGTGGCGCATCTGCTATCACGACATCATTTTCTGAGTCTTTGGAATATTGAAGTGCAAAATTGCTTTTCAACTGCAGTCTTTTGGTTGCATGCCACTTTGCTTCAACTTCAACACCACGCCCATCTTGTGCATGACTGTTTTGTGCCACGCCATTAACAAACTCGATCAAGTCATCGGCGTTGTATGAAAACAGGCTCAGGGTAAATTGATGACGTGGCTTGGGCCTGTAATCAAGAACAACTTCCAGCATGTCCATAGTCTCTGGACCAACTTCCGGGTTTCCAATTTTGACAGGGTTATTCTCGTAAAAAAGTTCTGCCATGCTCGGTGCCCTGAAGGCACGACCGTAAAGTAACTTGCTGGTCAGAAAATGATCTGTCTCCCAGACCAGTGCTAGGCGGGGGTTGGTGGTAGCACCAAAATCTGAATAATGATCATAACGAACCCCGGCGGTTAGTTCCCAAGCACTGGCAAGACGCCATTCATCCTGTAATGAAAGATAGTTAACCGTACGGGAGTGTGATTGTATGAATATATTTGGTGTACCAGTGACATCTGTTAGCGTTCCATCGATGATGCCCGCCCCGACAATACCTTCCGCCATTGTTCCTGGACCATAATTTTTTGTTTCCAACGGCTCACCTTCGCCATAATCAAGCCCTAAGGCAATTCGAAGATAATGCCCTTGCCAATCTTTATAATATGCGGCGAAACTCAGATAAGTATATGACTGCACACCACCAGTGTTACTAAACACTCCATCTTCAAAATTGCCAATAGCTGTAGGTGTACAACCCCAGTCTGGTGAATGGCACAGATTCCCATCCGCGCCTAAAGGCACTGTTGCTCCTGGTGACAATAGCCGAAGTTCATGAAGCTGGTCGATTTGCTTATAAGCAAATTTCGAGTTTAACTGCCAACCATCAAACAAATTGTCATTTTTATGATCAACCATTAGACTATATTGCTCTATTTCCTGTCGGCCAACAGGATCCAAAGCCTGCATACCACCAGGCCCGACACCGGCATCATAAAGATTCCAACTATTAAACCAAATATTCCAGGCATCTTTGTTGAGTGTTATAGAGGTGTTGAAGAGCTTAACGTCAGTATTGATTGGGCCGGGTGCGCGTGTAGCACTTGTTCCAAGCATGGGATCAAATGCAAACCCTTGTGCATCGGATTTAATTATACGGTCCTTGTCTGTTCCAGAGGTGTGGTATTCGAAACTCAAAGCGGCGTCCCATTCACCTATTTGGCCAGCCGTTTGACCCCAAAGGTCCCGCTTATCAAATGAGCCAACACGGGCGCCGACATGGCCGCCCCGTATTTCATCAGCCGATTTGGTGATGACATTGATTACACCGGCAAAGGCATCGGCCCCGTAGACCGCAGACCCAGGT
>CAMYNQ010000113.1 GCA_947259785.1 uncultured Chromatiaceae bacterium | reverse complement strand
AGGGTATAATCCCTCCCTTTTTGATATTTAAGTATTTCGAAGGGGATACCTTGGTTGCCAGTAATCAAGGCAGTAAAACTGCCGATTGTGATCTTTCCACCTTTCAGGGGCTGATTCTGGCTCTGCAGAATTATTGGGCAGAGCAGGGTTGTGTGGTGTTGCAGCCCTACGATATGGAAGTCGGGGCGGGCACATTTCATACTGCTACCTTCCTGCGTTCCATCGGTCCCGAGCCTTGGCGGGCCGCCTATGTCCAGCCTTCGCGCCGTCCCACTGATGGCCGCTATGGTGAAAACCCCAATCGACTGCAACACTATTATCAGTTTCAGGTAGTACTAAAACCGTCACCGCTGGAAATTCAGGAGCTCTATCTTGGTTCGCTGAAGATGCTTGGCTTTGACCCGCTGGTGCATGACATCCGCTTTGTTGAAGACAACTGGGAATCACCTACTCTGGGCGCCTGGGGCTTGGGTTGGGAGGTCTGGCTCAACGGTATGGAAGTAACCCAGTTCACCTATTTTCAGCAGGTCGGCGGTTTGGAGTGCAAACCGGTGACGGGTGAGATTACCTACGGCCTTGAGCGTTTGGCTATGTATATTCAAGGTGTCGATAGCGTCTATGATCTGGTCTGGGCCCATGGTCCGGACGGTGATGTCACCTATGGTGATGTGTTTCATCAAAATGAAGTCGAGCAATCGACCTATAATTTCGAACACGCCAACACCGATGCCCTGTTCCAATGGTTCGACGCCTGTGAGGCCGAGAGCAACAAGCTGATCGAAGCCGGTCTACCACTGCCTGCCTATGAACAGATGGTCAAGGCATCACACACCTTTAACCTGCTCGATGCTCGTCACGCCATTTCGGTGACCGAACGGGCTCGTTTTATCGGCCGGGTTCGGGCGCTGTCGCGTGCCGTGGCCGAGATCTATTATGCTCGTCGTCAAGAGTTGGGGTTTCCCATGTTGAAACCGGATGTTAAGCGGGGAGGGAAAGCCTGATGAACAGACGTGATTTTCTGGTTGAACTGGGCACCGAAGAGCTGCCACCCAAGGCCTTGTCTAAATTGTCCGCCGCCTTCACCAAGGGCATCGTCGACGGCCTGAAGGCTGCTGGCCTGAGTCACTCGGCAGTGCGTAGCTATGCCTCGCCCCGTCGTTTGGCGTTGGTGGTTGAAGCCTTGCAAGAGGCCCAGGCGGATACACAAATCGAACGCCGCGGCCCGGCGGTGCAGGCCGCCTATGATAATGAGGGTCTGCCCACCAAGGCGCTGCAGGGTTTTGCCCGTTCATGTGGTGCTGAGATAGAGTCGCTTGAAACACTGGAGACAGACAAGGGTAGCTGGTTGGTTTATCGTGCCGAAGAGCAGGGTAAACTCGCTCAGCAGTTGATCCCCGCTATTGTTCAGCAGTCGTTGGATAAACTGCCGATTCCCAAACGGATGCGCTGGGGCGATCTTAGCGCTGAATTTGTCCGCCCAGTGCATTGGTTGGTGCTGTTGTTCGGTGATGAAGTTGTCGACGCAGAAATATTGGCAGTACAGTCCGGTCGCGAAAGCCGCGGTCATCGTTTTCATCATCCTGAAAAAATTAGCATCAACCAGCCGTCTGAATATGCGCCCTTGCTGGAAACCGAAGGTCGTGTCGTCGCCAGTTTTAATGATCGGCGTGAAGCCGTGCGCGGTCAGGTGCAAGAGGCGGCGCTCAAACTGGGCGGTAAGGCAGTCATCGATGAGGCGCTGTTGGATGAAGTCACCGGCATGGTTGAATGGCCTGTGGCAGTTGCCGGTTCGTTTGAACAGCGTTTTCTTGATGTGCCGCCTGAGGCGCTGATCTCGGCCATGAAGGGCCACCAGAAATATTTTCATGTGGTGGATGGCAACGGCAAGTTGATGCCCAATTTTATCACCGTCAGCAACATTGACAGCAAGGACATCAGTGTCGTGTCTGCCGGTAACGAACGTGTGATTCGTCCACGTTTGTCTGATGCCGAGTTTTTTTGGAATCAGGACCGTAAACATAGGCTGGAAGATCGAAAAGAAGAGCTGAAGAATGTGGTGTTCCAGAAAGAGCTGGGTACTCTGCATGACAAGGCCGCACGTGTAGCTGGCATTACATATGAAATTGTAAAGGAACTGGGGGGTAACCCATCACACGGTGCTGATGCGGGTTATTTGGCTAAATGCGACTTGATGACTGAAATGGTGGCTGAATTTCCTGAGCTGCAAGGCATCATGGGGTCTTACTATGCTCGACATGATCGGCTGGCTGAAGAAATTGCAGTGGCAATGGATGAGCAGTATATGCCGCGTTTTGCCGGTGATGCTTTGCCCTCAAGCGTGATTGGTCAAGCGTTGGCGATTGCCGACAAAATCGACACCATGGTTGGAATCTTTGATATTGGTCAGCCGCCGACAGGCAGTAAAGATCCGTTTGCCTTACGTCGTGCCGCGCTGGGCATCGTGCGCATCATTATTGAAAAAGAACTGGATCTTGATCTTAATTTTATTCTTAAGCAGGCAGATAGCCGTTACCAACATTCTGCGCCTAAACGAATTTTGCAGGCGGAGACTTTGGAGAAAGTATTCAGCTTCATGATGGAACGCCTGCGCGTCTATTACAGCGACGCTGGTATTTCGGTAGATGTGTTCGAAGCAGTCTCGGCAGTGCGACCAGGCCGTCCCTATGATTTTGATCAGCGTGTCCGTGCTGTCAATGCCTTTCGCCAATTGGCCGGGGCTGAAGCGTTGGCGGCTGCCAACAAACGTGCTGCCAATATTCTGCGTCAAGCGATTGAAACTGGTGTTGTAGTTGCTGCGGCAGTGGATGCCTCTTTGTTGCAGGAAATTGCAGAAAAGGCCTTGGCCGAACGCATCACGGCAGTCAGCGAAGCAGTTAGGCCGGCCTTGGAAAAACTCGACTACACCAGCGCCCTGCAACAGATGGCGGCACTGCGTGAAAGCGTTGATGCCTTTTTTGATGAGGTAATGGTGATGGTCGATGATGAAGCGGTCAAGCTGAATCGCCTGGCCCTGCTCAACAGTCTGCATCATCTGTTTCTGCAAGTGGCCGATGTGTCACAGTTGCAGAGCTAAACCATGAAACTGATTATCCTCGACCGCGACGGTGTCATTAACCAAGACTCTGATGATTACATCAAGTCGGTGGATGAGTGGCAGCCCATTCCTGGCAGTATCGAGGCCATTGCCAAGTTGTCGATGAATGACTATCGCATTGTGGTGGCGACCAACCAGTCTGGCATTGGTCGTGGATATTTTGATCTCGATAGTCTGAATCAAATGCATGACAAGATGCATAAGTTGGTCAACGCCGCCGGAGGTTCAATCGATGCTGTGTTTTTTTGTCCGCATAGTCCGGATGATGGTTGTGATTGCCGCAAGCCCAAGCCGGGAATGTTGGAGGATATAGCCACGCGTCTGCGCACTGATTTGAAAGCGGTGCCGGTGGTGGGTGATTCACTGCGTGACATGCAGGCGGCTGAGGCGGTTGAGGCTCGTCCTCTGTTGGTACGTACCGGCAAGGGTGAACGCACGCTGGCCAGATTGGCAAACGCGGTGCCGTATCCCGTGTTTGATGATTTGGCTGCGGTGGTTGAGATGTTGTTGCTGGAAGAAGGTTAAGTCTTATGCAGTATTTTCGTTCCGCAATCTATTTTGTCAGCATGGTGCTGACCGCTGTGCTGTTTGCGTTGTTGGCATTGCTGACCTTTCCGTTTTCATTTGAGACGCGTTATCGTTTTATTTCGCAGTGGGCCCACTTTAATATCTGGTGGCTGAAGCTGACTTGCGGTCTGAGTTATGAAGTGGAGGGCTTGGAGAATCTACCCAAAGAGTCGGCCATCGTTTACGCCAAGCATGCCTCCACCTGGGAGACCTATGCGTTGCAATGTTTTCTGCCGCCGCAGACCTGGGTGTTAAAGCGTGAACTGTTGCGGGTACCGTTTTTCGGTTGGGGTTTGGCCCTGTTAAAACCTGTTGCCATCGATCGTGCTTCGGGGCGTAAGGCGCTGAAACAGTTGGTTGAACGTGGCAGGGTCTGTCTCGATGAGGGTCGTTGGCTGATCATATTTCCCGAAGGCACACGCATGGCGCCAGGCAAGATGCGCAAGTTCGGTTTTGGTGGCGCCATGCTGGCTGAGAAGAGTGGTCACCCAGTGGTGCCGATTGCACATAACGCCGGGCACTTCTGGCCACGCCATAGCTTTCTTAAAAAGCCTGGTGTGATCAAGGTCAAGATCGGTCCTGTGATTGATAGCAAGGCGCACAAGGCGTCTGAGATCAATCAAATGGCCGAACAGTGGATTGCCCATGCCATGACCGAGATCACAGGTCAGCCTGAAGAAATCGTCGAACGAAAAAAATAATCCCTCACAAAATGTCTGTAGTTCGCGGCTGAACTATCTTGTTATGCTGTTGCCTATTCAACATCATCATGAAAGGCCGGTGTGGACGCAATACTTAATAATCCTTTGTTTCAATCTGCGCTGCTGCCATTTGTGGTTAGTCTGGTGGTGGCGGTTATTTTGCGCCCGCACGGTTGGGTTTGGGCCGGGCTTTCAGCTGTTGCCGGGTTTGCCGCCAGCGTCTATCTGTTAACCGACTTCAGGTTTTTTCCTTTAAGCAGTCACCGCAAAATTTTGTTGCTCGGTGGTGGTGCGATAGTGCTGGGTATGTTGTTGGACCTGTTGCCGTGGCGGCGCATCACGCCGGGCCTGTTGTTTGTGGTTACAGTGGCGGCGACCTTATGGGTAATCTGGCCACGCTTGCGTGCCTTTGACGGCTGGCCGTTGTGGCTCATGGCCATTGCCGGGCCGGCCTATGTTGCTTGGTTGGTGGTGGCTAGTGAGGGCTTACGGCAGAAATCCCTTCAGGCAGACGCTGTAGTGTTTGCTTTGGGCTTGGGTACGGGGTTGTCTGCACTGTTGGGGGCAACGGCCTTGTATGGCCAGTTGGGTTCGGCTATCGCTGCGGCAGTGGGTGCGCGTCTGTTGCTGCAGGTTGTTGGTAGGCCGGTCGTGGCTGGTTCGATAATGCTGCTGCCATTGGTATCAGTTTTGGCCTTGCTAGGTTTGGGGGCGGTGGTCTACGCTAAATTACCGTGGTATAGCCTGTTGTTGTTGGCATTGGTGCCGGTCATGGCGCGCGTACCGTTACCGGGCAACATGCCACGACTGTTGCATATTGTTGTGTCGGTTTTGATTGTCTTGCTGCCCGCTGCCTTGGCAGTATTTTTAACCTGGCAAGAAACAGGTGCACCACCGCTTTAAAGAATTTTTTGGGGTCGTTTTGTTAACTAACAGGGGAGTATGTTATGCGTAAAGTTTGTTTAGCCGTTGCCATGATGGCATCAATGTCGGCCCAGGCTGCCGAGAATTATACTATCGATCCATTTCACACCTTTCCCAATTTTGAGATCAACCATCTTGGCTTCTCAACCATGCATGGTCGTTTTGATAAGACCTCTGGCAATTTGGTTGTCGACTGGGAAAAGAATACAGGTTCTGTAGATATTACTATCGATGCCGCCTCAGTTAGCACCGGCATGAAAAAGCGTGATGATCATCTGACCTCACCGGATTTTTTGAATGCCGCCGAGTTTCCAGAGATTACCTATAAATCTACCAAGGTTACTATCAACAAAGATAAAACTGCCAAGGTTGAAGGTAACCTGACTATCATGGGTGTCAGCAAGCCCGTTGCATTGAAAGTGGCCAGCATTAATTGCGGTGATCACCCAATGAAGAAAGGTACCTATGTTTGTGGTTTTGATGCTGAGGCCAAGATCAAACGCTCAGACTTTGGTGTGACCTATGCCTTGCCAGCGGTAGGGGACGAAATGAAGTTGCATATCGAAGTAGAAGCAATACGTGACTAAGTAAGCTTGAATAAACGGCGGCGCTTGCAACAGCGTCGCCGTTTTTTTATGGCTAGAAAACTATCTCCCTGCCGGGTTTTTAAAGTCCAGTATTTCCTGGCTGGCATAAGCACGTTGGCATTCTGCGGCTGATTTTTTTATCAACGCCCTTTTCAATGTGGCATCAGCCGCCAGCCACTCTTCTCTTAGCGCGTCACTAATCCTTTCCTTTTTGATGGCATCAGATAGCAGCTGTTGCCTGAGCTCAAATAGTTTCTCATTTATTACCAAGTATTCGCAGAACGTTTTGTCTATAGATATTTGGTTTACCTGTGTGTGCTTGTGGGGCACAAAGACATACATTGTTGCTAAGTTATCTAACGACAGTTAGAGGCTAAATATTAACTTAGCCGCATAATATGCTACGGCAATGATTCCAGGTCTGGCTTGATCTATTTGCTGTGCTAATCTTAAAGGTAGTTATAAAAAACAGCGGTGATGCCGGTGCCAGAATTCTGTTATGTCATTGCAGTGGTGGCAAGCGGTTACATCCAGCAAAGGGAGTTTGTTTATGGGTACCTATGACTACGCCATTATCGGGGCAATCCTGTGTGGGATTATCATGGTCTTTGGCGGCATTGTCCTATTATACAAAGGTGCGATCAGGCTTGAGGTGGCTTCCAAAGATCCGGCGCTGACCGTGGAGATGTTCCAAAATGAACTCAAGCTTTCAACGCGTAATCCCGCGCTAGGCTTATTTGTTATTGGTCTCTGCTTCGTAGCGTTATCGATCTATTTTGGTCAGGATATGGCGGCAACGGCCATTGAAGTGCGTGGTAAAGCCGAGGGGGTGGACGAGAAAGTGACCATCCTGTTGCAGTCTCAGTGGCCGATTGATACGCACGAGGGGCGGGTGCATCAAGTAGTGAGGCCGCAGCTGGATGTGCTCTGGGTGGTGGTCAGTGCGCCGGGTTACAAACCTCATTACAAGTCTTTTGCGCGCAGTGAGCTAAAACGCGGCGTAGATTTTGGCAACGTCACCTTGACTCGGGCCACTCCCAAGGTACAGCCAAATCCTGCTCGTATCATAGAGCTTCCGGAAGGGGTGGAGGCCCCCCCCATAAGTGATGGCGGTAGCTTTGGTGCAGGAGGTCCGCTATGAAACAGCGCCTGAATCTCTTGCTTATAGCAATGCTCTTGTTGTTGGCGCAAAGTGCCTGGGCCCAAGGTGTTAGTGTTTATGGCACCGTGACAAACGCTTACGATCAACCTGTCCCCGGCATTGTTGTTTCATTATTCCATCCCGTCTACGGGCGTAGTTCGCCAGCCTATAGTGATGGCTGGGGGCGTTATATCGTGTATGGCGTCCCGCCTCATCAGGCCCCCTATTACCTTGAAGTGTATTGGGGCAATCAGCTGATTTATCGTGATGTGATTCAGGTCTTTGGCCCGCTGGAATGGCACATTATGCTTGATTGAGAACGGTTTGTGAGTGGTAATGGCTTATGCCGGAGTTACTTTATGGAACTGGCAAATAAAAACATATATTCCGATGGCAGAAGGTAGTTATTACTAAGAAACCTTAATTCTAATCACCTTCATGAATTCAAATTCCATTCCAGCAATTGATTCCTTGCTGGGGTAATAGGTTAAATTAACGCACTGCCCTTTAAGGTTTTTATATTGCTGCTTGCGCTTATATTTAAATGGCACCTCACAACCTTCAATCATGACGGTATTCAGGATCCAGTCATCCACGGTTCTTTGCACATGTGAAACCACCTTCGCCATATCCGTGTGGTTAAGCTGTTGGTGTTTCTTGATGAGTTTTTCTGGATTGGATTCCATGGGGTTATTTACTGTTGAGCTATGAACTAGGCTAGCACAATGAAGTAAAGAGAGTGTTCGATAAATACTGTGTTGTTAACAAGAAACCCTCTTTACTTCCTCTAGGCCATAAGGCTAGTTTGCTCCTAATTGATGTCTTATGTTTTCAAATTCTTCGGCAAGTGTTTTGTTTTCTGTCGCGAACATTTCATCTGTGACATCTGGCCACTGGAAATTTGAAAGATGATATGCGCTATTGCCATCGGCTAAGGCAAGAACACGGCTGGGAAAATAGGCTAGTTGATCTTCTGTAGATCCACAGTACATATCAATAATCCCCGTTTTTACATCCGATTCCATTCGAAAAAATATTTCTCCTTCGGGGGTGACTACTTTACATTTGCCATCAACATCCTTTACTTCCAATGCAAACCCGGTTGCCCATTTAGGTAAATTCTGAATATCCGACAAAAACGCGAATAATGTTTCTTTTGTTACCGAAAATACTTGTGTCTGAGTGTGGCTGTTCATGGCCTTCCTTCTTCAATTGAATGTAGTTATGGGTTAAATAATGCATTTACACATAACGTCCGCTTGACCTCGTTTTGTTAAGACTTTTCTTCACTTGCAATCCAACGGTAGAAAACTCCAGCCAAAATAGCACCTACAATAGGAGCAAGCCAACAATTACATTATCGGGATTTCTATGCAGTGTGACTAAGTACTTAATAGTATGCTTACCATACTTATCATAGTTTTTTTCAATTTGACCATTGAAGCATTCTTCCGTGAACTTATGCTCTGGATCTTCTAGCAAATAGTGACAAAACAGCCAATAATCTTTTTTATTCCATGAGTCTTCAGTGTGTTTTGCTAATGGCATAACAATATCTATTATTTCTTTATCTGTAAGATTGTTGAATGTCACTCTCATTCCTTTATAAGCTAACGGCCAGGCTGAGGGGATTGCTGGAGTGGTGTGAGGCTTGTGGCATTCAGCCACAAATGAAGCACCGCGGAGGCATGTCCCTTGAAGCCAATTGTTATGCGTATTATAGCCACACCATTAGCTCACTAAGTGCCGTTGACTTTGTAAGATATGGCTCGTTTGAATTTTTAACATTTTCCTGTGTATTCGCCAGCAGTCTCTTCAAAGACCACGACTCAATATTGCGTTTATCAACAATAAATTCCTCGTTCGAAACGTAGCCCCACATATGTTGCAAGGAATTTCTAATGCCACCCTCGCTAGGACGTGTTCTCAAAATTTCGACCAGTTCCTTGGAAAGAGTTTCAAAATTAATTCGTTTGGCAGAAACCTTTTGTCCTATTTCTTTGTATTTTCTAGCATCACGAGCCATAACAGAATATTTATGGTGACTCCAAAGTTCTTGTGTATTTCGCGGTAAAGGAATTCTACCTTTTTCTTTATTTAAATATTTTTCCTTTAGTATTTCGAACTGTGTACGGGGATCATCGATATACTCAGCTGGCCATTTTCCTTGATTTGATCTTGTCCTCACGGGAGACTTATCTTTATACCCTCTCAAATTCATTTCACAAACAAGTTCTCTATGCCTTTGTTTCAGAGCCCAACCATATCCAATCCAACGTATGGTTTCTGGATGCCGGGAATATCCTTTCTTACTGTGAACTAGTATAGAAACCAATCCATGTAGCTCTCGATGCTCTCCTAGCAAACTTTGGCGATTCAAATAACCTGGATGAATATCCCAAACTCTCATATTTATCTTTTACGCATAACGAGCCTGTAGAAAAACCCAATCAAAACACAGAAAGGTTTTCTTCCCAGCGCTATTTTTATATTTAATATTCATAACAAGCATCGATATCAATAAGCACATCATATTTCACTATTA
>CAMYNQ010000112.1 GCA_947259785.1 uncultured Chromatiaceae bacterium | reverse complement strand
ACAGCAAGTGGCGTGAATAACGTTCTTTGGCATCCGCATTCAGTGTTTGGGGAATATCGAAACCCAGACCCTGATTTTTCCAACGGTTAAACCCACCAGCCAGAGAACTGACATTGTTATAACCCAATTGACGCAACGCCTCGGCAGCGAACAGGGAACGTACCCCACCGGCACACATCACGATCAGAGCTTGATCCTTGTCAGCCACAGCATCTTCAATGCGTAATTCCAGATAACCACGTCCCATCCGCAAGGCCGCTGCAGGTGAACCATTGGCAATCTCATCAGCCTCGCGCACATCGACCAACAAGGCGCCTTCAGCCATCAGGCCGTGAGCCTCATCCGGCTCGACCTCCGGAATGACCGACTTGAGCTCAGCCATGCGGCGTTCCATTCCTTTCATCAATACATCCCTCTCTAAGGTAATTCTTTAATATATCGGCGCATCATTCTGCCAAGTTTAGGCTGCTATGGCTATTCGGCATCTTGGGCACAGCGAAAGCCCAGATCAACAAAAGTATAGGTCGGCTGTAAATTAAAACGATAGGCGGTGCGGTAAAAATGGCTGATTACATAATGGCCGAGACCACCCCAGCCGCCACCCCGCACCACACGCAGCGTCTCACCAAAGTCGTCACTCTGATATTCGGAATCCGGATAGGGCTGATACCAGTCGGCCGTCCACTCCATGACATTGCCGGCCATGTCATGCACACCGTAAGGCGAGACACCGTTGGGATACGAGCCAATTGGCGCCACGCCATGCTCCCAGCCGTCACCAGAACCAAGATTCAGCCGCGCCTCATCCCAGTCATTACCCCAAGGGTATTCACGGCCATCCGTACCGCGGGCCGCCTTTTCCCACTCGGCCTCTGTCGGCAACCGCTTGCCCTGAGCCTGGCAATAAGCACGGGCATGGAACCAAGTAATACCTGTCACCGGCAGATTATCGAGCTGCTGCAGATGTTCGACCAGGGCGTCGAGCAAGGCATCGAATTCCATGGCACTGACATCCTTATCCAGCTTAAATTTATTGGTTGCCAGACTGCGCAGCCGTTCGAGATTGGCATAAGCCAAGACCTCACGCGACAGCAGATAGCCATTTTCTTTCCAGCCATTGGGGATAAAGTAATTATTGGCGATGACAAACTCACGATATTCGCGGTTACTAAGTTCAAACTTATCCAGCCAAAAGGCCTTCACCATTTGCTGGTGCTTGGGCGCCTCATCCAAATACCAGGGCTTGGTCGAACCATACTCCAGCGCCTTGCCATCATCGTCACGTGGTTCCGCCCCCATCAGAAACGGCCCGGCCGGAATCAACACCATATCCTGGTGCTTATTCTGGACCGACTCCTCGGCCGCAACAGTGCCCGCCAAGGCAAGTACCAACAGCGCCGCAAGGCCACTCATTCCCTTCACAGCCATTCAATTACCCTCACCCAAAAAGGGAACATGGTATAGAATTTCAGCAGCCTCTTCCAACCGGACAAACAGATGCCAATGAAACCAAAAACCAAAGTCATGGCCGCCAGCACCATGCTAGGTTTGACGCTAGGACTTGGCGCATTATTTTTCTATATCGAAGAAAAAAAATTCGAGGCCCTGTATTACCAAACTGAGCTGACTAAACTGCAGCAGCAGAGCGGTTTCACCCATCTCATGCAACAAATCGCCGACCAAGGCCATAACAACGCCATCAATACACTACTCACGTCCAGGCAGGTTCAGGCCTTGTCAGTCGAACAGGCCCGCCAGCTAGTCAATGACATAAATGCTGACCGCCAACCAAACACCTTAACTAATGCAGAAATAGACGCCATCAAGGCCCTGGTGAGCAAATAAGAAATGATCAAAAAGCTGCAAATCAACGCCCCACATCAAGGCCTGTTCATGATTACCGACGAGGTCAACCAGTTGGTATGTGACACTGGAATCCGCGAAGGCCTCTGCACCCTGTTTGTGCAACACACCTCAGCCAGCCTAATCATTCAGGAAAATGCCGCCCCCTCAGCACGCCAAGACCTGGAAAACTGGCTCAACCGGTTGGCGCCGGAAAACGACCCCATCTATCGTCATGTAGATGAAGGTCCAGACGACATGCCAGCCCACATCAAATCAGTGCTAACAGCCACCAGCCTGGGCATCCCTATTGATCAGGGCTGTCTGGCATTGGGTATTTGGCAAGGAATATATCTATGGGAACATCGCCACCATGGCGGGCGGCGGAATCTGATAGTTCATATCTCGGAGTAACTGTAGCTATTAAAATCCCAGTATGACTTGGGTGAGCGTTTTGGCCCTGACCAACCCCGTGACAAAAGCTGTTTGCAAACAAACCAAAGCAAGGCGCCGTGGCCAACAAATAAAACCCGTTGATGCCTGTTTGCATATTCAAGCAACTGCTCGACGCAGGCAAGGCCACGCTGCTTTGCCTGACTATACGACTCGGCATTGGCACAAAAGCCTGCCAACCATAGCAGGCGATAAAACACTGACCAGGTCGCCGCTGAAAACCTCGGCGTGGTTAAATTTGCGAATGGCATTTCAAACTCCCTGAACAGGGAATCATTGATATCAGCACAATCAACATCCAGCGCCCGGGCCGACTCCATTGAACGAGGCAGGTGGCTGCAAATAACAAAATCACAGCCTGCCGCCGTTTCCAGCACCCGCTTTGTTGGCGGCAAAGCTAAATCGATGCCGGCCAGGTTGTATTCAGCCACCCAGGCGCCAAACTGTGAAGATGAGAGCTTGCTGCCATCGGCGATGGCCGGTTTGCCGTGCCTGAGTAAAACAATCTCCATCTTTGCGGGCAACTACATTTTCAGCTGCCGTTCTATCACGGCAATATCCTGCAACTCTTGGGTCGAATAAATCGCACTCAAATCAACCGGGTGACGCGGGTTGCGGTGTGGCATCAAGACCAGCTCAGCCATATCAACATGCAGTTTGTTGGATTTATCAAAGCCCGTCTCGGCCATTGCTCTCATGGTCATGGCATAGCTGTAACCACTGTTGACAAACACCTTGGTGACAAACTTCTTACGGTCTTCACCATTCAAACTCATCGGACTAATCGACAGCCTTTCATCCGAAATGGTGGTGTAAGAGGCCGCCAACGATTCCAGCACTTTACGCTCACCCAATGGCGCGGCTGTTAGCTCAGCCGGTTCGTTACTGCAAGCCGCCAGCATCAAAACCACAACCAGCCAGGCAACGTTCTTTATCTGATTTAGCATATTCATAGTTACAGCCCCTGGCTATTACGCATCCAACGATGAATTAGGTTGGCCAGCTCAACATTACCCTCATTCTGGGCCACCATCCGCGCCGTCCAGCCATCGCCATTCTCGGCCTTCAGATCAGCACCGGCATCATGGAGAATGCGCAACGTTGACTCATTACCCCGCTGTGCCGCCCAGTGCAGCGCTGTCCAGCCTGACTTGTCGGTATGATTGATATTGGCGCCCTTTTCCAGCAACAATTTAACCCCATCATCGTGGCCCTTCATCACCGCCCGCAGCAACGGCGTCCAGCCACTATCATCCTCGGCATCGATCTCAGCGCCGTTGTCGATTAACAAGTTCATCAACTCCAGGTGGCCTTGGCGTGCAGCGTGCGTCAAGGCCGTCCAGCCATAGCTGTTACGCTCATCCACCTCGCTGCCCTGAGCCAACATGGTCTGCACCGCGGCGGTGTCTTTCTCAACCACCTTTTCCATCAACGGGGTATTGTTGTCACAGGCCAGCAACAGCGCCGACAGCGCCGCCATGACCAGAGCTCTGTTCCAACTTCTCATTGCCTTCCTCAGCTTGATTCAGAAAAGGCCGTATTCTAACCCGTATGCCGCGGCCGATGAGGTATAATTTTCGCCAATTATCATGAGGAGCAGTACCCAGATGGCCGCATTTAAATGCCCCCATTGCAGTGAAGAGACAATTTCACTGAAAGACAAATACCGTCTCGGCTGGTGGGCCACGGTCAATTGCAAGCAGTGTGGCGGCAGAGTTGCAGCATTTCCCTGGGTGTTGATGATGATGACCATGCTCTATGTCTGGAATGTGCTGTGGTGGGTTGGTCTGGTCAATTTCGAGCACAGCTACCACTACCTCGGTTACCTGGCGCTCTGCTGGGTATTGCTCGACTTGGTAAACATCTATTTCATTCCGCTTTGCCGGCTGAAGAAAAAAACGCCTCGCTAAACCGCTATGGCCCAAATTTTAGCGGTCGGCATCGCCACCCTCGACATCATCAACAGCGTCGCTGGCTATCCGAGCGAAGATGATGAAATCCGCGCCGTCAGCCAACGGCTATGTCGCGGCGGCAACACCACCAACAGCCTGACCGTACTCAGCCAACTAGGGCATCAGTGCCACTGGGCCGGCGTCTTGGCCGATGAACCAGACGCCCGCCACATCGAGGCCGACCTGAAAAGACACCAGATCGACACAACTGACGTGTTGCGTCTGACGGAAGGCAAGGTGCCCACCTCCTACATCACTCATAACCTGGCCAACGGCTCGCGCACCATCGTCCACCATCGCGACCTACCCGAATACCCATTCAGCCAATTCCAACAAATCGACCTTAAGCAGTTTGACTGGCTACACTTTGAAGGTCGCAATGTGGCTGAAACTCGGCAGATGCTGACATGGGCCAGACAACAGGCCCCCGGTTTGCCGCGCTCGGTAGAGATCGAAAAGGACCGAGACGGCATCGAAACTCTATTTAAGCTGGCTGATGTGCTGCTATTTTCCAGGGCCTTCGCCCAGGGCCGGGGACAATCAGGCGCAGCCTCTTTATTAAAGGCTATGCAGCCGCAATGCGGCAGCACCAAACTGATCTGCGCCTGGGGCGAGGCCGGTGCCTGGGCCTTGGACGGCAAACAAGCCTTTCACAGCCCGGCCTTCCCACCGCCGCAGCTGATCGATACCCTGGGGGCGGGCGACACTTTCAATGCCGGTCTCATTGATTCACTGCTTAGTGGCCTCGACCTTGGCGCGGCACTGGAATCGGCTTGCCGCCTGGCCGGACAAAAATGCGGCCATCAGGGGCTGGATTTTTACGGCCGTCACTCGGATTAGACTCCACTTCATTTATGCTCTTGACTATCCGCGCAACAAAATAAACAAAAGGTTTAACCATGATTGAAATTTTTGACCGCAAGGGCTTCGATTGCATCGCCAGCGTCGAGGCTAACAACCTGCAAGGGGTCGACCTGAGCGGCCAGGACCTGAGCAACGCCAATCTGGTACAGATGGATTTGCGCGGCGCCAACCTGAGCAACTGCAAACTGGTGGGGGCGGATCTGCGGTTGGCTAATCTAACCGGCGCCAACCTCAACGGTGCTGATCTAAGCAACGCTGAAATCATGTCCTGTCAATTCGATGAGGTGAAGGCAAAGGCTATTGTGTTGGGTGAACTCAAACTAGACAAACAACAACGCGGCGCACTCAAAGCAGGCGGTGCCGACGTTGGCAGACTGCCGCTGGACATCACGATCAAGCAGGCTTGATCTAGTGACGACCGACACTATGCCCCCAACTGGCAGGACTCCGGCGCGCAAGTCACCTGATTGCGACCATTGGCCTTAGCATCATATAAGACCCGGTCGGCCTGGCCAATCAGCACATCACCTGATTTTTTGTCCAAGCTGGTATTGGCTTCAGCCTTCAGTGTCGCCACACCGATGGAAATAGTGATATTGAAAGGCTCAAAATCAGGCACATCAAAAACACACTCTTCAACACCGCGTCGAATCCGTTCAGCCACCTCTTCTGCCACATCGATAGAGGTATTGGCCAGCAAGGCACTAAATTCCTCACCGCCATAGCGTGACAATACATCACTGCCGCGCAACTGGGCTCGGATGATCGCCGCCACCTCACGCAACACCAAATCACCGACCTGATGACCATAGGTATCATTCACCCGTTTGAAGAAATCCACATCCAGCAGCATGCAGGAGAGTGGCTTGCCGGAGCGCCCAGCGCCCTCCACCTCTTCAGTAAGACGCTGATCAAAAAAGCGGCGATTATTAATGCCGGTCAACGTATCAGTCAGACCCTGGCGCTTAAGTCGCTCCAAGTTCATACCATTTTCGACACAGATCGCAACAACGGCGGCAAAATGCTCGAGAAAGTCAGTGCGGACGCCGCGCACAAACTTATCCGCATTAAAACTACCAATATTCAGACTGCCAATCAGACGGCCATAACGCACCAATGGTAACAACACCACACTGGACGGTTTTTTGCGAGAATGTTTAAACAGCCGGGCATGCTTGCTGGAACGATAGCTCCCCAGGCTCGGAAACAGTGACGCCGAGTAAAACTGCTCCATCTCCTCCATGCTTGAGGCAAACATCAGCGCCGGCCGTTCTTCGAGCTTGGCACCTTCATCTTGGAACATGCGCTGCACTTCATATTCAGGATCAAACAACAGCAGGCTGACTTGATCCCAGCTCACCGTAGATGGGTCGGGATTCAGCAATACATCGATCAACTCCAGAATGGAATTCAAGCTTACTAGCTTGAGTTCAAGGGCCTGGAAGCGACGTAGTTTGCGCTCATTATTGCGCGCCTCTTCCATAAAATCGGTCAGACGCTGCTTTAGCAAACGAGTCTCAGCATTTTGGTCTCTGCTCATACCGACTCGATTACTCGGCAAAATGCCGTGCGACTTGGACGATGACAACATACACAACCTCGTATCCAACAAATATTCATTTTGGCAATGTCATCACGGAAATTTTTTGAAATTACTTTTGATCCGCAAAGCAGCAGCGCCTGACTGCTGTTTTTCTCACCCTTAGACCCATTTCAGCTGGCATGTCTTTATTGCTTTTAATCACCAACGCTCTTGCCTTTGACTAACGGTTGCCAAGCCGATTTCTTTAGCCCTAAATTGCATGCTAACCAATCTAAATAACCGCTTCCGCCATATCACTTCACAATCCGGCTGCTATGGTTATGACTATGGAGTCGTTACAAAAACATCCCTATCTGATTATTATTGTGCTGCTTGGCTGGCTACAGGGCTGCGCCACACCTCATCTCAGCCCGACAACCGCCAATCAGGTTTTCGCCAACTTCGATAACGATTCACTGCTGGGGCGGCACGCCCCTATCATTGCCCCACAAGGCACCAAGTTCGATCACAATCGCATTGGCCGTGCCCAGGCACGACGAGATGACGATGGCAAAGAAAAGATCTATATCGCCACCGACCAGCCCACCTTTTATAGTCGCGAACAGACGTTCACAACAGCACGTGGCAATCACTACCAAAACCTGATTTACCGTTTTCACTTTCCTCACGTACCTCAGCCTCGGCTCACGGCGGGCAAAAACGGCGGCCTGTTTGTCATCCTGACCCTCAATGCCCAGCATCAACCGGTACTCATCACCACCGTGCATACCTGCGGATGCTATCTGGCAATTGTGCCAACCAGCTATCTGGCCAGCACGGCCTACCCGGAGAAGAGAGGGAGCGGCAGGCAAAAGGTCTTTGGTGAAAGTCTGCCCGGGCGACTCGATTATCCGACGCCATTCACTGGCGAATGGCGACCAATGATTCATCTGCGCCGGGACAATCATAGAGTCATGGACATCACTCTCAGCAGGCAAGCGCAGTTGCAGGGTTCCGTCGAAACGGTTCAACTCACCCCCATAAGCGCGCTCGACAGGTTGCCCCTGGATAAGGGCCAGACTTCGTTTTTCCATCCATCGGGGCGTCACAAAGGTTACGTCAAAGGGGCGAGCAAACCCTGGGAACTGCTGCTAATGAGCTGGTGGACCTTTGATCTGCATATAGGCAATGATAAACGCCTGGGGGACCCGGCCGAGACCGGCACCGTGTTTTACACCAGCCTTAAGCCTTGGGCACGAGACGCCTCCAACATGTGGTTCTTCGCTGACTTTCTTGACTACTGGGGCTGGCAACTTTAACGGCCGCAGATCAATAGCCATCCGCTATAATGCGCCACCATGAGCCTCGACTTCCTCCAACCCCTGCTCGACTGGATTAACCAACACCCCGGCTGGGCAGGCCTGTTCGTGTTTCTGGTGGCCTTTAGCGAATCGCTGGCCATCGTCGGCCTGTTCATGCCCGGCGTAGTGTTGATGTTCGGTGTCGGCACCTTGGTAGCATTGGGCAGCATCGACTTCTGGCCCACCTTCTGGCTGGCGGTAGCCGGAGCCATTGCCGGTGATGGTCTTAGCTTTTGGCTCGGCATCCACTACAAAGATCACCTGCGCGAACTGTGGCCCTTTAGCCGCTACCCAAGCCTGTTTGCCAAGGGCGAGAAATTTTTCCTCCGTCATGGCGGCAAGAGTATTTTATTCGGCCGCTTTGTCGGCCCCGTGCGCCCCATCATCCCCGCCACCGCCGGCATGCTGGGCATGTCGGCGTGGAAATTCTTTAGTGTCAATATCATCTCAGCCCTGGCCTGGGCACCGGCCTACCTGTTACCGGGCATGGTATTTGGCGCCTCGCTGGGACTGGCCGCCGAGATCGCCTCACGCCTGGCGGCCTTAGTGCTCGTGTTATTGGTATCCGTCTGGCTCAGCATCTGGCTGATCAAACGGCTCTATCTTTTTCTAGCACCCAGGGCCGCTGAAGCGGCCGAGCAACTGATCCACTGGGGGCGCAACCACAAACACCTGGGCCAACTCACCGCCGCCATCGTCGATCCGCAACAAGCTGAGCTTAAAGGACTGAGCATCATCGCCATCGGCCTGGCCCTGCTTGCCGTGCTGATCTTTAGCCTGTTCCAGCATTTCAGCCCCGGCCCACCACTGGCCCGCTTCGATAGCAGCCTCTACCACCTGCTCCAGGGCCTGCGCAGCCCCTGGGCTGATCAACTCATGGTGCTGATATCACAACTGGGAGATGGCATTGTCCACGTTGTGCTGGTCATCAGCCTGCTACTGTGGCTGGTGGCAAAACGTCATTACCTCGCCGCCGGCCACTGGCTGGCCGCAGCCCTATTTGCCATGCTGATGACTTGGCTGTTGAAACAGACCGTACAACTACCCCGCCCCAATGCAATGTTTGAAGGGGCGATGGCCTTCAGCTTTCCCAGCGCCCACGTCGTTTACGCCAGCTGCAGCTATGGTTTTCTGGCGGTGTTGATTGCCCGGGAACTCAAACCGCAGCAACGCTGGTTCTGTTATGCCGCGGCAATGCTGATTATTCTCAGTACTGCCTTTTCACGCCTCTATCTTGGTGCGCACTGGTTCTCGGATATTGCCGCCGGCCTGTTGCTCGGCCTGACCTGGGTGGTGGTACTGGGAATAGCCTATCGCCGTCACCTGACAAGCAGCATCAAACCCGCCGGACTCATTGCCATCCCGGTCTTGGTGCTAGTGTTATTTGGCAGCTGGCATAGTATCAGCAGCCATCAGCAAAACCTGCAGCGTTATGCCCTGCACCAGCAGGACGAACAAATTGATTTTGCAGACTGGCTAGCCACAGGTTGGCAGCAACTGCCCGGCCAACGCATCGATACCCTTGGCATTCAGGGCCAACCCCTTAATCTGCAATGGGCAGGGTCGCTGACTGAATTACAAACCCACCTGCAACAACTCGGCTGGCAATCACCCAAGCAACTGTCCGCCAGCAACGCCCTACACTGGCTCGACCCAGATGCCGAGCTGACATCAATGCCACT
>CAMYNQ010000111.1 GCA_947259785.1 uncultured Chromatiaceae bacterium | reverse complement strand
CCTAAATAGACCGGCCACTTCATTCCACCCGCGCCATGCCGATATTCACCCTACACAGCCAGGGCTAGATGACGCCATACATGAAGAACAGTATTAGCACTCCAGACTCAGACACACTCCCCTCCCGCCATACCTGGCGGCCGCTACGACTCTTTAACCTCTATCGCTGTGTGATTGCCGGACTCTTTTTTGGCATCGCCTTTTTTGATATCAAGCTTGATCCGGTCGGCAGCGCTCAGCCCCTGTTGTTTAAAGCAACCACATCGCTCTACCTGCTGGCCACGATCATCAACAGCTTTACCATCCAGCGTCGCAAACCCGATTTTTCCTTCCAGGCCTACCTACAAGCCTTGATCGATCTGACCGCGATCACGCTCATCATGCACGCCAGCGGCGGTATAAGAAGCGGAATAGGTATGTTGATGATCGTTGCCGTGGCGGGCAACAGCCTGCTCCACGGTGGCCGCACGGCCTTGCAGTTTGCCGCCATCGCCACCCTGCTCATGCTGAGTGAGCACACCTATTTCCAGCTTAACAATGCCATTGGGACTGCGGCCTACACCCAGGCAGGCCTACTTGGCGCCTCCTTTTTTACCGTCGCGCTGCTGGCCCATGCGCTTGCTCGACGTATTAAAGAGAGCGAGAAGCTCGCCGCTCAGCGCGGCATAGACCTGGGCAATATGGAACTGCTGACCCAGTACATCATTCAACAGATGCAGACTGGGGTTGCCGTCATCGATCAGGACGCCAAGATATGGCAGATCAACGAATCCGCCCGCCAGGCCCTGGACCCACCCGAGAGCTCAAAGCGCCTGCCGCTCAGCCAAGTCTCCGAAAGCTTGACTGAGCAGTACCAACGCTGGCTGGCAGATCCGAATTATCAGCCTGGGCAGTTTTCATCCCCAAGCAGCGGCGCAGACTATCAACCGCGCTTTGCAAAGCTCAGCGAGGCTGGGGCTACCCTAATATTTCTCTCGGACACATCGGAGCTCACCCACCAGGCGCAGCAACTCAAGCTTGCCTCGCTCGGCCGGCTATCCGGCAGTATCGCCCACGAGATACGCAATCCCTTAGGCGCTATCAGTCACGCCGGTCAGCTGCTGGCGGAATCACCCAACCTGGACAAGCATGACCTGCGCCTAACCGAGATCATCAAGACCAACACCAATCGCATGAACCAGATCATCGAAAACGTCTTGCAACTTGGTCGCAGAGACCGGGCCATCCCCGAGGACATTCAACTACAAGACTGGCTTGTTGGGTTTATCGAAGAATTTTGTCGCAGCAATAATGTAAGCGCCGACCAGGTGCGCTTCAGCCACCCCGGCGAACCAATCAATACGGAATTTGACGCAACCCAACTACACCAGGTGTTGTGGAACCTCTGCCAAAACGGGATGCGCTACAGCCTACAGCACAGTCAGAAACCTAATATACAAATCGCGCTGCATGCCGATACGCCCACCCCCCACCTGGACGTGATTGACTACGGCCCCGGCGTTGAGCAAGATTGCATCGAACACCTGTTCGAACCCTTTTTCACTACCGAAACAAAAGGCAGCGGCCTAGGCCTCTACATTGCCAATGAGCTGTGTGAAAACAACCATGCCCACCTCAGCTATCATCGCGCAGATACGGGGGGCAGCTGTTTTCGCCTAAGCTTTGCCGATCCACGCCGCAGGAGAACCAGCTCGTGAAGAAACAATCCATTGCCCTGATCGTCGATGACGAGCCAGATATTCTCGAACTGGTCGAGATCACCCTCAGCCGCATGGACATCATCACCCATACCGCATGCAACCTGGCCGAGGCCCGCAAACGCCTGGCCTGCAGCGACTATGATCTATGCCTCACCGACATGAAGCTGCCCGATGGCAACGGCCTGGACCTGATCAAGCACATCGCCGCAGACTACCCACAAATACCGGTCGCCATGATCACGGCCCATGGCAACATGGAGGCCGCCATCACAGCCCTGAAGTCCGGCGCCTTCGACTTCGTCTCCAAACCGGTCGACTTGCTGGTGTTACGCAAACTGGTCAGTACCGCACTCAAGGTCAAACCCAAAGACAAGACCAATCGAGAACGCCGCAGTCGCGACACCTTGCTGGGAGATTCCGAGGTGATGCGCAAGATCCGCAACAAGATCACCAAGCTGGCCCGCAGCCAGGCCCCGGTGTATATCAGCGGTGCCTCGGGCAGCGGTAAAGAGATGGTCGCCCGCCTGATCCACGACAAAGGACCACGCGCCGAGGCGCCGTTTATTCCCGTTAACTGCGGCGCCATCCCCGAAAACCTGATGGAAAGCGAATTCTTCGGTCATAAAAAGGGCAGCTTTACCGGTGCCGATAGCGACAAGATCGGGCTGTTTCAGGCTGCTGATGGCGGCACACTCTTTTTAGACGAGGTGGCCGACCTGCCACTGCACATGCAGGTCAAACTGCTGCGGGCCATTCAAGAAAAGTCGGTCCGGCCCATTGGCGCCGCGCAGGAGATCGGGATCGACGTACGCATCCTCAGCGCCACCCACAAAGATCTCGCCGTACTGGTCGCCGACAACGAATTCCGCCAAGACCTGTTTTATAGAATCAACGTCATCGAACTCAATGTACCTAGCCTCAAAGAACGTCGTGAAGACATCCCGCTATTGGCGGAGCATTTCCTCAACAAGATCAGCCAACAGATGCAGCTGGAAGCACCCACGCTTTCAGACACCGCGCTTTCATCCCTGCAGCGCTACAGTTTTCCCGGCAACGTGCGCGAGCTGGAAAACATCCTGGAGCGCGCACTCACCCTCTGCGAAAACAATCAAATAGAACCGGAAGACCTCCAGCTACCCAGCGAGACTGAGACTCAAGCAACCACGCAAACAGAGAAACCCCTAGACTCTTATTTAGATGAACAGCAAAAAGATGCCATCCAAAAGGCATTGGAGCAAAGCAAATACAATAAAACCGCCGCGGCAAAATTGCTGGGGATCAGCTTTCGCCAACTGCGCTACCGTCTAAAAAAGCTGGGACTAGACTGAGCAGTCGACCATACTTGTCAGCTAGTGACAATTATTGTCACTTTTTTGAGCGCTCCCATCTCGACTGGGGCTAGATATTAATTTCAAAACTTAAGCATATGCTTAAAATTCCTTTTTCATGCCGTAATTTTGTGACAGAATCCCGCTTTACCAAGGATGGAACCCGGCCTAGTCTCACTCGCGACCTCCTCTCCTAAAAACTGGCATAGGAAGTGCATTAACTATCGTGAGACAAAATGTTTGCCCCGGCACTAAAGTCGAAAACAAACAGACCGATATGCCTAAGCGACGAACACGTTTTAGCCAGGTTCTCAAGAAACCAACCTAAACTCAGGCGAATAAAGGAGAAACACCATGAAGAAAGTACAACAAGGTTTTACACTGATTGAGTTAATGATCGTAGTTGCGATCATTGGCATTTTGGCGGCCATCGCGATACCTGCCTACACAGATTATATGACTCGTTCGAAAGTATCGGAACTGATTTCAGTAGGAGCCCCCGTCAAAACCGCAGTTAGCGAATACATCATAGTCAAGGGCGGATTTCCTGCAACTGCTACTGCTGCAGGCTTTTCGACCGATATAACTTCTCAATATGTAAGCGGTTTAACCTACACAGCTGCCACCGGCGCTATTGGCATTACAGGAGTAGATGCTAACCTGGGCGGCAATTCAGTGGCCCTAGTCCTTACCCCAACTACCAATGCAGCAGGCAGTGTTAACTGGGCTTGTACAGCTACTGCTGGCACCAAATACGTACCTGCCAGTTGCCGGTAACTAAAGGGCAAAAATAACTCGCAGTACACAAAGGGGTCGCTATATGCGGCCCCATTTTTTTGTCTCGTTTAACTCTCTTTGTCATGCAGAAAAACAAAACTTCACCACTCCCCTTCAAAGAGACTCTCACTAGTCTTGCCTTAGTCCTTATTCCTATTTTCATCACAATTGCCATCTACTGGCCTGGCCTAAGTGGCCCATTTTTACTTGATGACCAAAACAATATAGCACCACTAAAGCTAGACTCTTTGGATGTCAATGAGCTCATCGAAGTAGCCGCTAGCAATAAAAGCGGGATGCTAGGGCGCCCCGTATCGACCTTAAGCCTCGCCTTAACACAATACTTTAGCGGATCCACTGCATCCGCATTTAAATATACCAACCTAATGATCCACTGTTTGATTGGTCTTCTTCTATTTTGGCTTACGCTACGCATTCTATTAACATTACGCCCAACAAAAAGTAATGCGAATTTATGGGCCGCAGCTCTTGTTACCACCCTATGGTTAGTTCACCCCCTTAACGTAAGCACCGTGCTATACGCAGTACAACGAATGGCCCAGCTTTCCACTCTCTTCACGATTGCCGGAATTTTATGTTTCATCATCGGTCGACAGGCATTAGAAAATGGCCAATTCAAAATTTTTTGGGGAGGAGCCCTAGGGGTTAGCATCTCCTTACTATTATCTATACTTAGCAAGGAAAACGGTGCTCTCATACCGCTTTATATAGGAGCCTTAGAATTCCTCATTTTCTCTAGAATCACACTCCCATGCCATTCAAAAAAACACCTTCGCGCATTTCATGTTATCTGGATTATCATCCCCATAATATTTGGTGCCGTATATTTTCTATTCAACAGCTCAATAATTCTTAGCGGCTATCAATTACGTGAATTTGACTTAACACAGCGACTACTCACTCAGGTCCACGTTATCTTTTTTTACACAAAACTCATCATTCTTCCTCAATTAGGCGATATGAGCCTTTACCACGACTACTTCCCTATAACAAAATCACTAAACCTGGCAACAATATTATTCTCGATTATTCTTGCTACTATCATTGCTATATCCATTTGCATCAAACATCGACACCCAATTATCGCTTTAGGAATCGCGTGGTTCCTTATTTCACACCTTATGGAATCAACTTTTATTCCTTTAGAAATGGTGTTTGAACATCGAAACTATTTAGCCGCATACGGCCTACTATTACCCATAGCCTACTATCTAACTACGCCAAAAATAGATAAAACTTCTGTTTTCATCATGCGCTTAGCTCTAATTCTGTTCATATTGGCTTTACTACTCATGCAAACAACACTTAGAGCACACGCATGGAGCAGTAAAGAGTCATTACTGCTCATCACCGAAATAGACCACCCAAACTCAAGCCGTGTTCAGTCAGAGCTTGCTACTTTATTTTTGCTGCAAAACAACATTCCAGCAGGCCTGGCATATTTAAACAGAGCTGAATCACTAGCGCCTTTAGATCCTGGAGTCGATCTACACAAGATAACCGCCTACTGCCTGTCAGACACTATTCCGGACAACCTTTTAGACAATGCCGCCGCTAAGCTTTCCAAAAACAAGTTCACTCCATATGCCCTTTCCGGCATTGACATTCTCATCCAGAGAAAAAGATATCAGCAATGCGCTTCTATCGATGCAAACAAAATCATTACGCTAATAGAGGCTGCGCTAAAAAGCACCAAGTCTCAGAATATGAAAAGTGACACATCGTATCTTCACATAATGTTGGCGAGATCATATTTACTTAAAGATGGCTACGAAACGGCAATGCAACACTACATGACCGCCTATGACACAATGCCGAGCTCCTTACGCCCACTCATTGAAATGTGTGACATCCAAATAGGAAGCGGCCATTTAGATGACGCGGAAGACACACTCAACATCATCATTAAGACAGACAAATCAGCCTCTATAACCGCAAGACATAGCGTTGACAGACTAAACGCCCTCTTGGATAATGCCAGACAGAATAAAGACGCCCACCGCCCGTAAAACACTGAAGAATAACAACGCGCTCCACGCCAAAATATTGAGTCCCAGCCTATGACTAGCTATCACAACTGCAGCATTGTAATCCCTGCAAAAAATGAAGGCTCTTGTATAGGCGATGTCCTAAGCTCACTGACTGAGTCTCTCCCCGGAGCGCAAGTCATTGTCGTTAATGATGGCTCAACGGATGACACTGAACGCCTTGCCGCAAATCACGGAGCCACCGTCATCTCCCACCCCTACTCCATGGGTAACGGCGCAGCCATCAAGACCGGCACCCGTCATGCCAGTGGCGACATCATCATATTCATGGATGCCGATGGCCAGCATAGGCCTGAAGAAATCCCTGCGCTGCTAGAGAAACTTGACGAAGGATTCGACATGGTAGTTGGGGCCCGGGATGCTGCCGGTCAGGCGAGTGTCAGCCGGCTTGCCGCCAACTCCCTATACAATAGACTTGCAAGCTGGATGGTAAATCAAAAGGTGAAGGATCTCACCTCAGGATTTCGAGCAGTCAAAGCTGACAAGTTCCGGGAATTCCTACACCTACTACCCAATGGTTTTTCCTATCCGACAACGATAACCATGTCCTTTTTTAGAGCCGGCTATCCTGTGTCCTATGTACCAATCGACGTCCAGAAACGGGAAGGAAAAAGCCACATTAGCTTAGTTAAAGACGGGATACGTTTTTTTCTGATTATTTTTAAAGTAGGCACTTTATACTCGCCGCTCAAGCTGTTTCTTCCAATCAGCATGATCCATTTTCTGCTCGGCATGCTGCATTATGCCTACACCTTCATCACAGATGGCCGCTTTACCAACATGAGCGCTGTATTGATATCCACATCAGTGATCATCTTCCTGATCGGCCTCGTCTCCGAACAGATCACCACTCTGATTTACCAGACCCGAGACCGCCATAAATGAAGGTGCTGATTGACATCGGCCACCCTGCCCATGTTCATTTCTTTCGCAACCCAATCAAACTGCTACAAGCCGCTGGCCACGAAATTATCATCACCAGTCGCGACAAAGAATTCGCCCTTGAGCTGCTAGATAAGTTAGGGCTTCAGCACTACCCGCTGTCAGCACTAGGCAAGGGCGGCATCGTTGGTTTGGCTAAAGAATTGGTTCAACGAGACTGGGCATTATATAAGGTCGTGCGCAAAACAAAACCTGATGTCATGGCCGCCATTGGGGGCGTATTTATCGCTCATGTTGGCCGACTGACCAACACTCCGTCGCTGGTGTTTTACGATACGGAAAATGCAACCCTGCAAAACGCGATCACCTACCCGCTAGCATCGGCAGTCCTGGTGCCGCGCTGTTACGAAGCCTGGCTGCCCAAGAAACGCCACATACGTTATGACGGCTATCATGAGCTCTCTTACTTACACCCGAAATACTTTCAAGCTAACCGCGAAACCGCCATTGCCAATGGCCTGGCCGAACAAGGCGATACTTTTTTTCTGCGACTAGTGTCCTGGCAAGCCAATCACGATATTGGCGAGGACGGCTGGACCCCGGAACTACTACGCCAACTCATCGGCAAGTTAGCCGAAAAAGGCAAAGTACTGGTCTCTTCTGAAACGCCGCTACCGGATGATTTGCGACAACACGCTTACCAAGGCCAAGTGAAAGCTGTCCACCACGTTATGGCCTATTGCCGCGCCTTTATAGGCGAGAGTGCGACCATGGCCTCCGAGAGCGCGGTGATGGGAGTGCCCGCGATCTATGCCGCAGAAACAGGCCGGGGTTATACCAATGAGCAGGAACAACGTTACGGTCTGGTAACAAATCTGACGCAACTAGATTGGCGTTCATTAAATATCGCTGTCGACGACATACTGACCCACAGCCCTGACCATTGGCAAACAGCACACAAGCAGCTCATGAACGACACCATCGATGTCGCGCGCTTCGTCACTGATTGCATAGAAAAATTCCCTACCCCCCTGAACGACTACCAGGCCAGCCTCAACAACTGATATGTGTGGCATAGCCGGTTGGTTTAATCAACAGCTCAATAGTCCCAACCAACAACGGGAACTCCAGGCGATGCTACACGCTATCGCTCATCGCGGACCGGACGGTCAAGGTACTCAACTTTTCGATCATATTGCCCTGGGCCATAGTCGCCTAGCCATCATCGATCTTGATAGTGGCCAGCAACCCATGGCTAGCCATGATCAACGCTTCACCATCGTATTTAATGGCGAGATCTATAATTATCCGCAACTGCGCAATGAGCTCATCCAGCAGGGACACCGCTTTCACAGCCACTCCGACACTGAGGTCATCATCGAACTCTACCGCGCTCACGGCTGGCGGGGCTTCAACAAACTACGCGGCATGTTTGCCTTTGCGCTGTGGGATCATCATGAACAAGCCGGCGTGTTGACGCGTGACAGCCTGGGGATCAAGCCGCTATTCATACATCAAAATAAAGAGCAACTCAGCTTTGCTTCCGAGGCCAAGGCCTTGTTGGCGCGCGACAATATTCACTCCGAACTGGACTGTAACAGCCTGCACCTATTATTAAACTTCCGTTATCTGCCGGGTGACCACAGCCTGTTCAAGGGTATTCGCCAATTACCCGCCGGCCAGCTGCTTGAATGGCGCGCTGGAGATATCCGGCAGCACCACCTTGATCCCGAGCCGGACGGCCAGGCAAACTCAACACTGGATGCGCTTGAGCAGTCGGTAAAGGTCCACTTCACGGCTGACGTCGAAGTTGGCGCCTATCTCTCCGGCGGACTGGACTCGGCCAGCATCGTCGCCCTGGGCAAAGGCTTTGCTGCCCATCGCCTGCGCACCTTTACTCTCAAGGCGGGCGATGACCCCAACGAAGCTCGCTATGCCGCTAGAACCGCTGAGTTATTGGATGTGGACAACAGCCAGTCCGAGATTCAGGCCGATCTCGCAAAAGAGTTACCCCGCCTGGTATGGCACTTGGAGACCCCCAAGATCAACGCCCTGCAGGTCAGCCTGTTGGCACAAATGACTGCAAGCGAGGTGAAAGTGGCACTCTCCGGCCTGGGCGGCGATGAACTGTTTTATGGCTACAACGCACACAAGATCATGCTCCAGGCCCAGCAAACCAGCCGTTATCTGCCCGGCTTTGTATCGGCCGGACTTGGAGGACTTGGCGCCCAAGCCATCAATATCCTAAAAAAACCGGTCTGGACCGAACCGGAACGGGCACTACGGATGTTGCAGTCCTTGGGCGACTGGCCCAGGGTCTACGGCCTGCTGCGCAATGTTTGGGATCAACCCAAACTCCGAACACTCATCTACGGCCCGCGCATGCTCGACTCTCAACTCGACAATGCCTTTGGCTTCATCGAAAACCATTGGCCCGCACGGAGCGAACCGCTAGAGGCAATGGCCGAATTTGAGTTTAGACACAAAATGGTAAATGACCTGTTGTGGCAGGAAGACCGCGTCAGCATGGCCGCCGGGCTGGAAGTCAGGGTACCCTTTGTTGACAGCCAGTTTGCCCAACATGTTCAGCGCATCCCCCGCGCCCGCCTGATGCCAAACAAGCAACCCAAGGGGTATATGCGAGAGATGTTAAAGCCTTTACTGCCTGAAGAGATTTTCCACCGCCCCAAGAGCGGCTTTCAGGTGTCCTCACCCGATTTTTTTCACCAACACCTCAAACCACTGGCCGACATCTACCTCGCCCCAAGCAAGGTTAAAGAATATGGCCTTTTTAATCCCCAATTCATTCAGCATGTGCTCGAACTGCCGACACATAAAGGGATGCGCTGGCACTATTTCATGCTCTATTTTATGCTACTGACGCATATATGGCTTGAACTGTTCGAAATGGATGGAACAGCGCCAAAACCGATTCATGCCTAACGCACCAATCATCAATCAGAAAGTGGATATGCAGCAAGACATCGAAGGGATTCTCGACCAGGTATACAGCTGGAGTAAAAGCCAGGGACTGAAAGGCCATAACAAACAC
>CAMYNQ010000110.1 GCA_947259785.1 uncultured Chromatiaceae bacterium | reverse complement strand
CTTTTTTTCGAATATTTAAAAGAGTCATTGCCATGCAGATCACAGCAAACAAAGTAGCCACCATCACCTACATTCTGAAAGATAACGATGGCACCCTGATTGATCAGGCTGACAAAGAATCTCCCTTTGCCTTCATCCTCGGCGTTGGCAGCATCATCCCGGGCCTTGAGACCGCACTGGAAGGTAAAAGCGCTGGCGACAAGGTCAACGTTACAATTGAACCTGCTGACGGCTATGGCTTTCGTAACGACGACATGATTCAAGTCATGTCGAAAGATATGTTTGAAGGCGTTGACGAAGTAACACCCGGCATGCAGTTTCATGCCCAGACCAACGAAGGCATGAGTGTTGTCACCGTTACTGGTGTTGAAGATAACAATGTCACCATTGATGGCAACCACCCATTGGCCGGTGTCACCCTGAACTTTGACGTGGATGTGCTCGATGTACGCGACCCGACTGAAGAAGAACTGGATCACGGCCATGTCCACGGCCCAGGTGGCCACAACCACTAGAAACTGTTCATCTACAAGATAATATTAAAGGAGGCCTCGCCTCCTTTTTTATCGCCTGATGAAAAACAATTCAAGTGAGTCATCAGTACTCGTTAAAGAGTTGTCCCGTCCATGGGCCAACTCCACTGCGTTCTTCGACAACTCATTTAGGCCTCGGCCGGGATCAAAACCTACGCTATCGCTTCGGTTCTCAAATGACTGACGGGGCTAGTAGCGACTGTCCACTTTCTTCGAAAGCTGGTCACGTCTCTCTGGCCCCTACCGAGGGCTTGTGATACACCGCTCGCTATTCACATAGCTTCCATGTATCACGGCGTTTGAATTATCACCGTAACCATCCTTTACGCTACTCTGGCCATAAATGCATAAGAAAAAATAGGCTCAAACTAATCAGGCCAATGCCCGCAGCTTAATCAAGTCTCCAAGGTATCCATCAGATCAATCATGAATTCGGTGTCTTCAGGCTCCACCTTTTCCCAAGCAGAAAAACTTAATGACTCAAGCAAAGATTGTCCTGCGGGGGTTGTGTCCATATCCAGCAAGGCCTGTTGAATCTCTACTTGGCGGTGCCGCAAGGCAGGCCCTAGCAACAATACATGATGAACCACCTGTATCTGACTCTGCACCAGCAGTTTTAATTGCCACTTAACAATACGTGACAACTTATCGTAGGTCTCTTCCAAAAAGAATCCGACATCGGCCTCACCACGAATCAGATCCTTGGCAACCAACACATAGGTATCACAGTGTTTGGTAATAGTATTTTCACGATTGAGGTCAGCGGGTTCCAGCATGATCATACACATCATGTTGACGTCAGGATCTTTGGTGGCTGAAATACGCAAACCGACAGACAAGCTCTCAACGGCTTCTATTTCACTCTCAGCGGTGACCACTATCATAGCTTCATCTGACTTGCCTGCCGGACTGGCAATAGGTACAAAACCCTTTTCACGCACTAGCACTGAAGCGTCATAAGGATTGGCATAAATCAGATCAAACTTGTTTTCAGCAATGGCCTGACGCTGCAAATCAAAATCATCGTAGAGATCAAGATGAATGGCCTCACCGGTTTGACGTTGCAACCAGGTATTGAAAATAAACCAACCGGATAGATAGCTTGGATTAAAATCAGGACTCACTGTGAAATTATAGCTCATATCAGATCCCGCTCGCTTACCGCCCAGCAACTACAAGGTTTTGTAGAATGTCTCGGCCTCCTCGACCTTGCGCTTTGATGGCTTTCGTCTCACCGAGGTAAAACCAACCACTTCATCATTTCTGACATTCGCTATCACCGTTGCATAGACCCAATAAAAGCCACCATCCTTGCGCAGGTTTTTAACATAACCACGCCACTTTTTGCCTTCTTCCACCAAGGTCTGCCACAAGTCTTTGAAAGCGGCAGCAGGCATATCAGGGTGGCGCAAAATGTAATGTGGTTGGCCAATTAACTCATCACGACTAAAGCCGGACATATCGACAAATGAATCGTTAACGTGGCTAATGATTCCATCCGGATCGGTGCGCGATACAATCAAACGACCGTCCGGAATAGGGGTTTCGATGTCCGTCACAAACACTGTACGGCGACTACCATCAAAATATTGCATCGCCACTTCACGGTAGTCACCAACAATATCTGTATGTGCCATATCATCCATACTTAGATAACCTTGGCGATGGACTCCGCAGCACGTTTTACATCAAGGAAGATCAAACCTAAACGGGCAGATGAACTAGCCATGACTGACAACACTGCTTCCTCACCTGCATGGGTCAACAGTACGTAGCCATTATCACCCTTGATCAACACCTGCTCCAGGTGACCACGGGCAAGCTCCTGAGCTGTTCGGTCACCCAGTGATAGCATGGCGGCAGCCATGGCTCCGACCCTGTCTTCATCCAGACTGGCAGGCAACATGGCTGACATAATCAAACCATCGGTCGAGATAACCGCCGATGCTTCAATATCGGCAGAGCCACCATTCAGGTCACTCAAAATAGAACCTAGTAAATCAGAACGCATTGCGTATCTCCACTACAACTAAGATTAAAATAAATATCCAACAGACAAAAAAACATTGCCAATGTTTTTATGCATCGGCTCAAACACTAATAATCATCTGGCAAGACCAGATAACGCTTACTCAAAATCCAGATCAATTCAACAAACGCCTGCTGATTAAACTGTGGCGCCCCCATTAAAACCAGATTGAACTGACTGCCACCGATGTGCAAAGGCCAAATCCCCAACTCGCTATCGCCGTGCGAATTGACCAATGCCCATGCTGATGAGGCTATATTGATGTTATTTTTCAACAGCCGTTGATGACGCGAGTACAACGATGACAAATCGGCACTCAAGGCCGACAACTCTTCTGCCAATTCATAGGAAAAACCATGCGCAGAAATAAACAGACCTTGGTTATCAACCAACAACACCTTTCTGCTACTGGATAATTTACCCAGGATGGCAGGCAAGGCCTCTTCAAGTATTCCTACCGGGGCTTCACGTGGCTGCTCTTCACCTTGTATCCATCCAAGGCCCTGGGCACGATAAAGCAACTCCATTGCCTCTTCGGCATTTTTAGAGCCCGACGTACGAATCAAAAAATCTTCATCCAGTCTCTGGCTCGTTGCCTGCGTCAACAGACTCAGCAAAAAATAACGTGTCTTGTCCTCGTCCTTAGTAGAAACTGCATAAAATGCTCCTGCCGGCGTCGGCAGGAGATAAGCATTTGTAGTAAGTTGATATGCTGCCATATACCCCTATTCCCCCAGCCATGGATCCAATGAAAACAGCAGTGCCTCCACCAACTGATTTATATCATTGCGCTTACGTGCATCTACTTCAAAAATCGGTGGTTTGATACCTAGCCCGGCTAACTCATCGTGATAATCAGTCAGGCTCGGTGCCTGCCCCATATCCATACGTGTAACTCCAATAGCAAGATTGGTCTTGGCAATGAAATCCTCAAATGAATTGATAAAAAAACGCATATCCTGGAAAGGGTCAGCGCGACTGTTATCCAGCAATAACACCAACCCAACCCCGCCCTTGGTCAGAATCTGCCACATAAAATCAAAACGTTCTTGCCCGGGTGTGCCATAGAGATGTATTCGCTCACCAGCATCCAGTTTCATCAGGCCATAATCCATGGCCACAGTCGTGGTCTGTTTACGATGGACGGTCATATCACTGGCCGACTCATCAGTGCCAAGAACAGGAATATCACTCAGCGATGAGATCGCAGTTGTCTTACCAGCGCCAACCGGACCTGTAAAAATAATTTTGTAGTTACTCATACACCGACACAAACTTTATTATTGTTATAGTTCCACTAGGCAAAGACTTCGGTATCCGAGTCAGTGTTCTTTTTAAGGCGCTTGAGGATACTACCCAACAGGCTGTGATCACGATGCCGTTGCGGCATGCAATGACTGTCCACCTCAAAAGTGCTCTGATTACCACCGGCAATGCCTATCGCATAGGCCGCACTGTAGAAAGCAAAGACTCTACCCGCAGGAATCTTTAAAACCTTGGCAATCAGCGGCAGGCTATGTGATTGACCCACCATCAGAGTTGCAATACGCATAGAATCAACAACAGGATATAGACGTGTCAGGTTAGGCCAATGCTTTAGACAGACTGCATTCTCAAGTTTGGTGCCATGAGGCAAACGGCCCTGACTGGTATAGAGTGCGATCTTCCAGAGAAAAGACTCAAAACTCATGCCTCGCCCTTCCCTTTCAATTCTATCCTGAATAATACTCGTTTCTTTTTTATTGCGGCGATAAACCCGGCTGTTAATATGCGACTTGGGCAGTGAACAAAAAGCATGCAACTGCTTGTTATTCATTGATGTCAGAATTTTTTTTAGTCCCGGCAAAATGATTATTTTTTTCCAACTAGCTTCATCACCCATCAACCATATTTCTACCGCCAGCCCACGAGTTTTTGCATACTCCATCGCTGAATGGATCTCACCCTGCAGATAATCCTTAGGGTTATAATAGAGCGATGTCTTTTTTCTAAGACTCGCCCTCTTTGGCAAAGACTTTGACTCTAATTTTCCGCTATCACTATCAGGCAGCACATTCTCGACGGCCTTAGCATGCTCACCAATCTCCTTGCTCAAATTATTTAGCGCGGCCAACATATCATCAACGCTGGCTGGTTTTTTCACATACAGCACGTCATTGTTCTCAGACGGCCTGACCGATAATTTGATGGCTGGTTTACCAGGATAGCGTCTCTCGTATTGATCCAGCAGGCGACGCGAATTAGCTGCGTCCATGTTAATAATGCCAAATTCGGCACTATTCTCATCGACCAATAACGCCTTTCCCTGCCCCGGTCCTTTGAAAGCCATACGGAAACCTTCTTCTGATCTTTCATCAAAACCATAGGCTGTCAGACGCAATTGTTTGTTATTAATTATCGTCATCCTTCAGCACCTACTTCCTCAAAAAAGGTTTCTGCCAATGCCTCCCATTCATCTGCCAGAGCCAAAGGCTGGCCATTCAGCTGTTCACGTATCGTCGCAAAAGCATCTAAATTTTTTGTATACCTATATAGCTCGAGCAACTCACGGCTAATGTGTTCGTCATCAGGTTGCTGGGTAATTGCCTGTTCTAGGACCATACGGGCATCATCAATCAGACCAGAATCAATCAGATCACGAGCCTCATCCAAGACACTAAATTGATGTTGTGATGGCTCACCTGTTTTTATAACCACGTTGGTGCTACCAACCACACCGTTGTTAAAACGAGAACAGCTGCTATGAGGTATTGATTCAACATCTGCGGCGCCAAGTAACAGCGCCTGTTTCAGGAACGCTCTCTGTTTATCTAACAATAATCCAGAAAATTTATTAAACAGACGCTGACGCAGTGGAAAACCTTTTTTGTCTAGAACAATAAATAGATCTAGTAATGCGCCATATAATGATTCAATTTGATTGGAAGAATAACTAGCTATGATTCTATACAGGTGGATATTTAGATCGCGTGGCGTTCGACTCACCTTGTGACTCAGGTGTTCAATGGCATGTTCTACCAAACTGGCTGGCATGCGCATATACCAACCAGACCACTGCCTGTCGGCAAAGGCTAAGTCTACGCTAGCATAGTCAAAAACTCCGCTGTCATTTTCTTTGACGCAGAACTTCTCACCAGGCAGCCCAAAGGCATACAAACTGGTCATTACTCGCACTCGCTCTCTTCCTGAATACACACACTTACACTGCGTGTTTTTTATTATTAAACTTATAGTACAAGACAATGATCAATTTTAAAAACGATTCTGCAAGCGTTTAGCTGTACACAGCTCCATTTTCTCTCTTCGTATCGTCTCTATCTATCGCAGCGCGTGTAAAACAACAACAAACCACGTTAAAAACTTGAGCACTTTTATGCATATTTATTGTTGTTGAAAGTTTTAATCTATCAATCTGCCGGCAACAAATTAGGCCTAAGCGATAACTAAAAAACAATTTAAGACGACTAAGGGCTAACTAAGTAGGTGACAGTGAGCAGAATGTCCGTCAGCTAAATCGGTCGAATCGGGGTATATTTCACTACAAACAGGCTTTACATGGGGGCAACGAGGGTGGAAATAGCAACCACTCGGCGGTGCAATCGGTGATGGAATATCACCCTCTAACCGAACAACCTCCTGCTTGGTTTCTTGATCGATAGTCGGCACGGCAGCCAATAATGCCTGTGTATATGGATGCAGCGGTTTCTCCAGCACATCCTCAACTTTGCCACGCTCAACGATACGCCCCAGATACATCACCACCACTTCGTGGGCCAAATAGGCCACCACTGAAATATTGTGAGTAATAAACAGGTAAGACAGGTCGTATTCTGCCTGCAGGTCTTTTAATAGATTTAATATCTGCGCCTGCACCGACACATCAAGGGCGCTGGTGGGTTCATCACAGACGATCAGTTTTGGTTCAACGGCCAGTGCGCGGGCAATACAAACGCGCTGGCGCTGACCGCCAGAGAATTCATGCGGATAACGGTTACGCATCCCCGCCGACAGTCCAACCTGTTCTAGCAAGGTATCTATCCTGGCGCTGCGCTGCTGGGCATTGCCGCCCACGCCTTGGGCAATCATGCCCTCTTCGATAATGTCGCCAATCATCATGCGTGGATTCATGGATGAGAATGGATCCTGGAAGATGACCTGAAAATCACGCCGCCGTTTACGCAGCTTTTCACCACTAAGATGCACCAGGTTCTCATCTTCAAACAGCACCTCACCGGCGGTCGGCCGATTCAATTGCAGGATGGCCTTGCCAGCAGTCGTCTTGCCACAACCTGATTCACCAACAAGTGCCAGGGTCTTACCCGGATCAATCTGTAGATCTATACCATCAATGGCATAGACGTAACCTGCGACCCGCTTCAACAGGCCCTTACGAATTGGAAAATGAACTTTAAGGTCATTCACCTGCAGCAATGGTTTTTCCGCAGCTGTCGTTTCGTTTCTCTGAATCTTTTGCTGCTTAACTTTTATGACCTCGGGCCACTGAGCCAACAGTTCGACATTGGCACGATGGCAACGCACCTGATGTTCAACACCGGACTGTTGCCACTCTGGCAGCTGATCACGACAGGGAGTCCAGGCATAATCACAACGGCCCTCAAAGCGGCAGCCCCTAAACTGCTGCGACAATGACGGCACCGAGCCCTTGATCACCTCTAGCGGCTGATCACGTTTTTGCATGTCCGGCAGTGAATCAAATAATTTACGACTATATGGATGTTTAGGGTCGGCAAAAAACTGCTCGCGACTGGTTTGTTCCACTATCTGTCCAGCATACATCACCGCCACCCGGTCGGCCATCTCTGACACCACGCCCAAGTCATGAGTAATCAATAGAATTGCCATGCCGGTCTCTTTTTGCAGATCACGCAGCAGTTGCAACACCTGCGCCTGAATCGTCACATCCAGCGCCGTGGTCGGCTCATCGGCAATGAGTAGATCTGGCTCACCGGCAAGTGCGATGGCAATCATAACCCGCTGCTTCATACCACCCGAAAGCTGGTGCGGATATTCGTCGATACGACTCTCGGGGGCAGGAATGCCAACAGCAGACAACAATTCAATAACCCGATTGCGGGCAGCGTTGCCCTTCAAACCCTTGTGACGCAACAGGCTCTCGCCGATCTGCTGGCCCACGGTCAACACCGGGTTGAGCGAGGTCATGGGTTCCTGAAAGATCATGGCAATACGATTACCACGCACGTTACGCATACCTGACTCAGGTAGATTGAGCAGGTCTTCACCCTCAAGCCGAATTTCACCCTCAACAATCTTGCCAGCCGGCTGTGGCACTAACTGCATGATGGAGAGTGAAGTCATGGACTTACCGCAACCCGACTCACCCAGCAGGGCAAAGGTCTCACCACGGGCGATATCAAAGCTAACGCCGTCAACCGCGCGGGCAGTATCATTGCCAACAGAAAACCAGGTCTTCAGGTTACTAACGCTTAATAATGTTTCACTCATGCCTTGCTTCTACTTTATTTTCTCAGGCGCGGATCAAAGGCATCACGCACTGCATCGGAAAAGAGATTGGCGGCCAGCACCAATACAAACATAAAGATGAAGGCTGCCAGCAGCGACCACCATACCATCGGCTCGCGCGCCATTTCCAGACGGGCGCCATTAATCATATTGCCCCATGAATGCATGCTCGGATCGACGCCAACACCAACATAAGACAACACCGCTTCGGCCAGCACCAGCCCACTAAAATCCAACACAATAGCAATCATGACGATATGCATAACGTTGGGCAGAATGTGGCGGGTGATAATCTTGCCCTTGCCAACACCAAAGGCCACTGCCGCTTCAATGTAATCCATCTCACGCAGCTTCATCGCTTCACCACGCAACATCCGGCACAGGCCAGTCCAACTGGTGATGCCGAGGATGACACAGAGGAATAACAGACGCAGATCGGCCCGCGCTGCATCGGTCTCAAACAGCTCCGGGTGATTGGCGATATAGACCTGCAACATCAACACTGCAGCGGCAATCAGCAACACGCCTGGTATCGAACTCAGGGTAGTATAAAGATACTGAACCACGTCATCGACCCAACCGCGTAGATATCCCGCCATGATACCGAGCATAATTGCAAACGGCAGCATCACCAAAGTGGTCAGGGTACCGATCATCAAGCCGGTGCGGACACTCTTCATGGCCAGATAAAAGACGTCCTGCCCGACTTTGTCAGTACCAAGAATATGATATTTACCCCCCAGCAAAGCACACCAACAAAGCAGTACAAAAACAATCCCAAGAGTTATCAATACAACTCGCCAGGGCACTTCAGTACGACCACTGGCAACCAAGGCCAACATTTCTTTATATGATGTCGATTGACGTTTAGACAACCAAAGCACCAACAACAAGGCAAACATAAGCCAAGCAAGCAAACCCAGTAAAACGGCCATGACTGAAGAGGAAACAATATCTGTGAGACGATCCGCTTGAGGATCATCCAGATGGACACCCGCATATTTCAAGCGTGGATAGGTGCGTAGCTGCTGGCCATCAGGCAATTGCTGCATCTCGCGGGCAAAGGCATGAGTTGCAAACGGTGCTGAATAGGTGGTTTCAACGTTTGTTTTGATCGACCCCATCAAGGCATCAAGCACACTCAACACTTCGGCCGAATAATGCATTTCACCCGATTGACTCATCTCATTGGCATTACCCTGATTAGGCAGAGCCTTACGATAATGCATGGAATCCAACAGTCCTATACAGACATAGATTAACAACACCAGCATTGATGCCACCCCCATGCGACTACGCATCACCTGCTGCCAGGGCGCAGTCAGGTGCTCCTTTCCACGGGCATAGAATGCGGCCAACACAATCATCAGCACCAGAAAGAAGATCAGCGCATCGGTCCAAAGTAATACTGGAGTCACACTCATGACAGTCTGATCCTCGGGTCCACCAAGGTATAGGAGATATCGGTCAGAATCAGACCGAGGATATAGAGCACGGAACCAAGAAAGACCATGGCCCGGACAATGGCAAAGTCCTGACTGCTAATGGCATCGATGGTGTAGCTACCCAGGCCAGGAATTCCAAAAAATGACTCTGTAATCAGACTGCCCATGAACAACAGCGGCAACACGACCACCACGCCGGTCAAAATCGGAATCATGGCATTCTTCAGCACATGTTTGAATAACACCGCCAGTTCTGGCATCCCTTTGGCTCGTGCCGTACGGACATAGTCCTTACCAATCTCTTCCA